>JBKPCT010000304.1:0-12746 GCA_046727515.1 Actinomycetota bacterium | reverse complement strand
CGGCTGCTCCTGCATGTGATCGATGCTGCCGCCGCCGATCCGGCGGAGCAGTTCCGGCAGATCGACCTCGAGCTCACCGAGTACGGCGCCGGCCTGGACGAGCGCCGCCAGGCCGTCGTCCTGAACAAGATCGACCTCCTGGCCGAGGTGCCGCGCTTCGATCTCGAGGACGAGCGCGTCGTCGCCGTCTTCCCGGTTTCCGCGGCGACAGGCGCGGGGATCGAGGAGCTGAAGCGCAGGCTGTTCGAGCTCTGCCCGCCGGCGCCGCCGCCGCAGGCCGACCCCGAGGGGCTCGCCGAGTTCCTGGTCTATCGGCCACAGCCGCGTGCTGCGACCTTCCGAATCCTGCGCACCGACCGCGGCTTCCGCGTGCTCGGCACACCGCCGTCGGCCGAGGAGCTAGAGACGGCGCTGCGGGCGGCAGGCGCGCGCACGGGGAGCGAGGTCGAGGTCGGCGACGAGACCCTGGTGCTTTCTTGACAGCCGACTTCCGCGGCGGCCTCCATTGACGGGCTTGCTCGGCGGCGCCTTCGACCCGCCGCACGTCGGTCACGTTGCGCTCGCCGACGCGGCGCAGCGTCAGCTCGGGCTCTGCGAGCTGGTCGTGATCGTCGTCGCCGATCCGGGGCACAAGGAGGTGCACTGCCCCGTCGAGACCCGGCTTGCCCTCGCGCGCGCGGCCTTCCCAGGGCGTCGCGTCGAGGTCGACCGACACGAGCGCACCGTCGACATGCTGCGGGACGGGCCCTGGCGCGATCCCATCTTCCTGATCGGCGCCGACGAGTTCGCCGGCTTCCCGACGTGGAAGGAGCCCGACGCGGTGCTCGAGCTCGCGCGGCTCGGGGTTGCAAGCCGGCCCGGTTACCCCCGTGAACGCCTCGAGGAGGTCCTGTCGGGCCTCCGGCACCCCGAGCGAGTCCTCTTCTTCGAGATCGAGCCCGTGCCCGTTTCCTCGAGCGAGATCCGAGAAAAAGCGACGCATGGCGAGTCGATCGACGGGCTCGTACCGCCCGCTGTCGCAGCCGAGATTTCCCGCCGCGGCCTGTATCGCGGCTAGGGGCCGCTGAAGCGCGCGCTACGCGAGAAGATCGCCGGGCAGTGGGCTCACACGCGGCAAGGCTCCCGCAGCGAAGTGGCCGTAAGGATCTTCACTTTTCGCGCGGTATATCCCACATGAGCGAGAAACGGCAGTTCAAGCATCTCGGTGCGCGGCTTCGCGCCGAGCGGCCGAGTCCCGGCCCAGGGCTGATCAGCGTGATCGTTGCGCGGGTCCCGGGGCGGGTGCAGCATCGCCCGAAGGCATCGCTCCGCCTCGCGCTCGCAGCCGCGCTCGCGGTTGCGCTCGTGAGCGCCGTTACCGCGGTCGGCGGGGTCGGCTATGCGACGAAGCAGGTATCGCATGCCGCCTCGGCCGTCAAGAACACGGTCAGCGCCTCGCCGAAGTCGGCAGCGCCGTCGGCGACGAGCGCAGCGTCGCAGTACGGGAAGCCGCCGGTGATCACGCACGTGACGCCGGGAGCGACGTGCGTGGGCAAGCAGATCACAATCCACGGCGACTTCTTGTCCGGGGCAACATCGGTCACGATTGGCGGGATCGCGGCGAACTTCTCCGTCAAGAGCAGGCACGTGATCCGGGCGACCGTGCCGGAAGGCTTCACCGGCGGCTCGGTCACCGTGACCACGCTCGCCGGGACGGCGACGAGCCCGAAGGCCCTGAAGCTGAAGGTCAAGGGCTGTCATCACGTCCATTAGGAGCGCTTCGAAGGACGCAAAGAAAGGGCCGGGGGAACCGGCCCTTTCTCTCCCTGCGCGCGTGCTGTTTTTTGGCTCAACTAAGCCGTTTACGGTCGGGGCTTTGGTCGGCTAGACTGGCCCCGGTGCAACGACCCGGAGCGCTGACCGACTGACGCCGCTAGAGCAGGCACGCCATATCGCCGGCCTCGCCCAGGAGAAGCTGGGGAAAGACGTCGTCATCCTGGACATGACGCCGGTGTGCACCTACACCGACTACTTCGTGATCTGCACCGGGCAAAACCCGCGACAGGCGAAGGCGATCTACGACGAGGTCCGCGCGACCATGAAGGCGGATTCGCGGACGCTCCCCGTATCGGTCGATGGCGTCGGCGAGGCGAACTGGATCGTTGCCGACTACCTCGACGTGGTGCTGCACGTCTTCACGCCCGACGCGCGGCGCTACTACGCGCTCGAGGACCTCTGGGGCGACGTGCCGTCCGTTTCGGTCGAGGCCGTTTCGGTCTAGTTGTCCGACACGGCAACTGGCGTTGGCGAAACATTCGGCTCCGTCTCGCGTCTTCTCGAACCACCGAACAGCGAGGAATCAGCTGGGCCGAGGAACATGAATTCGGCGCTACACTGGCCGTCTCGGGGCCGTAGCTCAGCTGGGAGAGCGCTTGGATGGCATCCAAGAGGTCAGGGGTTCGATCCCCCTCGGCTCCACTGCGAAGCTCTGTGGATGAGGCCCGCTGGCACGGTCTCGCGCATCCATCCGGCCTAGGCGAGCAATCGCCGCGTCGTGCTCGAGTTCTTGTGCGAGAAGTGCACGCCGAAGCCGGCGATCATGGCAGGCCCCTGAGGCGGGCCTTTATTTCATCCCGGCCGGATGAGCGATTGCACCCAACCCTCGCCTAGCCTCGTCACGAGCAGGGCATGTCCGACACTCCAAGCCTGACCCCGCCGCCGGAGACCGACCCGCTCGTTCCGAGGCCTGCGCCGTCTGCCTTCGAGCGCGCCAAGCTCCGCAAAGCCGCCTTCAAGGCGCGCGCCCAGGAGGTGGCCGAGCGTGCGGAGGAAGCGCGCGCGGATCACAAGACCCTCGACGCGATGTTCGAGGCCGTCGCCCGCGACGTCGAGGTCGGCGGCGGGATCATCGCCGGCGCGCTGGCGTACCGGTTCTTCATCTGGCTCCTGCCCTTCGGGCTGGTACTCGTCGCCGGGCTCGGCATCGCCGCTGACGCTGCCGGAGACTCGCCGATCGAGGCGGCGAAGACACTGGGCCTCGCCGGACTCGTCTCCCAGTCGATCGCGTCGGCCGCGACGGGCTCGGGGCGGTGGTATGGGCTCCTCGTCGGGGTTCCCGTCCTCTTCTACGTGACCCGCAGCGTGCTGCGCGCATTGATCGGAGCGCACCGGCTCGTCTGGACGGACCTCCGTGCCGCCGCACCCCGCCCGACCCCGAAGGCGACTGCAAGGCTCCTCGGCCTGCTCCTCGCCTTCTTCGTGCTCACCGGTCTGGCCGGAGCCGCACGAGAGTGGTCGACCGGGGTCGGCATTGTCGTCACGCTGCTGATGATCGTTCCCTACACCGGGTTCTGGCTGCTCGTCACGATGCGACTGCCGCACCGCGACGCCGACTGGAAGGGACTCCTGCCCGGCGCGCTGGCGTTCGGGATCGGCATCGAGCTGATCCAGATCTTCACGGCGTTCGTCATCGCGCCGATGTCCCTCACCAAGCAGGGGACCTACGGCGCTCTCGGGATCGCCGCTGCGCTGCTGTTCGGGCTCTACCTGATCGCCCGCCTGATGGTCGGTGCAGCGGTCCTGAATGCGACCCTCTGGGACCACAAGGTCCGGTCTCGGGCGCGCGAATCGGGCAGCATCCCGGCGTGAGCGAAGCCGTTCCGCAGGTCGAGACCGAGCGCCCGCCTGACGCCTCGACGGCCGAAGACGAGCCGATCTTCCAGGCACCGAACGTGCTGCGGATCATGTGGGCGGATCCGCAGCACATGGCGGAGCAGCTCGTCGTCTGGTCGCTCGCCCACTTCGGGGCGCGCGCGGCCTCGGCGGTCGAGAACATCCGACGCGAGCACCCGGACGCCGAGCGCGACGAGCTCGAGGAGCGCGTGGTCACGCACCAGGCGAGAGTGGCCGCGACGGAAGGAGCGTTCGTCGGCGGGCCGTTCATCGTCCTGATTCCGGTTGCGTTCTGCGCCGCGCTGCTCGCCCAGGCGCAGATGGTCTTCGAGCTCGCCGCCGTCTCCGGCCGCGACCCCCGCGATGCGATGCGCGCAGCCGACCTGCTCGTGCTGCTCGGCGCGCATGACTCGGTCCCGGAGGCGCGGGCCGCGATCGCGGCGATGAAGAAAGATCCTCACCAAGAGGGCGAGAAGCTCCCGGCCGGGGCGCGCGTTGGAATGATCAAGCGCATGGCGTACCTGCTCGGCCTGTTGGGGCCTGACGTGGGCTATAGCCGGTTCCGCTTCATCATCGGTTGGGTCGGGATCGGCATGCTCCTGCTCGTCGGGTTCGTGCTCCCGCTCGTCTGGGTGCCGTACCTCGCCTACTCGACCCGTCGCAGCACGCTCCGGCTCGCGGTGCGCGCCCGCCGGTACTACGCGGCCGGGCAGGTGGGGGAGGCCGGGCTGATCGTCCGCCGCGGCCAGTCTCGCGCGAGCTTCGGCGGCACCGTCGCCCTCGGCCGGACGTTCCTCCTGCTCGTACTGCCGATCGGCGCTGCGATCATCGCGCTGCTGACGGGCACCTCGCCGGGCGGCGGCAGATGGCTCTTCGCCGGCTTGATCTTCTTCGCGGCCTCATTCGTCGCCACCTTCCTCTGGTTGGGCTTTCGCTGGCTGCGGCGCACGGGGCGCCGTATCGTCCGCCCAGTCCCGGCCGGCGGGTGAGGCCCGCTGACCGCGGGCCTCACCTTGGCGTAGATCACGGCGCCAGCGTGAACGTGACCTGAGCCTTCGAGAAGTCGCGGGCCAACCACCTGGTCACGACCGACCCGCGCATCCCGGTGTACCCGCCGGTCCCGCCGATGATCGCCGAGCGGCTGGTCTTCTCGAGCGGCGAGAAGCGGCCCGCCGTGATGATGTCGCCGCCGACGAAGTGGTTGTAGTCCGTGCAGTTGTACTCGGTGCCGGCCGCGTTGACCTGTAGGCACGACGCGTAGACCCGGCCCATCTTCTTCCCGAGTCCGTCGACGAAGAAGCCGGGCGCAACCGAGACGTCGCCGACGCTCGGCTTCTCGTTGTGGTCGGAGTCGATCGGCGTGAGTCCCGTGTAGTAGAGGGTCGCCCTGATCGTCTTCGCGGAGCTCGAGCCCGAGGCCGAGTACGCGGCCGCAGTGGCCGCGAGAGCGACGACGACGACGACGAACGTGATCCGTTGAAACATGGTGCACCTCCCAGTGCGTCGATTGCGCCGCACCGTATGAAGGTGCTCTCGCGATCTCGTCAGGGCGATCCCTGAAGCCCGCGCAGGATCAGGGATATCCAGGAGAGACAGCGGGCGCCCACTGTGAGACCATGGCCTATGCGAACCGTTCTGATCGTCGACGACCACCCGACGTTCCGACGGTTCGCCCGACGGCTACTCGAGCAAGCGGGCTTCGCGGTCGTGGGCGAGGCCGGGAACGCGGCGGCCGCACTCGAGCGTACGCAAGTGCTTCGCCCTGAAGCGGTCCTGCTCGACGTCATCCTCCCGGATGCCTCCGGACTCCAGGTGGCGACGGAGCTCGCGGAGGCGCGCCACCAGCCTGCCGTCGTCCTCACCTCCAGCCGGAGCGAGCGCGACCTCGGCGTCACGCTCGGCGAGGCGCCGACGCGTGGGTTCATCCCGAAGGCGTCGTTCACCGGCGCTGCTTTTGCGGAGCTGGTGGCGTGAGCTTCTGGCGCCAGGGTGTCCGGACGCCGGGGTGGTGGGCCGCCGCTGCGCTCGGCCTGGCACTGATCGCGCTCGACCTGTACGGCTACCTGCACCACGCCACGGCCGACTGGAAGACCACGTTCTTCCTGGTCACGATGGCAATCGCGCTTGCGGCCGGGCTGTGGGTGTGGGCCTGGCGCCCGCCGACCCACATGGGGCCTCTGATGTGGTGGTGGCCGGCGCTCTGGGTCGCGGGCGACCTCGACGTCGCCTACCCGAGCTCGCGCGCCGCGACGACGGTCGGTCTCGCCCTCTTCACGATGGGTCCGATCGCGTACGCGCAGATGACGCTCTCCTACCCGAACGGGAAGCTCGTCGGCCGCCTCGCATGGGTCTACATCTTCGTCCTCGGCTACGCGGCGCAGGTGATCGAGAACGTCTACAACCTGCTCGTCTACGACGGCCGCGGCTGCCCGTTTTGCATCCCGGCCGAGCGGAGCTACCTACACGCGGGCTCACCGCCTTTCTCGCTCGACTGGTGGAACCGCGGCTGGTCGATCGAGATCATCGCCGTGATCCCGATCGGGCTCTTCCTCGTCTGGCAGAAGCTTGTGCGCGCTGGGCCGGGCGCGCGCCGCACTTTCCTGCCGCTCGCGGTCGCGCTGACCATCGGCTCGCTCTTCTCGTGGATTGTCCTCTTCCTGGTCGTGATCGCCGACCAGGAGGCGCTGCTGAACGTCTCGAGCTACGACTGGATTCTGACCGCCGCGGCGCTGACGGGCGCCCTCGCGTCGGTGGTCGGCCTGGCCGCCACGCGCCGCGCTCGCGGGCCGATCGGCAACCTCGTCGTCGAGCTGGGCCGCGCCGGGCCGGGCCCGGTGCGGCCGGCGCTCGCGCGGGCGATCGGCGACCCGAGCCTCGAGCTTGCGCTGTGGCTCCCGGAACGGCGCGTGTGGGTGGACGAGGAGGGGAGGAAGGTGGCCCTCCCGCAGGACCCCGACCGAGCGGTCACCTACATCGGCGACGACCTCGCGGCGCTCGTCCACCACCCGGTCTTCCTCGACCAACCGGCGCTGCTCGAGGCGGCGGGCTCGGCCGCGCGCTTTGCGCTCGAGAACCAGCGCCTCCAGGCGGAGCTCCGCGCCCAGCTCACTGAGCTGCGCGAGTCACGGGCGCGGATCGTCCGCGCCGGCGACGAGGAGCGCCGCCGGCTCGAGCGCGACCTCCACGACGGCGCGCAGCAGCGGCTACTCGGGATCGGGATGGCGCTCCAGCTCCTCCGCTCGGCCGGTGGACACAACGACGAGCTGCTGGACGAGACGGAGGCCGAGGTCAGGGCGGCGCTTGCGGAGCTGCGCGAGCTCGCGCGGGGAATTCATCCTGCCGTCCTCACCGACCAGGGCCTCGCCGCGGCCGTCCGCACGCTCGCCGAGCGCTCGTCGGTCCCCGTCGACGTCGAGGCCGACGGCGGACGGCTGCCCGGGGAGGTCGAGACTGCCGTGTACTTCATCGTCGCCGAGGCGCTGGCGAACGTTGCGAAGCACGCACAAGCATCGAAGGCGCGCGTCGAGGTCAAGCGGCTGAACGGCGAGGTCGTCGTTGAGGTCAGCGATGACGGCGTAGGCGGCGCCGACCTCGGCGGCAACGGCCTCAGGGGACTCGCCGATCGCGCCGGTGCGCTCGACGGCCAGGTCAGCATCGAGAGCCCGCCCGGTCAAGGGACACGTCTGCACGTGGAGATTCCATGCGTATCGTGATCGCCGAGGACACGGCGCTCTTTCGCCAGGGGCTCGCGCGACTACTTGCCGAGGCTGGAATCGAGATCGCCGGCGAAGCGGGCGATGCGGACCAGCTGCTTGCGCTTGTCGAGGACGTACGCCCGGACGCCGTCGTCGTCGACATCCGCATGCCGCCGACGCACACCGACGAAGGTCTTGTCGCCGCCGCGTCGATCCGCTCCCGTCGGCCGGACGTCGGCGTGCTCGTTCTCTCGCAGTACGTCGAGGCCTCGTACGCGCTGCGGTTGATCGACGGCGCCGAAGGTGGCTGCGGCTATCTGCTCAAGGACCGGGTTCTCGACGGCGGTGAGCTCGCCGCTGCGCTCGAACGCATTGCAGCCGGCGGGACGGTCGTCGACCGCGAGCTCGTCACGCAGCTCCTCGCGCGCCGCCGCGAGCCCGATCCGCTGGCGGAGCTGACCGAGCGGGAGCGAGAGGTGCTTGCCCTGATGGCCGAGGGACTCACCGACCGCGGCATCGCCGAGCGGCTGTGGGTCGCGCCGAGGACCGTAGAAACGCACATCCGTCACATCCTCTGCAAGCTCGACCTGCCGAGCGGGTCGGCGCACAACCGCCGCGTCCACGCCGTGCTTGCGCATCTTCGCACCTGAACGGGCGGCATCGTCGCACGTGCCACAGCCGGGCGGCTCGATCGCGCCGGGATCGCTCGACCGCGTGCGCAACGTCCCCGGCGGCTAGCGGCGCGAGCGCGATCCGCTCGTCGTCGAACGACGGCGACTCGAGCCGGTCGATCTTCGGCCGCTGCTAGAGGACTTGCGCCGCGCGGGCGCCTTCCGCTTCGGCGCGGTCTTGGCGTGCGCTTCGAGGCTCGCCCGCAGCGCCTCCATCAGGTCCGGAGCCTCGTCCGGCTCCACCTCTGGTGCCGCGTGGACCTCCTCGCCTTTCCGCTTCCGCCGGATCACGTCGAGCAGTCGATCGGTGTAGGTGTCCTTGTAGTGCGACGGGTCGAACTCACCCCGGAAGCGGTCGATCAGCGAGGCGGCCATCTCGAGCTCCTGCTTGTTGACACGCGCGCCGCTCGGGCGTAGATCGTCGGGAGGTCGGATCTCGTCCGCGAAGTACATGCGCTCGAGCGCGATGACGCGGTCCCGGATGCGCAGACAACCGAGGTACTCCCGATCCCGCATCACGAACGTCCCGACCGCCGCCAGCCCCGCCTCGTCCATCGCTTTCACGAGCAACGCGTAGACCTTCTCGCCGCCGTCCTGCGGCGCGAGGTAGTAGCTGTGCTCGAAGTAGATCGGGTCGATCTGCTCGATTGGCACGAACTGCTCGATGTCGAATGCATGCCCGCCCTCGGCCCGCGCGGCCTCGAAATCCTCGTCCTCGACGTAGACGAACTCGCCCTTCGCGATCTCGTACGCCTTGACGATCTCCGAATCGGGGACGGCCTTGTCTTCGAGCTTGCAGACCTTCTCGTAGCCGATCGGCGACTCGTCCTTGCGATGGAGCAGGTTGAAATGAAGCTTGTGCTCGGAGACGGCGGCGAACATGCGTACAGGAACGCTGACGAGCCCGAAGGAAATCGTCCCCGACCAGATCGCGCGCGGCATGGGAGACCTTGTGCCCCGCAAGGTCACCTGCGTAACCCCGAGCGCCGTATCCTCCTCGCCGACTGGGTCGTTCACCTGGCATGACGAGCATCCTGATCGACGAGCCGCCCGACCCGATCGACTCGGAAGAGCACGCGGTGCAGATGTGGCGGCGAGACCAGTTCGCAAGTCTCGGGTTCGATAGGGTCATTTCGCGGCTGCTCGCAGAGTCGCCGGCCGATCTCGGCCTGGCGCGGCGGCTGAACCAGGCTGGATGCCCGGTCGCGCTCGCGTTTCGCATTCTCGCCTGAGCTGAGCGTAAGCTGACCTCGTGCGGCGGCGGTCACCATCGGAGCGGACGCGTGTCCGTCGCATCCCCGAACGAGGCGCCTACGACCGCGAGCAGATCGACGCGATCCTGGACGCCGGGCTCGTCTGCCACCTCGGCTTCGTCCACGACGGCCATCCGTTCGTGATCCCGACGCTTTACGGCCGCGTCGACGACGAGGTCTACGTCCACGGCTCGTCCGCGAGCCGGATGCTGCGCAGGCTCCGCGACGGCGTCGACGCCTGCCTGACGGTCACGCTCGTCGACGGGCTCGTCCTCGCGCGCTCGATCTTCCACCACTCGATCAACTACCGCTCGGTCGTCGTCCTGGGCCGCGCGGTCGAGGTCGGCGACGCGGAGGAGAAGCTGCGTGCGCTCGAAGCGTTCGGCGAGCGGATCCTGCCCGGCCGCTGGGCCGAGGTGCGCCCGCCGACGCGCCTGGAGTTGAAGGCGACCTCGATCCTGCGACTGCCGCTCGGCGAGGCCTCCGCGAAGGTGCGCCAAGGACCCCCGAAGGACGAGGGGGAGGACTACGACTTGCCGGTCTGGGCCGGCGTGATCCCGCTCGCGCTGCGCGCCGGTGAGCCGCAGGCGGACCCGCGGCTCGCCTTCGATCTTGCTCCGCCGTCGGTCCCGCCGCGTTATCGCGACACGCAGACGAACTAGTCCGTCACCGTCTGACTGGGGGCCAGAATGGCCAATAGCGGGCTCGGGCGGATCGCGCTAGAACCGTTGCGGAGTTGCTGTTTCGTTCCGGTCTCGTCACACGCGCCCTACAGCTTCCTCGCTACCGTTGTCGTCGATGACAACAACCAGAGGAGGTCGCAATGTTCACAGAGCTCAAACAGGAGCTGCTCGACCTGCGGGTGACCGAGAAGGGCTACCGCAACGCCCCGTACGCCAGGAGCCACCCCGGCGCCGGCAGCTCGAGCAGTACGGGGTCGTCGTCCAGCCTCACCTGCTGCAAGCTGTCCTGGAACTGATGCGGCCGGTGGCGAGGTGGGGGTCGTGAATTCCCTCCCTGCGTTCCCGTACCTCGCGCCCTGGTACCGCGTGGCGGCAGACGGCGGCAAGGTCGTGCTCGAGTACGGCCAACGCATCGTGTGCCTCGAAGGCGAGGCCGCGGCGCGGCTCGTCCCCGTACTCCTTCCGTTGCTCGACGGAACGCGGACGTTGGACGAGATCGTCGCGCTCCTGGGCGACCCCGTCAGAGCGGCGGTCGAGCACGTACTCGACGTGCTCTCCGACCGGGGGCTCCTCAGGGAAGGGCCGCCGCTCGGCCCGGACCAGGCGCGACCGAGCGTGGCTGCGACCGGACTGCTCGCGTCCCTTCGCCCGGGTCTGGAGCCGCTCGGGGACATAGCGGCTGCCGTTGCGTCCTGTTCGGTCGCAATCGTCGGCCGCGGCAGCGGCGGTCTCGAGGCCGCTCGGCTCTTGCGCCTGAGCGGTGTCGGCGTCGGGTGGCGCGATCGGCTCGAGAGCGGCGTCGATCTCGTCATCTGCTCGCCGGGGCCCGAGGAGCTCCCGCGCCTTCCGGACTGGAATGAGCAGGCGCTCGCAGCGTCCCAGGCCTGGCTCCAGATCCTTCCCTTCGATGGGCGATACGCCACCGTGGGGCCGCTCTACCTCCCCGGTGACACCGGGTGCTACGAGTGCTTTCGCCGCAGGCGCGTAGCGAATCTCGGAGCGGGCGAAGAGCTCGCGCTGCTCGAGGCGGTGCCCGCCGCGTACCCGTCCGCCCCTGCGTTCGACGCCGTCCTCGGCGGGCTTGCGGCCGAGCTCGCGCTTCACTGGCTCGTACTCGACGACCACAATGCGCCGGCCGGCTTCTACGCGTTCGAGCCTTTGCCGGCGCTCGCGCTCAGCGTCCACCACCTGCATCGCGTGCCGCGCTGCCAGGCGTGCTCCGGCCTCGCAGACGTCGCCTCGCCGCTGCCGTGGTACAAGGAGGTGCCGGTTGCCTCCGGCGGCTGAGCTTCGGCCCGTGCAGCAGACTCCGCCGGCGGCGACGCTGCCGCGGCTCCGCTCTTTCGTCTCGCCGCTGACGGGTGTCGTTCGCGGGCTGTCCGAGACGATGGCTGCTGCTGACGAGCTGCGTCTGGTCAGCATCGGGTGCGAGCTCGCCGACGGACTCCCGACGATCGGGACGTCGCTCGAGTCGTACACGGGCAGCGAGCACTCGTCGCGTGACGCAGCCGAGGCGGCGGCGATCGGTGAGGCGCTCGAGCGGTACTCGGGGTCGTACGTTCCGGAAGAGCGAATCGTCGTCGCCTCTGCCGCGGAGCTCGGCGCCGACGCCGTCGACCCGGAACGCTTCGCGCTTTTCTCCGAGGAGCAGCACAAGCGTTCCGGATTTCCCTTTCGGCCGTTCTGCCTGGACAGCGTCGTCGGCTGGGTCGAGGGCTTCTCGGTACCCGAGGGTCGGGGTGCATACCTGCCCGCGCAGCTCGTCTTCATGCCGTGGGAGCGGCAAGCGCCGGACGAGGTTCGGATCGGTCATGCGACCAGCAGCGGCCTGGCATGCGCGGCCACGTTGGAGGAGGCGATCCTCGCCGGCCTCCTCGAGCTCGTCGAGCGGGACGCGTTCATGCTCGTGTGGCACAACCGACTCTCGTTGCCCCTGCTCGACTGGAGCGCCGACGACGACCTCGTCCGGCTCGACCGCCGCTATTTCGCGCCTTCCCGGTTGCGCTACGCGGCCGTCGACCTCAGTGCCTTCCTCGACGTCCCGACCGTGCTGGGAGTCGTTCATGGTCCCGCCGGCTGTCTCGGGGCGCTGGGCGTCGGCGCCGCGAGCGCTCCTCGCGTCGGAGATGCGTGGCGCAAGGCCCTGGCGGAGGCATTCTCGGTACGCCGCTGGGTCTCCGACCGGGCGCTCGAGGAGCCCGAACGGCTGCGCCGGCCCGCGGCGGCGATCGAGACCTTCGACGACCACACGCTCTACTACGCGGACGAGGAGCGCGCGCAGCGGGCAGCGTTTCTCGATGCCGCCGGCGAACGTCGGAAGACCGCCGACGTCGAGCCGCTCGAAGGCGAGAACGTCCTCGAGCTGATCGAGACCGTCTGCGACCGGCTCGCCGCGCGCGGAGCCATGGCCTATGCGGTCGACGTCACGAGTCCCGACGTCGCGTCCGCCGGCCTGAGCGTCGTTCACGTCCTCGCTCCCGAGCTCTGCCAGCTCGACGTCGTCGAGGGCGCGCGCTTCCTCGGCGGGCGACGGCTCTACGACGCGGCCTTCGAGGTAGGCCTCGTCCCGCGTTCCTTCGAGCCCCTCGACCTGAATCCCGACCCGCACCCTTTCCCGTGAGAGAAGCGCCCGCCTCAGTCCCGCGCCAGACGGCCCGTTGGCTCGAGCTCGTCTACGGTGGACGGCCCGACCCGTTGGATCCGGCCGAGTGGTACCACGAGGCGTCGAAGGTCTCGCCCAGGCAGATCGGTCGTCAGGTCTCGGGCGCGGCGCGCCTCGAGGCGTCACCCGAT
>JBKPCT010000303.1:0-9127 GCA_046727515.1 Actinomycetota bacterium | reverse complement strand
GAAGTACGAGAACGCCGCGCTGAACAACCAGCTCAGGACGGTTCGGCGCGAGGCGCCGCGCGGGACGATCGTCGACCGCATGGGCCGCACCCTCGTCACCAACGTGGGCGCGACCGCGGTCGAGGTCTGGCCGGCCGACCTCCCGAAGCAGGGCCGCTACGCGGAGCTGAAGCGGCTCGCGAAGGTCGTGCACGTCCCGCTCGCGGGCGTGCTCGCGCGGCTCGAGCAGCGCAAGGACGAGCCGGCCACGCCGGTGACGATCCAGGTCGCGGTCCACAAGCCCCAGCTCGACTACCTCGCCGAGCATCGCCGTGAGTTCCCCGGCGTGCACACGCGCATCACCTACCTGCGCAGCTACAACACCGAGGCGCTGCTCGCCCACGTACTCGGCTACGTCGGCGAGATCTCTCCGGACCAGCTGAAGCGGCTGCGCAAGGACGGCTACCAGGCCGGCGACGAGATCGGACAGACCGGTGTCGAGCGCGCCTACGACACTTACCTGCGCGGGCAGCCTGAGATCGACGAGGTGCACGTCAACTCCCTCGGCCGGCCGGTGCCGGGGACCCAGCCGATCGTCCGTAAGGAGCGCCAGCCCGGCGAGCGCGTCCAGCTCACCATCGACATCTCGCTCCAGCGGGCGGCCGAGCGCGCCCTCCAGTACGGGATGCGGCTCGCCCGGGCCGACGGCAAGTGGCTCGCCAACGGCGGCGCGGTCGTCGCCATGGACCCGAACACGGGCGAGGTCCTCGCGATGGCCTCCGCGCCGACCTACAAGCCGAGCGTCTTCGTCGGGCGCACCGATCCGAAGAAGCTGGCGCCGTTCCTCGACCCGAAGGTGGCCAAGGAGGACAACTATCCGGGGCTGAACCGCGCGA
Source organism: Actinomycetota bacterium (assembly GCA_046727515.1). Lineage (GTDB taxonomy): Bacteria > Actinomycetota > Thermoleophilia > Gaiellales > Gaiellaceae > DATBLE01. The sequence continues at coordinate 8,252 of JBKPCT010000303.1, read as the reverse complement.
CCGAGGGCCTCTATCCGCCCGGCTCGACCTTCAAGCCGGTCACCGCGCTGGCCGCGATGCAGGAGCGGCTGATCTCGCCGTTCCAGACGATCCCGTGCACGCCGCAGTACGTGGTCCACGGCCAGGTCTTCAAGAACTGGGACCCCTACGCCGACGAGCCGATGACGATGCCGCAGGCGATCGGCGCTTCTTGCGACACGTACTTCTACAACCTCGGGTACGCGTTCTATGGGCTGCCACCGGACCGCGGCCACCCGCTGCAGGGCTGGGCGAGTCGCTTCGGGTTCGGGCAGCCGACCGGAATCGACATCGGCCCGGAGCAGGACGGCCTGCTCCCGACGCCCGAGTGGCGCGACTCGACGTATACGAAGAAGACCGACCCGTGCTGCTGGGAGATCGACCGGATCTGGAAGCCGGGTGACTCGATCCAGCTCGCGATCGGGCAGAAGGACCTGCTCGTCACGCCGCTGCAGCTGACGCGCTTCTACGCCCTGATCGCCAACGGCGGCAAGCTCGTCAAGCCGCACGTCGTCCGTGCGGTGCAGCCGCCGGACTCGACCGGCTGGCACTACCTGAATCCGACGCTCCCGACGACGAGCGGCGTCGATCCGGCCGCGCTCGCCGTCATCCGCGACGGCCTGTACCGCGCGACGCATTACCCGTACGGAACGTCAACCTCGGTGTTCGGGAGCTTCCCGATCACGGTCGTCGGCAAGACCGGGACGGCGGAGAGGTCGGTGCAACCGCCCGGCTACAAGTACTCGGTGCTCCAGGACCAGTCCTGGTGGTGCGGCTACGCACCCGCGGAGAAGCCGGCGCTGACAGTCTGCGTCGTGATCGAGAACGGCGGCCACGGCGGCACCGCGGCCGCTCCGGCCGCACTCAAGGTCTTCGAGCACTACTTCCACGAGAACGCCCCGCCGATCGGGAGCATCTACTCCGACTGAGCGATATCGCAGATGGCCGACCTCGTCTACACGTCCAGCTCGAGAGCCCGCGCGCGGGCGCGCCGTCGCGAGCTCGCCCAGGCGGCGCCGCTGATCGCGCGGCTCGACTGGTGGATGCTCCTGGCGGTCGCGGCGATTGTCGCGTACGGCCTCTGGGCGATCTCCGGAATCACGAGCCACGACATCACAGGGGATCCCGGCTTCTACGTCAACCGGCAGGTGGTCTTCGTCGCGATCGGGCTCGTCGGGATGGTCGCGGCGATCCTCATCGATCCGGACGTATTTCGTCGGTACCAGCGGCACCTCTACCTCGCCACGCTGCTCCTGTACGTCGTCGTCTTCCTCAAAGGCGAGGTCGCCCGAGGCTCGCGGCGCTGGATCGACGTCGGGTTCTTCCGGTTCCAGCCCTCCGAGTTCGGCAAGCTGCTCGTCGTCCTCGCGCTCGCCGGCTTCCTTGCCGACCGTTTCAAGCGGGTCGGCGAGACCTCGACCGTGCTGACGGCGGTCGCGCTCGCGATCCCGCCGATGCTGCTGGTCTTCGTCCAGCCCGACATCGGCTCTGCGCTCGTGTACGTCGCCGCACTCGGCGCGGTCCTATTCGTCGCCGGGACCCGCTGGCCTCACCTTGTCGTGATCGGATCGATTGCAGCGCTCGGCGTCGCGTCGGTCCTCTGGCTGATGCCCGCCGCCGGTGTCGACGCGCTGAAGCCGTACCAGAAGAACCGCCTGACCGGATTCCTCCATCCCGCGCAGGATCCCCGCGGCTCGACGTACAACGTCTCGCAGTCGATCACCGCCGTCGGGTCGGGTGGATTCGAGGGCCGCGGCGTGAAGGGTGCGACGCAGACGAATCTCCAGTTCCTGCCGGAGCACGCGACCGACTTCGCCTTCGCCTCGCTCGCCGAGCAGCGCGGCTTTCTCGGCACGGGCTTCCTGCTGATGCTCTACCTGTTCGTCGTCTGGCGCGGCCTGAGGGTGATCGCGGTCGCGAGGGATCCCTTCTCGGCGATCGCCGCCGGCGGAATCGTGTTCGCGCTCCTGTTCCAGATCTTCGTCAACGTCGGGATGACGATCGGAATCGCGCCCGTGACCGGTATCCCGTTGCCGATGGTCAGTGTCGGAGGCTCGTCGATGGTCGCGAACCTGTGTGCGATCGGCGTGCTGCAGGCGATCTACGCGCGCGGCCGCGGCCGCGCACGGCTGGCACCCTGGTGACGCCCGCGACGAAGCTTCCGGTCAGGCCGGCAGCGCTGCTCGGAATCCTCAAGGAGCTCCGCGTGTCGGCCGACACCGACCGGCCGCTCGTCGTCACCGGCGCTCGTGAACTTGTCTCGGTGCTCGCCCGTGAGCTGACCCGCGGTGGCGTCGGCGCCGCTGTCCGCGAGCAGGGTCCGATCGAGGGGGGAATCGCGCTCGTTCACGTCCTCGCCGGAAAGCCTGGAGCCGACGACGATCGCATCCTCCAGGAGGCGGCGCACGCACGAATGCCGATCATCGTCGTCGCCACCCGGGACGATCCGGGTCACATCCCGTACGTGCTCGACCAGAACGTCGTCCGCGTCCGTCCCGGAAGTGGTCTGCCGATCGAAGAGATCGCGATGCGGCTCGCCCGTACGCTCGGCGAGGCGGCGACGCCGCTCGCCGCGCAGCTGCCGGTGCTCCGCCGTCCAGTCTGCGAGGACCTGATCAGGAAGTTCTCGCGCCAGAACGCCTTCATCGGGCTCGCGTTCTTCGTGCCCGGAACCGACCTTCCGGTACTGACGCTGAACCAGATTCGGCTCGTCCTGCGGATCGCGGACGCGTACGGCTTCGAGATCGACCGCGAGCGGCTGCCCGAGGTCCTTGCCGTGATCGCCTCGGCCCTCGGCTTCCGCGCAGTCGCGCGGCGGACGGTCGGGCTCGTCCCGGTCGTCGGCTGGGTGCTGAAGGGCGGCGTCGCCTACGTCGGCACGCGCGCGCTCGGCGAGGCCGCCGTCCGCCACTTCGAGCGCCGCGCGCCGGTGACGCGCGTTGCCGGAGCGCGGACGCTGTTTCCGCACTGAGGCTTTGCGCCCTCGCGTTCGCCCTGTCCGTCCGAGTGAGGACCTACCATCAGCGCCACCAGCGAGCAGGAGGTACCCGATGACGAGCAAGGACGAGGCGGAGGAGCTGCTCATGATCGAGGAGGCCGACGCCTGGTTCGAATACCTGGAAGCGACGAGGAACCAGACGGAGGTGCGCTACGGCGAGGTGGAGCCGTGGGCGTGGGCTCGTCTGAACCAACGGCTGCGCGCGATCCGCACGCGCCGCGCCAAGCTGCGCCCTGCTGCCGCCTAGCCCGGCTCGCCTCCAGAGGGGTCGTCCAAGAGGGCTGCTACCCTGGTGGACGAGGCATCTGTGCCGCGTTCTTACGACATCAATTTCGCTGCGCCGGCGCTCGCAACTCGAGCTGCCGTGCGCGCGCTTACGGAGGAGAATCCACTTGCCCCTGCCATGGTTTCGCAGGAAGAAGTCCGAACAAGCCCAGCCGGCTCCGGCTGCGGAGGCAGAACCGCCCAGAACTGAAGCACCGGCGCCGCCCGCCGAGGGCGAGCACCCCGCACTGAAGAAACGCCGCCGCGGAAGCCGCGGCGGGCGAAGCCGCCGGAAGACCGGGGCCGCCGTGTCCGCGACAACGACCGCAACGGTCGAGGCGAAGCCGCAGGCGCCGGCGAGAGAGCGGAAGGAGCCGGCCGAGCGCCAGCGCCGTCCGTCCGCGCGCCGCCGCCAGGCGCTGCGCCGGGCGCCGCTGCCCGAGGCGAAGCGCGAGCTGCTCGTCTCCGTCGACGTCTCCGAGCAGCGCGTGGCAGTTCTCGAAGACGGTCGCGTCGCCGAGGTCTATCTCGAGCGCCCTGAGCGCCGCTCGATCGCCGGGAACATCTACAAGGGCGTGGTCGACAACGTCCTTCCCGGGATGGAGGCGGCCTTCGTCGAGATCGGGCTAGAGAAGAACGGCTTCCTGTTCGTCGACGAGATCGTCGGCCCCGAGCTCGAGGGCCGCAGGCCGCGTGGACGCCGCATCACCGACCTGATCAGCCGTGGCGAGGAGGTGCTCGTCCAGGCGGTGAAGGACCCGATGAAGACGAAGGGTGCCCGGCTGACGACCGAGATCTCGCTCCCCGGCCGCTTCGTCGTCTACGTGCCGACCGGCGAGGGCATCGGGGTCTCTCGCCGGCTCGAGGAGGAGGAGCGCAACCGCCTCCGCGAGATCGTCAAAGCGATCGCTCCGAAGCAGGGCGGCGTGATCGTCCGCACCGCCGCGGAGGGCGCATCGGCCGACGACGTCCGTCTCGACCTCGAGTTCCTGATGAAGCTCTGGAAGCAGATCCAGGCGCGTGCGAAGGTCACAAAGGCGCCGGCGCAGCTCTTCCAGGAGGCGGAGCTGCCGCTCCGTGTCACGCGCGACCTCTTCACCGGCGACTTCGAGAAGGCGCTCGTCGACGACGACCGCACGCTGAAACGCATTCAGGGCTACCTGAAGAAGACCTCCCCGCACATGGCAGAGCGCGTCTCGCGCTACCGCGACAAGATCCCGCTCTTCGAGGCGTACGGCGTCGACGCCGAGATCCGCTCAACGCTCTCGCGGCGGGTCGACCTGCCCTCGGGCGGCTACCTGATCTTCGACTACGCCGAGGCGTTCACCGTCATCGACGTCAACACCGGCCGCTTCGTCGGCTCGCGCGCGAAGACCTCGAGCCAGCGGCTCGAGGACACCGTCACGAAGAACAACCTCGAGGCGGTGAAGGAAGTTGTCAGACAGCTCAGACTCCGCGACATCGGCGGGATCATCGTCATCGACTTCATCGACATGGCGAACCCGAAGAACCGGGAGGCGGTCGAGCAGGCGCTCCAGCAGGAGCTCAAACGCGACAGGACGAAGACGTACGTTGTCGAGATCTCGCCGCTCGGACTCGTCGAGATGACGCGCCAGAACGTCACCGACGGCCCGCGGGAGATTCTCACCCGCAAGTGCCCGACCTGTGGGGGCGAAGGCGTCGTCGTCTCCGAGGCGACGGCGGTCGTCGACGCGGAGCGGCGCCTGCGCGCGCTCGCCGCCTCCAAGCCGCGCACGAAGGCCTTCAAGGTGGAGCTGAACGACCACGTCGCCGAGCTCCTCGTCGGTCCGGGCGCGGCCAGACTCGAGGCGATCGAGGCCCAGACGAGGCGCCGCTTCTTCGTCCAGGGGAAGGCCGGGGTGGGCCACGACCACTTCACCGTCCTCGACGAGGGAACGGTCGAGAAGCTCGCAGCCAAGGACGCGCCGGTCAGCGAGGGCCAGACGCTGGAGGTGAAACTCGTCGAGGTCGGCCGCCACGACGGCGGTGCCGGGGTCGCGAAGCTCGACGGCTGGCTCGTCTCCGTCGGTGGGGCGGCGAAGCTCGTCGGGAAGAAGGTGAGCATTCGCATCGCTCGCGTCCTCGACGGCACCGCGTACGCCGTGCTCGCCGACGGCCGGCCGGCGGCCATGGCGGCGCCGATCACCGCCGAGGCGCAGGCCGAGAAGCCGACGCGCGCCTCGCGCGCGAAGAAGCCGGAGGCAGAGGAGGAACGGGCGGTCGAGGTGGAGACGGTTGCCCAGCCGCCGGAAGAGGAGCCCTCCGAAGTCGAGAGTGAGGCGCCGCCGAAGAAGAAGACCCGGCGCGGCTCGCGCGGCGGGCGCGGGCGCAAGAAGAAGACCGCCGTTGCGATCGAGGCCGCCGGCTCCGGCGACAGTCCCGAGCCGACTACCCTCGAGCCCGTGGAGGAGCAGCCCGCAGCGGAGGCGGCGCAGCCGAGGAAGAAGACACGGCGCGGCTCGCGCGGCGGGCGTGGACGGAAGCGCTCCACGGCGACCGCCGGGGCAAACGGCTCGGGGGAGGTCGAGACGGTCGAGCCGCGGCGCCCGACGATCCACGTCCCGGAGGCCGAGGAGATCAGCCTGAACGGCGACGACTCGGCTCCTGGGGCCCGCAAGAAGACCCGCCGCGGCTCCCGGGGCGGCCGGCGCCACCGCAAGCCGGCAGCCGCGTCGGCCGAGCAGCCCTCAGACCAGGTGTAGGACTTCGCTCAGCGCAGAGACGCGCAGCCCGCCCCAGCCGATCGTGCCTTCGTGCTCCCACTTGTCGTGGGGTGCGCGGATGAGGATCGGCGTCATCCCGGCCTCGGCTGCGCCCTGCAGCTCGCGGTAGGCCCCGTCGCCGACGAAGAGGCACTCCTCGGCCTCGACGCCGAGCAGCCCGGCCATCCGCTCGTAGAGCCGTCGGTCGGGCTTCATCATCTGCTCATCGGCGGAGAAGAGCACGGCGTCGAAGAGCGGCTCGAACGCGCTCTCGGCCCAGAGGCGGGACAGCTCGCTGGTCGCGTTGCTGATCATCCCGAGCCGCAGGCCGCGTCCGCGGAGCTCGCGGAGCGTCGCGACCGCGTCGGGGCGCGGAACGAGCAAGGCGCGCAGCCGCTCGACGCGCAGCCCCAGCGCGGCGTCGATGCGAGCTCGGTCGGTGACGCCGAGCTCCGCGCAGAGCGCAGCGAAGCAGTCCTCGACCGGGCTCGTGTAGCGCGCAACGTCGCTGCGGTTCCAGGCGGCAACAAAGAGCTCGGGGTCGGTGCCGAGCTCGTTCGCCGTCTCGGCGAGGAACCGTCCGTAATCCGCCGGCGGGGAATCGTCGATCAACGTCCCGAACAAGTCGAAAACGACAGCGCGAATCGCCACGTCGTGGCTACAATGCCGATCCGGCGCGTTCCCGCGCCGCTTTCTATGACGTACGCAATCGTGAGACTCGGTGGGAAGCAGTACCGCGTCCAGGAGGGCGAGCATCTCCTCGTGGACCGGCTGGCGGTGGACGAGAACAAGACCTTCCACCCGGAGGTGCTGTTCGTCGGAGGCGATGGGCAGGCCGAGCTGGCCCCGAAGGGCGTTCAGGTGACGGCGAAGGTGCTCGGTCACGAGCGCGGCGCGAAGATCCGGATCGGCAAGTACAAGAAGCGCACCGGCTACCGGCGGCACAACGGCTTCCGGGCATCGCTCTCGCGTGTCCAGATCGAGTCGATCGGCAAGAAGGCGACCCGCGGCGCGGAAGCTCCGAAGGCGCAGGCTGCGCAGGAGAAGCCGAAGGCGGCAGCGGCGACCGCGCCGGAGCCGAGCGTGGCCGCGCCCGCGAAGAAGCCGGCAACGCGCAGGACCCCGACGACGAAGAAGGCGGAGTAATGGCGCACAAGAAGGGACTCGGATCGTCGCGCAACGGGCGCGACTCGAATCCAAAGATGCTCGGCGTGAAGATCTTCGCGGGCCAGGATGTAAAGGCCGGGATGATCATCGTTCGCCAGCGCGGCACGCGTTTCCGGCCGGGCTCCGGCGCGGGCATCGGCCGCGACGATACGATCTTCGCCACGCAGGACGGCAAGGTCGAGTTCCGGACGAGCGGCGAGCGCCGCACCGTCTCGGTCGTCGAGTAACGGCGGACGATGTTCCACGATCGGGCCCGCATCGCGGTGCAGGCCGGACGTGGGGGTGACGGCGGGCTCAGCTTTCGGCGTGAGAAGTTCGTCCCGAAGGGCGGGCCGGACGGCGGCGACGGCGGGCGAGGCGGCGACGTCGTTCTGATCGCCGATCCCGACCTTCGCGATCTCTCCACGCCCGGCTCGAAGCGCGTCTTCAAGGCAGGTCGCGGCCGGCCGGGGCGGGGGAGCGGGAAGCACGGCGCGGACGGCGCCGACGTCGAACTGCACGTCCCGGTCGGGACGCAGATATTCGCGGACGATCAGATCGTCGCCGACCTCGTCGCCCCGGGGGCGCGTGTCGTCGTCGCCCGCGGGGGCGGTGGAGGGCGTGGGAACCGCCACTTCGCCACCCCGACGCGCCAGACGCCGCGATTTGCGGAGACAGGACTCCCCGGCGAGCAAGCCGAGCTCGAGCTCCGACTCAAGCTGCTCGCCGACGCCGCGCTCATCGGCCTGCCGAACGCCGGCAAGTCGTCGCTGCTCCGACGAATCTCGAACGCGAAGCCGAGGGTCGCGGACTACCCGTTCACGACGCTCCAACCGGTGCTCGGGACGGTCGACTCGCACGACGGCCGGCAGCTGACAGTCGCGGACGTCCCGGGGCTGATCGAGGGGGCGAGCAAAGGGGTCGGTCTCGGCCACGAGTTCCTCGCGCACCTGGAGCGCGCGCGGCTGCTCCTGCATGTGATCGATGCTGCCGCCGCCGATCCGGCGGAGCAGTTCCGGCAGATCGACCTCGAGCTCACCGAGTACGGCGCCGGCCTGGACGAGCGCCGCCAGGCCGTCGTCCTGAACAAGATCGACCTCCTG
>JBKPCT010000302.1:0-10842 GCA_046727515.1 Actinomycetota bacterium | reverse complement strand
CTCAGCTTGGGAGACGCCCGCCTCGATCAGCTCGCTCATTAGGTCGCGACGCTCGGCCGCGAGCCGCCTCGCCACCGTGGTGTGATGGATTGCCTGGGCTCGAACTTCCTTGATACGAAGAAAGGTGGCTGCGATCTCCTGTTCGTCCACGAAGCTCAGTATGACAACCAGCGGTTGTCATGTCAACCGTTGGTTGTCAGCCACCAGCGGTTGCTGCTCGGCGTCGAGTAGGTGAGGCACACGACCGAGCGCTGCACGACGGATCTTTGATTGCCCGAAACCCACTCGCCTACCAGGCCACAGGTCTGGAGTTATTGCACGCGGGTTAGTTGACGACGGAATCGGAAAGGCTAGACTTACCGTAAGTGGTGACTTACCACAATGACGTCTGGCACGCCCTGGCCGATCCGACGCGACGCCTGATCTTCGATCGCCTGACCGAGCACCCCCAGGCGGTGGTCGAGCTCGCGCGTGAGCTGCCGGTCAGTCGCCCGGCGGTCTCGCAGCACCTGAAAGTGCTCAAGGCTGCAGGGCTCGTTGTCGACCGGGCGGACGGCACCCCCGGATCTACCAGGTCGACCCGAGCGGGGTCGACATCTTGCGGGCCGAGTTGGAGCGCTACTGGAGCAAAGCTCTGGCGTCCTTCAAGGAGGGCGTCGAGGCAGCGGAAAGGAGGAGCGATTGAGTACGCACACAAGGGACACGTCGATCCGTGTGGACGTCGTCGTGGCGGCGCCCGTGGAGGCGGCGTTCCGGTTCTTCACCGAGCAGTTCCACCAGGTGAAACCGAGCGAGCACAACATGCTTCCGGTTGGACCCGCCGTACCGCGTCCACGAGTGTGCTTTCGGCGTCCTGGCGATGGAGAGCGAGCCGGTCGATCCTCGCCTCTGATGCACACGGGCTAACGCTCGCCGACACGCCGCCGACCCGCTGCTGACACGCCGCTGACACGGACGCCGCCGCTGTAAACCTCTCGTAAGTCTTCGCGGCCGCGTGTGAGTTTTGGGGGCCCAAAATGGCCTCTCTATGTAGAGGGACATTTTCCTCGACGGCGTTCCCGTCCACGAGCGTATCCGCGTTCGCGGGAAGGACGTTGATGTCTGGCTCCTCTGCCGGCGCGTCGACAACAGATGGACGATCCAGACCCGCTGTACGGCGGCGGCAATTGTACCGCTGCGGCCGAAGACAATCGATGACGGTGAGATCAGGCTCGGCCCTGTGAGGGTCGAGCCGCTCACCGCTGCTCAGGAAGCTGAGGTGGTCGAGTTGCTGACCGCGCTGTTGCCGCCGCGCTGCGGCGACAGCGTTCGTCTACCTCGCTGCGGAGGGCGGCGTGACCGCCGCTCCTCTCCTTGCCAGTCGGTCCGGCTGTGACTGGCAAGCAAGCTCTGGCCCCTTCGCGCGCAGCCACGCCGATTTTGCGGGTGTGGTGCGCGCCCGACTGTACAAGGAGGTTCAGTCCTGATCGAGTTCCACATGCGTGTTGGCCGCGGGCACGCCGGCCGGCTGAGCCGGCGCGACGCACTCGCGACCGTCACCGATACAGATCGGCGTCTGCTCACGCTGCTCGCTGAGCAGCGCGTGCTGACGCAAACCCAGCTCGAACGGCTGCTCGCCGACACGCCTGCACGAACGCTTCGCTACCGAACCGAACGCCTGACCAAGCTCGGTCTTGTCGGTCGGAGCCGCCCCTATCGCGATAAGGGGTCCGCTCCGTTCCACTACTGGCCGACCCGTGCCTCGGATGCGTTCGTGCGTGGCGAGCCTGTCCCGCGCGGCGGGGAGCGGGCGGAACCGAACCCGCAGTTCCTCCACCACGCCGAACGGCTCTCCGAGCTGTACGTCCTCCTCGCTGTGCAGGCGCCGACCGTCGGTCTGCACCTGCACGAGTTCAAGCGGGAGGGGGAGGCGCGCGAAGCGTTTCGGGCGGACGGGCGGCAGCGGGCGCTCGCACCCGACGCCCTCGTCCACCTCCACGACGAGAACGGCCGCGGCCTGCTCGCCTTCGTCGAGCTGGACATGGGGACGATGAGCCACGCCCGCCTGAAAACCAAAGCGGCCGGCTACGCCGCCTACGCCGCGCAGGCAGCGTGGGCCGAGTCGCACCCGTTCTGCCCCTGCCTGCTCTTCCTCACCACCACCGAGAGCAGGGCGGTCGCGTTCCTGAAGCTGCTGAGCGGGCTGCTCGATAAGCACCGCCGTTATAGCTCCAGCTTCTATGGCGACTGGGGCCGCGGCGGCACCCTTTCCTGGTTCGCGGCGGCCGCCTGCGCGCACGCTCGCGAACCCGAACGCGCCCTCGCCGAGGCCTGTTGGGATGACCTCAGCCTCGCGGGCGGTGGCCTCACCCTCGGCGACTGCCTGAACAAGGCACGCGCCGCCTACGACGCCACTCGCGCGAAGGAGGAGGCGGAGCGGCGCGCACGCGACGAGAAGCGGGAGCGGCTGCGTACCAAACCCGACGCGCGCCGCGCCTACTTGCAGGAGAAGCACCTGCACTTCCGGGGCGAGCATCTCACCCTGTTCGGCGAGGCGGGCGCGACCGCGCTCCACCTCCTGCTCAACGCGACCGAGCCGATGAGCGAGATCGAACGCGACGCGTTCGCCGCGCTCGTCCGCCAGCTCGACGACGACCCGCTCGAAGCAGAGCCCGCGCCCGTACCGGTACTGCCAACCTGGACCGACAGAGAGGCGGTCGCTGCGCTGGTCGAGCTCTACCGCCGAGACCAGCGAGCGCGCATCGAGGAACTTGCCCGCCGCTACGGCGAAGGGCCAACGCTGCGTCGCGACCGCGAGCAGCTCGCCGACGGCGGTCTCCTCGGCAGCTACAGCTGCGACTCACTCGAGGAGCGAGCACGACGCGACCAGCAGACACGCGGGGAACAGGAGCGGCTTCGCCTTATCTATCTCGAACGGCGCGAGCGGGAAACACGGCGGCGCAAGCACGAAGCCGGACTCGCGGCACGACTCGCACACCGCCGGAGCGCCGTGTACGCGATCGTCGACCGCGACCTGCTCCGCATCTGCCGTCACTGCGATGAGGTCGTCTATCCGCCCGAACCCGAACGGCGCGGTACCGTCATCTACCAGCAACCCACGCAACCCTCACGCTGCCACTTCTGCGGCGGCTCCGAGCTCGCCGGCTGGGATCCCGCCTACCAGTCGGAGCTCGAGTACGGCCCCAGCACACGGCTTCTGGGCGGCGACTTGACGTCGGGCGGGATCGATGGCCTCATGGACGACACCGGCAACAAAGGGGGTCGCCTGTGATGCGGGTGTGTCTCTACCAGCGAATCTCAACCGACGAAGACCACCAGCCCACCTCGCTGAAAACGCAGCGGGAGCGGCTGGAGCGCTACTGCGAGGCGATGGAGGACTGGCGCATCGTCGCCGCCCACGAAGACCAAGCGAGCGGTACCAGCCTCGACCGCCCCGGCCTCCAAGCCGCGCTCGACCTCGCCCGCGAGAAGCGCATCGACCTGCTCCTCGTCTACCGCGTCGACCGCCTCAGCAGGAAGGTGCGCCAGCTCGCCGGCCTGTGCGAAGAGTTGGACCAGCTCGACGTCGTGTTGAAGTCGGCGACCGAGCCGTTCGACACCGGCTCCCCGGCCGGGCGAATGATGCTGCAGATGCTCGGCGTGTTCGCAGAGTTTGAACACGCCACCATCGTGGACCGCGTCACCGCCGGCCTCGAACGCAGAGTCCGCGAAGGCAAATGGATGAGCGGCCGCACCCCCTACGGCTACACCCGCGACAAGAACACCAAGCTGCTCGTCCCCGACGCGGTGAAAGCACCCGTCGTGCGACGGATCTTCAACCTGTACGCCGAAGGCAAGCTCGGCACCACCGCGATCGCACGCACCCTCGACGCCGAAGCAGCACCCTCACCACGCAAAACAGGCTGGTCGCCGAACGCGCTCCAACTGATCCTGGCCAACCCCGCCTACCGCGGCCTTGTCCGCTGGAACGGTGAAACGCACCCTGGCCTGCACCAGCCGCTCGTCGACGATGACACCTTCGCGAAGGCGCAGGCGATCCTCCGCCGCCGCGGCGAGGACGCCTCGCTGCGGCGCGGCAACGCGACCGACTTCCTCCTCTCCGGGCTCGTGCGCTGCCACCACTGCGGCCGCGCCTACGTCGGAACCTCGGCGCACGGACGCAACGGCCGCTACACCTACTACGCCTGCTCCACCCGCTACAAGTATGGCCCGAGCAAGTGCAACGGCGACCGGCTTCCCAAAGACCGCCTCGAAGCCGCCGTCCTCACCCAACTCGCCGAGCTCTACCGCGATGGACGCGTCGTCTACGAAGCACTTGCCGATCTGGCGACCACCACCGAAAGTGAGCGGCCTGAAGTAGAGGAGCAACTCGCTTCGACGCGCGCGGAAATCGCCCGCGTTGAGAGCAAGCTGGAGCGCTACTTCGAAGGCTTCGAGGGACAGCTCGCGGCCGAACTCTTCCAAGAGCGCGTCCGTGGCCACCGTGACCGCCTCGAAACCCTCCGCGAACGAGAAGCCGACCTCACCACCCGCCTCGCCACACACGCGCACACACCGCCCGACACGGCCGCCCTCACCGGCCTCGCTGACCAACTCGAAACGATCATCGCCAACGAGAGCCCCGAGCAGGCGAAGGAGCTACTGCGGCTCCTCATCAAGGACATCCAAGTGCACGACCGCCGCCGAATCATCCCCACCTACAGGATTCCGGCGGCGGTTCGCGCAATACCTCCTAAGGTGGGCGGTACTGGGCTCGAAACGGTGACTAGTGACTAGCGGTTATCGCTGAGTCCTGGTGCGCGCGACTGCCGCATTAGCGAAGAGCTTCCTCGAACCGCGGATCGTTTCGTACGGTGGCGAAGTCGTCGTCCCTGCGCGCCTGCTCGCGGAACCGCGGCAACAGCTCGACGGACCGTCGAAGGTGGCCAAACATCTCGTCGCTGGTGTCGCCCGCGAGGGTCGCGAAGCACGCGTAGTTGTACTGGAGGCCCGGGTGGTCCGGTGTGTGCTGGAGCCCAGCGCGGACCGCTTCGAGCGCGTCGGCGTAGCGCTGCTCGCCGTAGGCACGCATCGACTCGCTGTGGAACGCCCACGCCTCACCCCAGTCGAGCGCCTGGTACGCCTCGCCGGGTGTCGCGCCGAGGGCGAGGACGGTTCCGTCCCCCGTCGCCTTCCGCCGCGACTCCGGCCGGACGAAGACGAATGTCCCTGCGGGCGCGTCGACCGTCTCGCCGTCGACCTCGAACGTCGCGTCCCCGTCGAGCACGATGTACAACTCCTCCTGACCCGACCCGGACTCGTCGTGCTCGCTGATCAACGTGCCGTCCTCGCTGGGCGTGTAGGCGTTGATTCCGAACGCGTGGATCCCGAAGTGCTCGCGTATCGGGATGTCTCTGCCGCGCCGCTCGATGTCCTCGAGGCGCGCGACCTGGATGTTCGGGTTGTCGTTCATCCGATCACCTCCGTGCAATGCCGGTCGTTACGAACCGCCGATCGTACCGCTGCCAATCGCAGTCGCAGACCAGGTCTGTAACTACAGAGCCGTCTTTATCACTGACCGCACGCCGCTGGCGTCGCGCCTATGCCCCGAACCGGTACATGCGCAAGAGGTCGGACGGCGCCACGAACACCTCGCGTACGGCGCCGAACCCGGCCTCGCGGCCCAGTTCGTGCCTCCCGGAGACGGTCTCCGGAAAGTCGGCGGCGTGGACGTGGGCCACGAAACGTCTCCCAGTCCGCCGACGAATAGGCGTTCAGGCCGGCTGCTGCTCGTCCCAGCGACGCATCGACCCGGCTCGGTCCTCGCCGTCCGGGCTCGTCGGTTCGTGCACACCCGTTCGGCCGCGGCAGACGGAGCACCCGCGTATGTCTGCTCGAACAGAGCCTTCCAATCACGCTTGGGCTCCATTACAGGGATCCTGCCGCACATTTTTGAATACTCGGGCAACCCCGCGTCCTGTCGGTGACTACGGAGTAGTGGTAACACCCGACCGACGCGCAGGACGCGGGCCCGACGGTCGCGGTATCTCAGGAAGGCGATCTTCGAGCTGGAGGTCGCGGCGGGGTTGGATCTTCCCGCGGATCGTGACCCGGCCGCTTCCGAGCCGCCATGCGTCACACCCCAGCCGAGATAGGCAGCGGCGACGGCGCCGATAGCCGCGATCATCGCGCAGCGGTACAAGCGCCGTCTGCGTCGAGCGCGCCGGGGCGCGTCCTCGATAAGGGCCTCCAGCTCCTCGCGCTCGACGCGATCACGCTGGCGAGGCGGGCGAGGCGGAGCAGTGACGGTCACGGCTGCCGACCTGGCAGTCGTGCGCTGTTAAAGCCGTGTTAGGGAGCGCGGCTGAGGAACTCCGCGGTGGCGATAGTGTCGAAGTAGAACATCTGCGCCCGGGCCAACTTCCCTTCACGGACCTCATAGAGGCCGAGCACCGGGCATTCGAATGCAGTGCCTTTGGCGTCGAGTCCTCGTTGCTGCCACAGCACCACGACCTCGTCGTCGCCGGCAGCGACGATGCGGGGGTCCATGCTGCGCTCGTTGCCGGTCGGCTGGAGCGGATCCCAGACTTCCTCGAAGCTAGAACGGGCTCCGTCCTCGGTCCGGCGGCTGTCGAGCAGGGAAGGCGGCCAGTGAAACTCCACGTCGGGGTGGAAGAGCTGCCGTTGCCGCTTCTCGTCTCGCTGCTCGACCGCCGCGAAGCACTCGAGTACCACCTTTATGTTCTCGTCGCGACTCACCGTTTACCTCCGTTCCGGTCAGGTTGCGGTCCATTGCGTGGAGCTCGTCGGAGCAGCCGAGCATTGCCCCTACGCCTGCGATCGCATCATCCCTGTCTCCGGTCACGTCTAGCACGAGCGGTGCTCTTCGGCGAGGAGCTGCCGCAAGTGAGGTGAGGCTGGGCAAATACACTTGTTTTGCAGTCAGATTCGAATCCCGCCGAGGCACTTCGACAGAGACCGGGGATGGGCAAGCTGATCTACTCGGCGATTGCATCGCTCGACGGCTTCGTCGCCGACGAACACGGCAGTTTCGACTGGGCCGTCCCGGACAACGAGGTGCACGCGTTCGTCAACGACCTCGTGCGGGAGGTCGGGACCCACCTCTACGGACGCCGGATGTACGAGACCATGGTCGGCTGGGAGACCATGCCACTCGACGACGAGCCACGCTTGATTCGGGACTTCGCGACGATCTGGCGGGCGGCCGACAAGATCGTCTACTCGAGGACGCTGGAGACGGTTTCGAGTGCCAGGACGCGGATCGAGCGAGACTTCGACCCCGAGGCGGTCAAGCAGCTGAAGGCGCAGGCCGAACGTGACATCGCCGTCGGCGGCCCGGAGCTCGCCGCGCAGGCGATCAGGGCCGGACTGGTGGACGAGTACCACCTGTTTCTCAACCCGGTCCTTGTCGGAGGCGGTACCCGCGCCTTGCCCGGCGACGTTCGCCTCGAGCTCGAGCTGGTGGAGGAACGCCGTTTCCGCGGCGGAGTCGTGCACCTCCACTACCGCAGCGTGGAGTGAAGGCACTCAGCCGCGGCCGACGAAGGGCATCTTCGTCGCCATCACCGTCATGAACTGGACGTTGGCGTCGAGGGGGAGGGTCGCCATGTAGACGACGGCTCGGGCGACATGGTCGACATCGATCGTCGGCTCGCGTCGGGTCTCGCCGTCGGCCTGGAGCACGCCGGTCGTCCGCATCGGCTCGGTCAGTTCCGTGGCCGCGTTGCCGATGTCGATCTGCCCGCAGGCGATGTCGTAGGGCCTGCCGTCCAGCGAGGTGGAGCGCGTCAGGCCGGTGATGCCGTGCTTCGCGGCGGTGTAGGGGGCGGAGAGCGGTCTCGGGACGTAGGCCGAGATCGACCCGTTGTTGATGATCCGGCCTCCGCGCGGCGTCTGGCGCTTCATCAGTTCGACCGCGCGCTGCGTGCAGAGGAACGCGCCCGTGAG
Source organism: Actinomycetota bacterium (assembly GCA_046727515.1). Lineage (GTDB taxonomy): Bacteria > Actinomycetota > Thermoleophilia > Gaiellales > Gaiellaceae > DATBLE01. Next base: position 2,895 of record JBKPCT010000302.1, on the reverse strand, counting down.
AATCGTCTCGATCACCGACCGCCAATCTTCGAGCTCGAGCTCCTCCAGAGAAACGGCCTTTGCCGAGACGCCCGCGTTGTTGAACAGGAGATCGAGCCGGCCGAACCGATCCTCGATCTGCCCGAAGAGTGCGGCGACGGATGCACGATCGCGTACGTCGGCGGTCACCGCGACCGCCTCGTTCCCCGCCTCGGCAGCCGCCGTCTCCAGCGGCTCCCAACGCCGGCCGGCGAGAACGACTGTGAAGCCCGCGTGCGCGAGTCCGATCGCGCTAGCCCGGCCGATGCCGGTGCCCGCGCCGGTGACAAGCGCGACCTGCGTCATACCGCAACCCCGATCCGGCCGCCCAACTCGTCCTCGACGTGCACCCGGACGATCTCGTCGAAACTCGTCTCGCCCCGAAAGCCGAGCTCCCGAGCCCGCTGCGTGTCGAAGTTGCTCGGCCAGCTCTTGACAATCCGCGAGATCGTCTCGTCGGGCTCGCGCCGGATGCGCCGGACGGCGGCGTCGCCCGCGACTCTGCGCAGTGCCTCGATCTGCTCGGCCACGGTCGCCGACACGCCCGGCATCGTCAGACAGCGCTGCCCTCCGAGCGCGGCCTGGTCGAGCTCCGCGGCATGGACGACGAACCCGACCGCCGCTCGTGGGGAGGCAAACCAGTGACGAACGGAGTCGGGTACGGGGAGCACGGCGTCCTTGCCGTTCAGCGGCTCGCGGATGATGCTCGAGAAGAAGCTCGAGGCAGCGCGGTTCGGTACCCCCGGCCGCACGCAGATCGTCGGCAGGCGGATGCCGACGCCGTCGAGAAACCCGCGCCTCGTGTAGTCGGAGAGCAGGAGCTCTGCGATTGCCTTTTGCGTCCCGTAGCTCGTCGCAGGGGTGGAGCGGTGGTTGTCGCCGATCACCTCCGGAAGCGGCGGGCCGAAGACCGCGATCGACGAGGTGAACACGAGGCGCGGCCGGTAGTCCGGCCCCGAGGCGCGGATGGCCTCCAACAGGGATCGCATCCCGTCCAGGTTCACCCGGTATCCCTTGTCGAAGTCGGCCTCGGCTTCGCCCGACACCACCGCGGCCAGGTGGAAGATCACCTCGGGGCGACCGGCGACGAGTTCGACGGCAACCCCGGGCTCGGCCAGATCCGCGACGACCGTCTCGAGCTCGCAATCCGCCTGCGCGGGTGACGAGGTCTCGATCGTGTCGGCCAACGTCAGGTGGGCGACGGGCCTGTGCCCAAGCACGGCGGCTCTCGCGAACCGGTTCGCGAGCTTGCGGCCGATCATTCCTGCGGCGCCGAGAACCAGGATGCGCACGGCAGGGAGATTCTCTCACCGGCCGTAGTTCAGGGGGCGGACCGGCGGCCCCCTGAACGGCGGCCGGGCGGCGCGCTTTGCCCGCTCCCGACTACTGATCGACGCCCTGCTCGGCCAGCCACGCCTTCGCCACCCGCTTCTGCGCCTTGGTCAGCCAGGCCTCCGCGACGAGGTCGGCGAGCTCCTGCTTGTCGAGGCGTTTCAGGTCGGGGATCCGCACCAGTACGGCGGGGAAGCCGTTCCAGTGCGGGGTGGAGAAGAAGATGCCGCGCTCGTCCGAGAGCATCAGCTCCTTCAGGTCGAAGCCGTCGACGCGGAAGACGAGCACGTCCGTGAGCCGCTCGCCTGTTTCCGGGTCGACGGCGTCACGCCGAGGTGAGCGGTGGAAGCAGAACCACGACTTGCCGTGCACGACGTAGGACGGGCGCCCGTCGCCCGAGACCTCTTTCGTCACCTCCGGTAGCGCGAGCGCGATCCGGTCGAGGTCCCTCATCGTCGCCATGCGTGCACTTTGCCACGGCCGGTCGAGCGCTACGAGCTCTGTTCCGTGACCCAGGCGGCGACGAGGCCGCGGTGGCGGGCGACCATCTCGTCGTGCTCGTGCGCGGGAAAGACGGCCCTCACCTCCTCGACGAGGAGCGCGTCGAACTCGCGGCTCGCGAAGTACTCGACGACGACGTCGTGCACCTCCGGGAGCGAGCGGGCGCAGAAGTCCTGGTACGCGGCGACCTGGAAGTAGTCGTCGGCTAGACGGCGGTACTCGCGCAGCTTTTCGGGGTAGCCGAGGTCGGTCCGGTCGCCGACGTCGAAGTGGGCCCGTTTGTCCTGGTCGATCTGCATCCTTCGGCCGGTGGCGGTGCAGAACGCACACCACTTGACGAGCGCCTCCATCGCCCACGGGAAGTAGTAGTGCAGGCTCGTCAGCGCGACGTCGGGCGAGGCGTTCGCGTAGTCGATCGGGTGCACCTCGGCGCCCCTGACGAGGCTCTCGCACGAGTTGAACTCCCAACGGAAGAAGGCGTTCACGAGCCGCGAGATCGTCACCACCTCCCAGCCGGCCTCGGGCGAGAGAAAGTCGTGCTCGACTTGGTAGCGGAGGTGCATGGGCGCCTCGGGGTCGAAGCGCATCACCATCGTCTCGGCGCCGATCGACAGCGAGCGGGCGAACGCGTCGAAGCCCTCGACCGACGCCTGCAGGTGCATCAGCCGCTGGCCGGAGGCGTCGTACTGGCGGTGCAGCTCCTCCTCGTTGCGGATCCGCGTGACGCCGACCCACTGACCGCCGTCGAACGGCTTCATGTACAGCGGGTAGCCGACGTGCCGCGCGACGTCCCCGAGCTCGAACGGCAGGTTGTAGCGCGAGGCCATGTGCTCGAACTTCGCGACCATGTACTCGCGGCGCGGCACGGTCGTCGGCACCTTGTGCGGCACCATCCACGTCTCCGGCACCTTCAGGCCGAGCCGGATCATCGCGCAGTAGGCCGAGTGCTTCTCCATCGCCTGGAAGGTGAACGGGTTGTTCAGCAGATAGACGTCGTCCATCAGCGCGGCCTTCTTCACCCACTCGCGTGCGATCTCGTACCAC
>JBKPCT010000301.1:0-6041 GCA_046727515.1 Actinomycetota bacterium | reverse complement strand
GCGCGTCGCTCTCCGCTCGTTCGAGCACCGAGACGTCGTCCGCGCCGAGGCGCTCGTCGACCTCGACGAGCTGATCGACCGGGCGAACCGCCGGCTCGCGGAGCACGTCCTCGAGCTGGCGGCCGACCAACGCGAGTGGGGTCTGCGGATGCTCGTCGTCTCGCGCTGCCTGGAGCGGATCGGCGACCACGCGGTCGACATCGGCGAGCAGACGGCGTACCTCGTGACCGGTGAGTTCCGCGAGTTCACCGACGCGTCACACCCGGAGGCTTAGCCGCGACCTCGAAGTTGCCTTCGTTGCCGTGCGGGCTAGACTGGGCCGTCGATGGCCCAGCTGGAGCCTGCCGCCGTAGATCGTCGGCTACCACTCGTCGGCGAGTCCACTCGGCTTGCCACGCCGCACGTGGTACACGAGCCGCGCAATCTCACGGCCGCGGTCTACCGCGCGCTCGGTGATCCGATCCGGCTCGAGCTGCTTGCCCACATCGCTGCGTGCGGACCTATTTGTGTCTGCCATTTGGAAGAGGCTCTGGCGTACAAGCAGCCGCGGATCTCGAAGCATCTGGCAACGCTGCGCAAGGTGGGACTCGTGCGCTCGCGGCGCGAGGGCACGTGGGTCTACTACGAGCTGAACGAGGACACTCTCGCGGTGGCGACTGACTTCGTCGACCAGTTGAAGGCCTCGGCCCGGGTGCCGCGCGAGGCCGACGACTGCGCCTAGCGGGCTTCGGCGGCGAGTTCCTGCAGCGATTTTCCGCTGGTTCCGGCGAGGCCGACCAGGTAGCAGATCAGCGGGGCGTTTCGTCGGTCGCCGCTCTCGTGTGCAGCTACGCGCGCCAGGTCGAGCAGCTCGTCGATCGCCGCCTCGTCGAGTTCGAGTAACGCCCGGTCGAGCGCGGAAGCGGCCGCGAGGCGATCGGCACGCGCCGCCAGCCACTCGTTCACGTCAGCAGCCTCCCGGCCTCATCGTCGCTTGAGAGACACGTCCTCGCCGGCACCTGTTCACCGGCGAGGACGCGATGGCGCCGCTCACGGAAGGTCGCGTGAGACGAAGTTCTTGGCTTTCGAGTCGGGGTTGCCGTCGACGCCAAGCGCTTTGGCGTGGCCGTATCGATCCTTCTCCGAGAGGCCCGGCGCGTTCAGCGCGGTCTTCGGCGGCTTGTCCAGCTTCTTCAGTGCGCCGCGGGTGTTCTTGTAGAAGGCCCCGTTCGACTTCTGCTGGACGTTGGCGCCTCCGGCAACGAGGTTGTTGGCGTAGTACTGCGGGTCGCCGTACGGGCTCGAGTCGGATGGCCCGTGCCAGCCGAAGATCGCCGACACGAGGCCGGGCTGGACTTGGTCGGAGACGTTGACTACGCCCTGGGTGGCCGAGTACTGGTTGGAGAGCTCTGCCCAGTCGCCGTCCTTCAGCCCCGCTTTGGCGGCATCGTCTGGGTGGACGACGAATTCCATGAATGGGACGCTCCGCGCCGGAAGCTGCTTGAACCAGCGGAAGGTGTAGCCCGACTGCCACATGATTTGGTAGCGAACAGTGGTGACGAACAGCGGGTACTGCGCGTTCGGCTTGATCTCGTCGGGGAGGAAGGCGAGTGGGTCGGCCGCCGTCCAGCTGTAGTCGTGTGCGACGAACCGCGCCTTGCCGTCCGCGGTCGCGAACTTGTCCGCGTATGCCCGCTCGGTGCCGATGAGGGTCTTGCCTTGTCGCTTGAACGGCTCCTGGATCCCATTCGTCCCCAGTGAGGCAAGCTCTGCCGGCGTGATCTGGTCGATGCCGACGCCCTTCGCCTCAGCCGTGGCACGCATGCCGTTGAAGACGTCCTCCCAGCTCGCGTACCCGTACTCCTTCGGGTCGAGGATGCTGTACTTGTCGGCAATCTTCTTGCCGATCTGGGCGAAGATCAGATACTCGGGCCTGGCCTCGCCCGCCGGGTCGTAGAACTGCTGGTTGACCCGTAGCCGTCGTTCGAGGTTCTCGCGCGTGTAGGTGTACTCGCCCCAGGCAGTCGACGGAAGCACCACGTCTGCGACCGTCGTGATGTCCGACGGCCGGATGTTCATGTCGATCACGAAGGGGACGTTGCTGATGAACTGACGCAGCTGGGTCGACTGCTGCTGCATCCGGATCGGGTTCGCGATCGAGACCAGCAGCAGATCGATTGTCCCTTTCTGCAACTCCTGCCAGAGGTTTCGGCGGTCGTCACCGTCCTGTGGATGCGGCCAATCGAAGTCGTACATGTAGGCGGATTGGTGGCCGCCCTGGCGTCCGAACACCTGCCCGGGCCGACCGACCGATCCGATGAGCAGAGCAAGGTTCGCGTACGAGTTCATCACCGCTGCGTTCTGGGTGCCTGACCAGATCACGCCCTTCTCGAACAGGATCGAGCTCTTGTTCGGCTTGCCGAGCAGCTTCGCCGCCTGGCGCACCTTCGCCGCGGGCACCCCGGTCACCGCCTCGGTGCTCTCGGGCGCGTACTTCGCCTGCGTCACAACCTTCTTCAGCGCCTGGAAGCTCGCCGGGTCGACCCGCGCGTCGATGTACGCCTGGTCGTGGAGGTTCTGGCTGAGAATCACGTTCATCAGCGAGTTCAGGAGCACCACGTCGGTGTTCGGCTTCAACTGCAGATGCACTCCGCCGAAGTCCTCGGCGTTCTGAGCGGAGACGATCTTGCGCGGGTCGATGACGATCTTCTTGCTCTTCTTGGCAAACACGCGGTTGTAGAAGACCGTCCCCGTCTCGTAGGAATTGGTGCCCGAGTAGAGGACCGTGTCGGCGAGCTCGAAGTCGCGGTAGGAGTAGAGCAGCGTGTTCGCCGACCCGAAGTTGTCGGCGATCGACGGATGCTCCGAGTTCCACTTCGGCCGATTGTGAATCGCCCGGACGGCCACGCCCTTGTCCGGCCCGAGCTTCGGGTTGTACAACCCTTTCGGTATTGGCGCGAAGAACAGCTTCGTCGAGGTGAAGTTCATCTCCGGCGAGAGATGGTCAGCGGCCCAGACGCCGATCGAGGAAGGTCCACGGTTGTCGAGCGCCGACTTGATCTTCGTCGCCACCAGGTCGAGCGCCTCGTCCCAGGTGACCCGCCGGAACGGGCCGCCCTTCGTGTCGCGCACCTGCGGATAGAGATGGCGCTCCGTCGGGTTCGTAAGTGGGTGTGGCTTGGTGGTGTACACGGTTAGAGCGTTGGATCCGCCCCGCGGGGAGTGGTCGCCCTTGTTGACGATGCAGTCCTTGTCCGGCACGACCGCGACATAGCTATCGACGCCATCGACTTGCGCGCGCGTCACCATCGCCGGCGAGATCCAGTCGCTGAGCGCCGTCTTCGGCGCTCCAGCCTTTACCGGCTTCGCTGTAACGGGCCAAGTGTAGATCTTGTAGCCGCAGCCGACGTTGCAGTACTGGCAGGCGGATGTGTGCACGGTGGCGTTGGCTGGTGGCACCGGCAGGTCACCCTGTCCGAGGAAATCGGCCATCGCCTGGTCGAGCGCGCCGATGTCTCCCGCGGCCAGCGCATCGCTTGCGCGCAGGAACTTCGGCAACGAGAGCGCCCCAGCACCTACGAGTGCGCCCGCCACTAGCTTCTTACGGTTTAGGAACTCCTGCTCGTGCTCGGCGTCGTGCTCGCTCATCTCACACCTCCCACGCGGACGCCGGGATGGAGGTTGTTGCGGTAACCGAAGATCAAGCCCTCGACGCCGACTGCCCATACCGCTCCGCTTCGTACTTGCAGAAGCACGCGAGGGAGCGGTTGCATTGCCAGTCCCTGGATGATCGAGCCGAGCCGTTCCGGGTCGTACCGGGTCTGGTGACAAGGGCACACGAACTCGCGAAGCTTGGCGTCATATACGACGGGACAGCCCATGTGCTGGCAGAGCAGGCTGTAGGCGACGATGCTCCTCTTCGGGCCGACGCCCTTCGGAACGGCGCGACCCAGGTCGAGCAGATAGTTCGCCTGTGCCTTCAGCGGGTAGCTGAACGTGACCGGCCGATTCGGCCGCAGCTTGGACAGTTGCACCACACGGAGCTTGGGATACGGGACCGGCTGGGCCGCCTCAGCGACGTCTGCGCCCGTCACGAGTGTGGCAGCACCTGCCGCGCCCGCCACTAGAACCTGCCGGCGGGAAAACGTCGTCGGGGTCTGGGATAACCCCTTCTCGACGGCGGTCATCCGGACCTCCTTCCGGGGGTAACGGCTCCTGAGCTCGGTGAGCTAGAGGCCGCTGATCCTACATTCCACAAATGGAATCTTCAACAAATCGTTACGGCTTCGAGTCACATGTGGTGAACAGCCCGCGCGCCACTGCCCGTGAGGCGAATGCGGATCGCGTAGCTGAGGGCGAGTCGGACTAGGTCGAGGTTGCCCTAACGGGGCGAGTTCCGCGAGTTCACCGGCGCGTCACATCCCGAGGCCTAGACCGCTCACCGCGCGGTCACCAATCCGTTACCCACGGGCCGAGTCCGGGGACGCTAGCCTCGGGCTCGATGCGCCGGATCGAGCCGGCGCCCGACCCAGGGGGGACGATGACCCACAGAAAGAAGCTCGCGACGGCGGGCGCGGCGCTCGCCGTTGCGGCGGTCGCGGTCGCAATCGCGATCGCCTCGCCGGCGACCGATCTCACCGGCGTCCCGTCGGCGAACACGAAGTCGACCGGGTACGCGCCGGCGTCGGTGCTCTCGCCGGAGCTCGCCCAGATCGCGGTCGCCCAGGGCTCGACGAAGGTCGAGAACCCGTCGGTGGCGATCTCCTACTACGGCTACGACAACGACACGCTGAACACCGCCGGGCAGCCGGTGATGGTCGCCTCGACCGCGACCGGGAACACCGAGGCGCACAAGACCGAGGCGCACAAGACCGAGCCGGACAAAAACACGTACCTCGTCTTCGACAAGAGCCTGACCGGCTCGGACCCGGGCTACGACTACGGGACGCACTTCCTCTTCCAGGGCCACGAGACCGGCTCGCCGGGCTACATCACGCGGATCAACCTCGATGCGGACGCCGCCCACCGGGTGAGCGTCCTGGCGACGAAGGACTCGGACGGCAACGACATCGCCGACATCGACGGCTCGACGTGGGACCCGTTCGCGCAGAAGCTGCTGTTCACGACCGAGAACCAGAGCGCGCCGACCTACTCGGCGACACCCGGCTACCCGTCCCAGGTCGTCGACGTCTCCGGCGCGCTCGGCCGCGGCGGGTACGAGGGGATCCAGGACGACTCCGACGGCAATCTCTGGATCATCGAGGACATCGGCGGCTCGTCCAAGCCCGGCACGACCGCGCGGCGGCCGAACAGCTTCGTCTACCGCTACGTGCCGGCGAAGCCGGGCGACCTCGCGAACGGGAAGCTGCAGGTGCTCCAGGTGCTGAACTCGGCGGGCCAGCCGATCACGTTCGAGTCCCAGGCGGACCTTCAGTCGCCGGACCAGGTCGCCCTGCACACCTACGGCAAGACGTTCGACACGAAGTGGGTGACGATTCACGAGACGGCGACGGACGGGACCACGCCGTTCAACGCGAACACGGCGGCGAAGACGGCGCACGGCACGCCGTTCAAGCGCCCGGAGAACGGCGCGTTCCGGCCGGACGGCAAGTTCCAGGAGTTCTACTTCGACGAGACCGGCGACACGAACGCGACCAGCCCCGAGAACGACTGCTGCGGCGGCTGGACCGCGGTGATGAAGCTGACGCAGGCCGACCCGTCGGCCGCGACCGGCAAGCTGACGATGTTCTACAAGGGCGACGAGGCGCATGCCGGGTTCGACAACGTCGCCTTCTTCGACCGCGACCTGATCTCGTTCGTCGAGGACGCGGGCGACGGCCTGCACACGGCGCGGAACGCGCTCGACTCGGGCTTCCTGCTCGACGTGACGAAGAGCTATGCGAATTCCGCAAGCGTTCCGCTCCGCTGGCTGGCCGAGGGGCGCGACCCGTCCGCCACGCTCGACGCCGACAACGGCGGCTTCGGCAAGAACGAGGGGGACAACGAGATCACCGGCATCCACGTCTCCGACGGCAACCCCAACAAGCAGGGGATCCTCGGGG
>JBKPCT010000300.1:0-4820 GCA_046727515.1 Actinomycetota bacterium | reverse complement strand
ACGAAGAGCGGATGCCACGACGCGAACGCCTCGTGCACGAACCCAGGCTCGGTCAGCTCCGCGGTGCGGATCGCCCCGCCGAGCCAATCGTTGCGCTCGAGAACGCAGACACGCCACCCCCCGCGCGAGAGCAGCGCACCGGCGACGAGCGAGTTGATCCCGCTGCCGATCGCGACCGCGTCGTAGCGCCTCACAACGCCTCGAGCGCGAGGACCGCGGGCTTCCACTCACAGATGCCGATGTGCACCTGCCAAAGCTAAACCACCGGCGTAGGCTCGACGAAGCCTGCCAAATAGCGCAGTGGCGGCTTTGCCGCCGCCGGAGCAGACGGCTGCCCGTTGAACCGGCGTACCGAGCAGGCGTAAGGTCTTGCATCCCCACTCGAGGAGGACGCATGAACGTACGCAGGTTCGCAATCGCCCTGCTCTCGCTCGCGGCCGTCGCCGCCGCCGCGACCCTCGGCGCGACGGCCGCCCTGGGCAAGAGCTCGGCAACTCCGACGATCGTCATCGGCGCAGCCGTCGACCTAACGGCGGGTATGAAGCCGTTCGACTCGCCGGCCCTGGCGGGCGCCCAGATCGAGGCGAAGAAGCTCGCCGCCAGGAAAGGGCCGCGCTTCGTGATCAAGGTCTGCAACCACCAGCTGAAGAAGCAGCAGTCCTGCGCCGCGCAGCTGATCCAGCAGGGCGCCAAGATCGCAATCGTCACCTGCGACGTCGAGTACGCGGCTCCGGCGACGCAGCAGTTCATCAACAAGGGAATCCTCACCGTCTCGCCGTGCGTGACCACCGACCAGATGGGGCCGCAGCGCTTCGGCGCCAAGGGCCGGCTCGCGTTCACGATGGGCGGCACGGCCCAGGACGAGGGCTCGGCCGAGGCTGAGTACGCTTGGGCGCGGGGCTGGCGGACGGCGATCATCGTCAAGGACAACCTGCTCGTCTACTTCCGCGACGTCTCCGACGCGTTCGCGAAGCGGTTCGAGGAGCTCGGCGGGAAGATCGTCGACCGACAGTCCTTCACCTCGTACAAGAAGGACATCGGCCCCGTGATCAGCAAGGTCGCCGGCGAGCAGGCCGACGTGATCTCGTTCGTGACCGCGTTCGGCGAGCTGCCGCAGTTCGTCGCCGGGATCCGGAGCGCGGGGAACAACACCCCGATCGTCAACTCGTGGGGGGGCGACGGCACCTACTGGAACCCGAAGAACCCCCAGGTGACCGACTACTACGTCGACAACTACGGATCGTCGTTCGGCGACGACCCGAACCCGGCGGTGAACGCCCTCCTGAAGACCCTGCTCGCGGCGAAGCAGGTGCCCTACACGGCCAGCTTCGTGCTCGGGGCGGCGACCATCGACGCGCTCGCCACGGCGCTGACCCGCACCGGCGGCTCGACGCAGGGTACGAAGCTCGCCCAGGCGTTCGAGGGGTTCCACGGCGTGCGGACGATCTCGGGGCCGATCACCTTCTCGAAGACGCTGCACAGCGTCGTCGGACGGCCGTGGCGGATCATGAAGGTACAGAACAACAAGGAGTCGTTCGTCCGGATGTGGAAGACGCAGAAGGTGGCCAAGATCCACTAGGGCGGCATTGGCCGAGGCGCAGCGAAGCGATGTGACCCGGTGGCCCGGAGACACTCTCCGGGCCACCGCCGTCTCGCGCGCGTTCGAGGCGCTCCACGCGCTCCGCGACGTCACGCTCGAGCTCCACCGCCACGAGGTCGTCGGCCTGATCGGGCCGAACGGGGCGGGGAAGACGACCCTCGTCAACATCCTCACCGGGTTCGACTTCCCGACCTCGGGCACGGTCGAGCTGGCCGGGCAGGACGTCACCTCCTGGACGCCACCCCGCCGCGGCCGGGCGGGCCTGGCGCGAACGTTCCAGCACAGTCGATCGTTCGCGGGCCTGAGCGTTCGCGAGAACGTCGAGGTGGCGGCGCTGGGCTCCGGAGCCGGCCCGGGCGAGGCGCGACGCCGGGCCGACGAGCTGCTCGGGCTGCTCGGCCTCAGGGACCAGGCGGCCCAACCGGCCGGCTCGCTGGCGCACGGCGACGAGCGCAAGCTCGGCGTCGCCCGCGCGCTCGCCACGCAGCCGCGGTTCCTGCTGCTCGACGAGCCCGCCGCGGGACTTCCCGAGGCGGAGGTACCCGAGTTCGCGGCCGTCGTGCGGTCGGTCCGCGACGAGCACCAGGCCGGCGTGCTCCTGATCGACCACAACATGGCGCTCGTGATGGGCGTCTGCGACCGGATCCGGGTGCTCGACCAGGGACGAACGCTCGCCGAGGGCACGCCGGCGGAGGTGCGCAAGAACCTCGACGTGGCCGCTGCCTACCTCGGGGAAGCGCCGGTGGCCGAGTGAGCTCGATTCTCGAGCTGCGCGGGCTCGAGGTGCGTTACGGCTCGGTGCCGGCCGTGCGCAACCTGACGCTAGAGGTCGGCGAAGGCGAGATCGTCGGACTGATCGGGCCGAACGGCGCCGGCAAGTCGACGACGCTGCACTCGATCATGAGCCTCGTCCCGGCATATGCCGGGGAGATCCTGCTGCGCGGGGACGCGACGCCGCGGGCGCCCGAGTCCGTCGCCCGCTCGGGCGTCGCCCTGGTCCCGGAGGGGCGGCGGATCTACGCTCACCTGACCGTCGAGGAGAACCTCCGGCTCGGGCTCGCGGGGCGCCGCGCCGCGGACGGCGTGGACGCCGATCTCGCTTGGGTGCGCGACCTCTTCCCGATCGTCGCTGAGATGCGAAGGCGCCAGGCGGGCAGCCTCTCCGGCGGTCAGCAGCAGCAGCTCGCGATCGCGCGGGCGCTTGTCGCGTCGCCGGACGTGCTCCTGCTCGACGAGCCGTCCCTCGGCCTCGCGCCCCAGGTGGTCGACCTCGTCTTCGAGGCGCTCGCCGCGATCCGCGAGCGCGGGGTCACGGTACTGCTGGTCGAGCAGCGGGCGCAGCGTACGGTCGCGTTCGCCGACCGCACCTACGTGCTCTCGAACGGAGAGCTGGTGACGACGTTCACGCCGAAGGACGCCGCCGACACGAACCGCCTCGTGGAGGCCTACATGGGAGCCTCGGGGACGGGTCCTACGGACGTGTCCCCGAGACAGTTGTGAGCACAGTCCAGAACCTGATCGACGCCGCAGCCCTCGGCTCCGTCTACGCGCTGATGGCGGTCGGGATCGGGCTCGTCTTCGGCGTGCTGCGGATCGTCAACTTCGCCTACGGCCAGCTGATCATGGCGGGCGCCTACACGCTCGCGCTGACGAACGGCTGGAACCCGGCGCTCAGCATCGTCACCTGTTTCGCCGTCGTGATCGGGCTGTCCGTCGCGATGGACGTCGTCGTGTTCCGGCCCCTTCGTCGCGCCGAGCCCGCGACGATGCTGATCGCGACCTTCGCCGTCTCGCTGCTCCTCTACTACATCGCGCTGCTGAGGTTCACCGTGCTCGGCAAGACGGTCGGGACGTTGACCGGGCTGAACCGGCCGATCGGCGAGGGGCAGCTGATCGTCCGCTGGATCTGGGTGGTCGACGTGATCACGGCCGTGATCGCGCTCGTCGCCCTGCTCGCCCTCCTGACCCGCACGAGCCTCGGCCTGCACATGCGCGCGGCCGCCGCCGACTTCCGGACGGCGCGGATGCTCGGCGTCCGCGCGAACCGGACGATTCTCGTCGCCGTCATCCTCTCGGGGGTGCTGGCGGCGGTCGTCGCGGTGCTGATGACCGCCGAGACGCCTTACGTCACGCCCGACTACGCGCTCCGCGACACGATCATCGTCCTCGTCGGCGTCGTGGTCGGCGGGATGGACCGGCTGTGGACCGCGGCGCTCGGCGGGTTCGCGATCGGGTTCGTGACGTCGTTCCTGGCCGCGAAGCTCCCGATCTTCGGGCTGGGCGACCCCAAGTACCTCGACACGGCGGTCTTCTTGCTCGTCATCCTGACCCTGCTGCTGCGGCCGGACGGGCTCTTCGTCCGCCGCGGCCAGCGGCCCGTGGAGCGCGTGTGAGGCGGACGCAGGCACTCGTCCAGCTCGCCGGCCCGGTCGTGCTGCTGGCGCTCGTGGGGCTGTGGGGGAGCGTCCTCTCGAACGCGCGGGCGATCGAGTTCGAGCACGCCCTCGTGTTCGCCGCGATCGTGATCGCCCTGTACGTGTTCGTCGGCAACTCGGGCGTGATCTCGTTCGGGCAGATCGGCTTCTTCCTCGTCGGCGCGTACGCGGCCGGCGAGCTCTCGATCCCGGCGGAGACGAAGTCCAGCATCCTCCCGAACGTCTTCCCCGTGATCCGCGACCACTCGGTCGGGAACCTCGGGTCGCTCGTGATCGCCGCGGCGGCGGGCGGGATCTTCGCGTTCCTGGTCGGGATCCCGCTGATGCGTCTCTCCGGCCTCGCGGCCGGGATCGCGACGTTCGCCGTGCTCGAGATCACCCAGAACATCCTCGGCAACTGGGAGAAGATCGGCCCCGGCCCGCTGACACTCTCGACCGTTCCGCAGACGACCGACCTGTGGCAGGCGACGGTCGGCGCGATCGCGGTCGCCTGCGTGGCCTTCGCCTATCAGCTCTCGCCGCTCGGCCGGAAGCTGCGCGCGACGCGCGAGGACCCGTTCGCCGCCCAGGCCGCGGGAATCGACGTCCACCGGCAGCGGCTATGGGCGTTCACGCTCTCCGGCGCGCTCGCCGGCTTCGCCGGCGGGCTCTTCATCCACTTCCAGAGCACGATCACGACCGACGTCTACCTCGACTACACGTTCCTGACGCTCGCGATGCTCGTCGTCGGCGGCTCGCGAAGCCTGTTCGGCGCCGTCGTCGGCGCGCTCGTGATCAGCGGCCTC
>JBKPCT010000299.1:0-6893 GCA_046727515.1 Actinomycetota bacterium | reverse complement strand
GCGACCCGGGCGATGTCCTCCTTGCCCGAGATCTCCTTCGACTGCGTCTTCAGATTCTCGACGACCGCGTCGACCGCCTGCTCGATGCCGCGCTTGAGCGCCATCGGATTCGCGCCGGCGGCGACGTTCTTCAGGCCCTCGCGGACAATCGCCTGGGCGAGCACGGTCGCCGTCGTCGTCCCATCGCCGGCGACGTCGTTCGTCGCCGTCGCGACCTCGCGGACGAGCTGCGCGCCCTGGTTCTCGAACACGTCCTCCAGCTCGATCTCACGGGCGATCGTGACGCCGTCGTTCGTGATCGTCGGGGCGCCGAACTTCTTGTCCAGCACGACGTAGCGCCCCTTCGGGCCAAGCGTGACCTTGACCGCGTCGGCGAGGGTGTTCACGCCACGCTCGAGCGAGCGGCGCGCATCCTCGTTGAACTTCAGCTCCTTGTGAGCCATTTCAGTCTTCCTCCATTGACTTTCGATTAGGCCTTGGCGCCGGCGAGCTCGCGCTTGCCCTTGCCCTTGGCACCGCTGGAAACGGCCTTCGCGAGCACGTCCGACTCGCGCAGGATCAGCACCTCGTCGGCGCCGAGCTTGACCTCGGTGCCGCCGTACTTCGAGAAGATCACCTCGTCGCCGACGGCGACGTCGAGCGGGATCAGCTCACCGGTCTGCTCCGAGCGGTTGCCCGGGCCGACGGCGAGCACGCGACCACGCTGCGGCTTCTCCTTGGCCGTGTCCGGCAGGACGATCCCACTGACCGTCATCTCCTCCTCTTCGAGGACTTCGACGATGAGCCGATCGCCAAGCGGCTGCAGATCCATACCACGACCTCCGATTTGGTAGTGACTTTACGTAGCACTCTCTCCCCGAGAGTGCCAGCGCGCAGTGTAACGATACAGACCAGGCTCGGCAAGCGATCTAAGCGCATGCGACTGAGATCTCGCGTGCACGCTAGGTTGGCGGGCGTGCGACGCGAGTTCTCCGCCGGTGGGGTGCTGGTCCGCAGGTTACGGGGCGAGTACGTGGTGGCGGCGATCCGCCCCGCGGGTCGCCCACCCGGCCTGTGGGCGCTCCCGAAGGGCAACATCGGCCCAGGCGAGGATCCGGCTGCGGCGGCCGCGCGCGAGGTCGTCGAGGAGACCGGCGCCGAAGGGAAGCTCGTGCGCAAGCTCGGCGACGTGCGCTACGTCTACACCCAGTCCTGGGGAGCGGGGGCCGGCGAGCGCATCTTCAAGATCGTCAGCTTCTACCTCCTCCGCTACACGGGCGGCCGCCTCGGGAACGTGCCGCCCGAGTTCGCCCACGAGGTCGCCGAGGCGCGCTGGCTTCCGCTCGGCGAGGCGCCGAAGCTGCTCGCGTACAAGGGCGAGCGGGAGATGGCGCGAAAGGCACTCGAGAGCCTATGATCGGCGAGCCCTTGTACGCCCTCAACTTCTACTCGCCGATCGTCGAGAACCAGCTGCGCAGCGGGCGGAAGTCGGCGACGATCCGCCTCGGCGACAAGTCGGGGAAATATCGGAAAGGGATGATTGTCGCGGTGCTCGCCGGCGCCCGCTTCGGGCCGCGAAAGAAGGTCTTCGACGCCGTGATCGACAAGGTCGAGGTGAAAACGCTCGGCGAGCTCTCCCCGAACGAGATCGAGCACGACAATCCGGAGATCCGCCGGGTCGAGGAGATGGCGCAGTTCCTGGGGACCCTGTACAACCGCGAGGTCTCGACGTCAGACCTCGTGACCGTCATCCGCTTCAGCGAGATCCGCGTCTAGCGAGCGCCGCGCGGGAGGAAAGGTAGGGTCACCTCGATGGGGCCGAGCGCCGGCCGCCGCTACCTCGCCATTGCCCTCGCGGTACTCCTCGCGGCCGGGATCGCCGTCGGGATCTTCATCGCCGCCGGCGGCCGTGAGAAGCACGTGGTCACGCTCTCAGGGGTCTCCGGTTCGGAGAAGTTGCCCTTCTTCCAGGATCCGCGCGTGGTCAAGCGCCTCCGCGAGCTCGGCTTCGACGCCCGGGTGGAGCCGGCCGGTTCCCGGGAGATCGCCACCAAGTTCGATCTGACCAAGTACGACTTCGCGTTCCCGGCCGGCGTCCCGGCTGCGCAGCAGATCAAGCTTCGCTTCAAGACCCTGCCGCAGTACTCGGTCT
Source organism: Actinomycetota bacterium (assembly GCA_046727515.1). GTDB lineage: Bacteria > Actinomycetota > Thermoleophilia > Gaiellales > Gaiellaceae > DATBLE01. The sequence goes on along the minus strand of JBKPCT010000299.1, from coordinate 4,762 downwards.
TCTACACGCCGCTTGTGATCGCGACTTTCCGGCCGATCGTCGACATCCTCGTCGCGAACGGAGTCGCGACCGTCGCAAACGGCGTCGTAAAGCTCGATGTCGCGAAGTACCTCGACCTCGTCCGCGCGCAAAAGCATTGGACGCAGCTCGCTCGATCGAGTGCGTACCCGGTCGACCGCAGCGTGATCATCACCTCGACCGACGTGCGGACGTCCAACTCGGCCGCGATGTACCTCAGCCTGGCAAGCTATGTTGCCAATGGTGACAACCCAGTCGAGAGTCGCGCCCAGGCGAGCAAGGTCCTGCCGCTGATGACGCAACTCTTCCTCGCCCAAGGCTTCGTCTCGTCCACTTCGGAGCAGCCGTTCGACGACTACTTGTCGATCGGAATCGGCAAGAGCCCGATGGTGATGATCTACGAGGCCCAGTTCATCGCTCGCGCTGCCTCGCGCGACGGCACGATCCGCCCCGACATGGTCCTCATGTACCCGACGCCGACAATTCTCTCCAAGCACACGTTCGTCCCGCTCACGCAGGCCGGCGACCGACTGGGAAAAGCCCTCCTCACCGACCCGAAGCTGAGAGAGCTGGAGGTGGAGTACGGCTTCCGCACCTCGAAGCCGGCGGCGTTCAGGCAGTTCACTCGAACTCACGGCGTGAAGGTGATGCCCACCATCATCAACGCCGTCGATCCGCCCTCGTTCGAGATCCTCGAGTACATGATCAAGCGCATCGAGCGCGCCTATCAGGCCCAGGGCTAGGCACCGACCAAAGGAGACACATGACCACCGATGCCCCCACGACAACGGCGACGGGTACCGAGCTCGTCCCACTCACACCGCCCGATGCGGTCGCGCCGGTGCAGGCGGACAAGGCGTCCGAGCTCGTCCGGCTCGACCCGTCGGTCGCCGCCGGGCTCGACAAGAAGGCTCAGCAGTTCGTCGACGAGCTCGGCTCGCTCGACACCCATTCCCAGGAGTTCCAGACGAAGCTGAAGGCGGTCTACGACCTGGGCTCCAAGGACATCCGCGACGCCGCCGCCGTCTCGAACCGCCTGCTCGACAAGCCGACGAACGCGATGGAATCGGGTGTGTTCGACAAGAACTCGGAAGTCTCGAGCTCGCTCGTCGAGCTGCGCCGGACGGTCGAGGATCTCGACCCGTCGCGCCAGGGTCTGTTCACAAAGAAGAGACTTTTCGGTCTGATCCCCTTCGGCAACCGGCTCCGCGACTACTTCGCGAAATACCGGTCGGCGCAATCGCACCTGAACGCGATCATCGATTCGCTCCTTCGGGGTCAAGACGAGCTCCAGCACGACAACGCCTCGATCGAGCAGGAGAAGGCGAATCTCTGGCAGACGATGCAGTACCTGCGTCAGTACGTCTACCTCGCCCAGAGGCTGGACGCCTCCCTGACCACGAAGGTTGCGTCGCTTCAGGGCCCGGATCCTGAGAAGGCGAAGGCACTGCAGGAGGACGCGCTCTTCTATGTCCGTCAGAAGGTGCAGGACCTGCTGACCCAACTCGCCGTCTCGGCGCAGGGCTACATGGCGCTCGACATGGTCCGCAAGAACAACCTCGAGTTGGTCAAGGGCGTCGACCGCGCGACGACGACCACGGTCTCCGCGCTGCGGACGGCGATCATCGTCTCGCAGGCGCTCGTCGACCAGAAGCTGGTGCTCGACCAGATCACCGCATTGAACACGACCACGTCGAACCTGATCGAGCGCACGTCGGAGGTGCTTAAGGACCAGTCGGCGGAGGTGCACGAGCAGGCCGCCTCGGCGACGGTCGACATCGAGAAGCTGCAGCATGCGTTCCAGAACATCTACGCCGCGCTCGACGAGATCGACACGTACAAGGTCGCAGCGCTCTCCACGATGCAGAGGACGGTCGACGCGCTCGGTCAGGAGATCGTCGAGGCGCAGAAACGGCTCGACCGGATGCACGAGAGCGAGGGCGACTCGGCCGCAGCCCAGGCGGATGCCTCTGATGAGCTGACCTTGTGAGACGAACTGCCGCCTTCGTCGGCACCTGCTGCGCGCTGCTCGTTGCGCTGAGCGCAGCGGGCTGCGGAGGCGGCTCCTCCTCGACGCTGACGGTGATCGCAGGCTCGGAGGTGAAGGACCTCGAGCCGCTCCTCCCCCTGATCGAGAAGCGAACCGGGATCGAGCTGAAGCTCGACTACGTGGGCACGATCCAGGGCACGCAGGACATCGCCGCGGGCCGCGATCACCACGACCTGGCCTGGTTCTCGCACTCGAAGTACCTGTTGCTGCTCCAACAAGGCGGCCCGCGCCGTGTCTTCGCGGAGACGCCGATCATGCTCAGCCCGGTCGTCCTCGGGGTCAAGCGATCGGCCGCGCAGCGTCTCGGCTGGGCCGGCGGCGCCAAGGTCACGTGGCGCGACATTGCCGATGCCGCATCGGCCGGCCGGCTCCGCTTCGCGATGACCAACCCAGCGGCATCCAACTCCGGGTTCACCGCGCTCGTCGGCGTCGCCTCTGCGTTTGCGGGGTCGGCCGACGCGCTGAACGCGGGCAAGATCGACACGAAAGGCCTGAAGGAGCTCTTTGCCGGGCAGAAGCTCACTGCCGGCTCGTCGGGCTTCCTCGCCGACGCATTCGTCGCCTCGCAGGCGCAGCTCGACGGGATGATCAACTACGAATCGGTGCTGCTCTCGCTGAACGCGAGCGGCAAGCTGAAAGAACCGCTCGAGCTGATCTACCCGAGCGAAGGGATCATCACCGCCAACTATCCGCTCCTGCTCCTGAACGACGAGGAGCGGAAGGCGTACGCGAGGTTGACGGAGTACCTGCGCTCGAAAGAGTTCCAGGAGAAGCTGATGCGCACGACGCTGCGTCGGCCGGCCACGCCGGGTATCCCGCTCGACCCGCGGCTTCCTCGCCGCTTGCTCGTCGAGCTCCCGTTTCCGGCGACCGTCGGGACGATCAACGACATCCTGTTCGCCTACCTGAACGAGGCGAGGCCGCCCGCCCACGCCACATTCGTCCTCGATGTGTCGGGCTCGATGGCACACGACAACAAGCTCAACGACCTCAAGTCGGCGCTGAGAGGTCTGACCGGCCTCGATCGATCCTTGACCGGGCGCTTCTCGATCTTCCACCGGCGTGAGCAGCTCACCTTCATCCCGTTCAACGGCGTCGTGCAGCCGGCGGTCGATTTCACGATCAGCGGGAATGCGGCGCCGAGCGGCTCGTATGCACGGATCCGGACGTTTGTCGACCACCTGGTTGCGGACGGCGACACTGCGATCTACTCGGCGTTGATCGATGCCTACAGGCACGCCTCCGAAGCACAGGCGCGAGAACCACATCGTTACTACTCGATCGTTCTGATGACGGACGGCGAAAACACGACCGGAAGCAGTGTTCGAGACTTCGTCGAGGCCTATGACGCCCTGCCCGCGCCGGCGCACCAGATCCGCACCTTTACCGTTCTGTTCGGCAATGCGTCTCCCAAGGAGTTGGAGCAGATCGCCGATGTCACCGGCGGCCGCGTGTTCGACGCACGCAACACCCGTCTCTCCGACATCTTCAAGGAGATCCGCGGCTACCAGTAGCGTGGCCTGCTGCTGACGATGGGCGACCGCCTCGTGCGCTGGTTCTACGGCCTCCCGAACATCGCGGGAATCGGCCTCGCCCTGGTCGGAGTCGGCCTGTTCCTCGGCGGCGTGATCTCCGGGTGGCTCGTGCCGCTCATCGTCGCCGGGCTCTATGCGCTCGGCGCGATCGTAACTCCGCGACCCCGTGGAATCGGCGCCGGACTTGCCGCCGGAGACGACATCGATCCCGCAGCGATCGAGCGCGAGCTGAAGCGGATCGTCTCGCGGGCACAGACGCGGCTACCCGGCGAGCTGGCGGCAAAGGTCGTGGCCATCCAGACGACGATCTTGGACATCTTGCCGAGGATCAATGCGTCCAGCATCGACAGACGCGACCTCTTCGCGCTCCAGCGGACGGTCGCCGACTACCTGCCCAACACGCTCGACAACTACCTGACGCTCCCGCGCGCCTACGCCGACTCGCGCACGATCGCCGACGGCAAGACTCCACGCGCGCTCCTCGGCGAACAACTCGACCTGATCGAGCAGAAGATGCAAGAGATCTCCGAGGCCGTGGCAAAGGACGACGTCACGAAATTGCTCGCCCAGGGCCGATTCCTCGAAGAGCGGTTCGGAACGAGCAATGAGCTCGTGCTCCCGGCGCCCGGACCGGCGGGCCCCGAGCGGGAGCGGTCCGGCTAGTGCCCGCCGGGCGGCGCCTTTCTGATCCTGACGCCCAGCAGCTCGTCCCGCCGCAGGGGGGCGGCGCACCGCTCGCACTCGACCGCAAAGACGGAGCTGAACGGGGCGTCGCACGCGGGGCAGCGGTGGAGCATCGTGCCCCGGCACGCCGGGCAGCGCTCAGGGAGCTCGGACTCGAACGCCTCGAACCAGCGCTGCGCGGCGCCGCAGTCGAGGCAGACTGCGGCCCAGTCGCCGAGCACTTTGCGGCGCTCCTCGCGGAGCCAGTCGGCGGCCTTGCCCATGGGGCCAACTCTAGCCCTCCTCGTCGTCGAGCGGTTCAGGCTCGTCGGGCGCTTGTGATCGTTCCTGGCGGCTAGAGTTTCCGCCCGATGGCGATCGCGCGCGAAGCGGAGCCGGTCGGGTCGCTGACCGAGGTGAGAGCAGCAGGCCTCGACCGCGAGGACCTGGTGACGATCTACCGCAACATGCTGATCACCCGCGGCATCGAGGAGCG
>JBKPCT010000298.1:0-8518 GCA_046727515.1 Actinomycetota bacterium | reverse complement strand
GAGGTCGGCGTACGGCGCGAGAGCCGTCATCGCGCGGAAGCGCGCCTCGAGCTCGGCGACCTGCTCCGGGCTCGCGCCCTTCTGCGGCCCGAAGAGCCGCGGCGCGTCGTAGAGCCGCGTGGTCACGTCGCAGAGGACGCGCGTCCCCTCGGGCAAGCGGTCGAGCACCTTCAGCAGGCCTGCGCCAGCGTCCATCGTGGCCGTACCGCCAACGGTCATTGTCAGGGGACAGTCCCTGTAAAGACGCAGCCACAGGCCGAGCCCGCGGCTCGAGGCGGCCATCACGTCGAGCTTTTCCGGGTCGAGCGGTATTGCCTCTGCGGCCTCGATCACGCGCGTTCCGTCGTCGAGGACGCCGGTCCGAGCGACCCGCGGCCGTCCGAACGCGTCCAGAACGTCGACAGTGTCGAACTCGGAGCAGAGCACGTCCAGAGTTCCCTCGCCCCCGTCGGCAATCGGCATCGCGTCCACACGGACGCCGACCCGTCGGAAGCCGACAGCCAGCGCTTCGGCGGCGAGAGCCGCGGAAGCACAGCCTTTGAGGCTAGCCGGGCACGCGAGCGCGCGCGTCCTCACGCTCGGGAGGCTCCTCAGAGGCCTGCGCCCTCTCGGGCACCTCCGCGGTCGCCGCCCCGGGCATCTCGCGCAGCAGCGCGAACGAGATCCCCTCGCGGCCGAGGAAGAGCAGACCGACGCCGACGCCGACCGACGCCTCGATCGCCTGCAGCCCGAGACCGAAGGCAAAGCCCTTCCCGTAGGGGACGCCGTACTGCACGAGCGGCAGCGCGATTGCCGCCTGCACGAGCCCGACGTTGCCGGGCCAGAGCGGGACGATCGTCGCCACGTTCATCAGCAGCAGGACGAGGCCGGCCGCAGGCAGCGCTTCGTGGATGTGGAAGGCCAGCATCGCCGTCCAGACCGCGAACAGCTGGCACGTCCACCCCGCGCACTGGCCGGAGACCGCGCGCACGGCCGGCCGGAACCTCCTCATCACGCCGAGCCCACGGCGAACCATCGTCACGACACGTCTGACGGTGCCCATTCCCTCGAGGCGAGTGCGCCCGTCGTGCGGCGCGGTCGCGAACGCGAACAGGAAGAGCCCGACGCCGATCGAGAGCACGATCGCGAGGCTGGTGAACGCCCAGCCGGGGATCTTCGCGGTCGCGAGCACCCAGACCACGAGGATCCCGACGGGGACGAGGTCGAAGACACGATGTGCGAAGACGGTTCCGACGAGGGTCGGCCACAGTCCCTGGCGGCGGCCGTCCATCCTCCGGGTCAGCACCGCGACGCGCGCGAGCTCGCCGACCCGTCCGGGCAGCACGGCGTTCGCGAGCAGACCGACGGAGAACGCGGAGAAGACCAGCGAGAAGGGCGGATTCGGCCGCGGCATTGCCGAGTGGATCACGGTGTTCCAGGCGGCCGCCCGGGCGACAACCGAGAGCAGATTGAGCCCGACGGCCGCCGCCACCCACTTCCAGTCGACGGACGTGAACGCGTCGCGGAAGTCGCCCCACTGCGGCCCGTGCCACCACAGCAGTGCGCCCACCCCGCAGAGGAACGCGAGCGCGATGCCCGACCGCGTCCACGGCGAGCGGGGGACGCGCGGGCGGAGCTTCACGCCGAGACCTCGCGGTAGATCTGCTCGAGCCGCGCTGCGATCCGGTCCCACGAGTAGCGCTCGACCGCGATGCGGCGGGCATGCTCGCCGAGCTCGCGCCGGCGTGGCTCGTCCTCGAGCAGGTTGCCGAGCGCCTCCGCGAGCCCATCGGGATCACCGGTCTGGAAGAGCACTCCCGTGTCGTCGGTCATGACCGCCCTGTACCCCGGAATGTCGGACGCGACGACCGGCACGGCGCACGCGAAGGCGCGCGTCAGCACCATCCCGAAGCTCTCCATTCCGATCGACGGGGCGACGAGCGCTTTCGCCTGGAGCAGCTCCGTCGTCAGCTCATCCTGCGGCAGGAACCCGAGTACGTCGATCCCGTCGTTCGACACGCGGTTCCGTGCGAGCAGGAGCTGTACGGCAAGGGGATCGGCTCCGACGAGCCGGAGGCGCGCCCCCGTCCGGTGGTGCACGTCTGGCCACGCGCGCAGCAGCACAGGCATCCCCTTGCGCGGATCGTGACGGCCGATGAAGACGACGGTGCTCTGGCGGTTCCCGGGATCGGCCTCGGGAGGGATGAGAACGCCGTTCGGGATCACCTCGAAGTCGTAGGGGACCCAGTGTTCCGCCGACACCTTGGCCTGCTCCGAGACGGCGATGTAGTGGTCGATCCGGTCGAGCAAGAATCCCCACGAAGGCAGCCCCGCGCGCATCCAGCCGAGCCCGCCGGCTGCATGCCACGTGGCGACCAGCGCGCACTTCGCGACCGCGAGCGTCGAGACGCAGATCGCGGGCGTCATCGGCTCGTGCAGATGGAGCACGTCGAAGCGCTCGCGCGCGTAGAGCTTCTTGAGCTTGAAAGGGACGCTCGGGCTGAGGACGATGTTGGGCAACGACCCGTTCGCCGGCACGATCACCGTGCGCCCGACTGGAATCACGTCCGGAGGCGGGTCGTCGTGGCGCCCGTGGCGCGGGTGGAGCACGCGTGTGAACGTCCCGGGTGGGTCGTTGCCGATTACGATCCGCACGTCGAGCCCGCGGGCGCGCAGCGCCTCGGCTTGGAGCTCCGCGTGCTCGAGCACGGCGCCCCAGAAGGACCACGAGAACGGAACGACGATGCCAACCTTCACTCTCTGGGGAGCCTACGCGCTGCCGTTATGCTCGATTCGTGTTCGAAGACGGGCTCGCCGAGCTGCACACCCACCTCGGCGGGTCGGTCGCCTCGGAGATCCTCTGGTCGATCGCCCACGAGCAGGGGATCGCGCTGCCGGTCAAGGACTACTGGGAGTTCGACCGCCTCGTCAGCGTCTCGGATCCCCGCGGTGTGCCCGATCTGGACGCGCTCGACGCCATCTACCACTGGACGGAGCTGATCCAGTCGAGCCCGATCGCGGTCGAGCGCTCGGTGCACGCGGCGATCAGCGGCGCGTACCGCTCGCAGGCGATCACCACGCTGGAGCTGCGCTTCAACCCGATGAAGCGGAACCGTGGCGGCGAGCGCGACCTCGACCACATCATCATGGCCGCCGCCCGCGGGCTCGACCGCGCGAGCCTCGAGTACCCGCAGGTGCGCGCCGGGTTGATCCTGATGATGGACCGCACCTTCGACGAGCGCCAGAACGCGATCATCGTCGAGAAGGCGGTCCGCTACGCCACGCGCGGGATCGTCGGGATCGACATCGCCGGTCCTCGGCCTCGCGGCGAGCGCTACCGGTACTCCGCGCTCGCGCCCCTGGTCGAGGAAGCGCGTTCGGCCGGCCTCGGCGTGACGATCCACGTCGGTGAGGAGGGCGGCGAGTACGGCGTCGAGGAGATCGCCGAGGTGGTCGAGGCGCTGCAGCCGGACCGAATCGGGCACGGCATCCTGGCGGCACGCGAGCCGGCGCTGATGGCCGAGCTGCGCGAGCGAGGAATCGTCCTCGAGATCTGCCCGACGTCGAATCTGCTGACGAAGGCCTTGCTGGACGAGGCGTCCCTGCGCGAGACCTTCCGGGCGTTCGTCGAAAACGGCGTGCGCTTCACGATCGCGACGGACGGCCCGGAGATGATGCGTACGCACCTCCGCGACGAGCTCGAGCTGCTGTTGCGGATCGGCGCGCTGGACAAGGACGAGCTGCGCGAGGCGAACGCCCGCGGGCACGAAGCGAGCTTCGTGCGAGGCTCTGCGGTCGCCGCGTAGGCCGCCTGGTCCTCCTCCGACTGCCCGCATGCTCGCAGAAGACCGCCTAACCATTACTGGGACCCACACGGCTGGGCGTAATCGCTCGAAATACGCCCTTCGGTCAATGGTCACCTGGCCGGGGCCGTACTAGCGTGCCCTCCATGTACGCAACGCTCATGGTCGCGCCGCCGGGGATCACTGCACGGCAGCGCGAGGTCGTCGCCCTCATCGCCGCCGGCTATTCAAACGAGGAGGTCGCTCAGCGCCTCGCGATCTCCGCGCGAACGGCCAAGGCGCATTCCGATGCTCTTCGGCAGAAGCTCGGCGTGCCGCGGCGCAGGCAGATCCCCGCTGCGTTCCGCCGGTTGACGGGTGAGGACCCGCTGCAGATCCCCCTGAGCGGGGATCGTTGATCGAGCTCCCCGCGTCTGCCGCCTGGGCTGCGGACGCGGGGGCTTCGATCTCGAGACGGAGCGGAGTACAGTCCGCTGACGGGGACACGTTCCTCGATTGGGGTATGGCGGGCATCGAAACTGCATTCGAGACAGCGCGCCGCTACATCATCAAGCGGCCACGCCTGACGCGGCTGCTCGACAGGGCGAACGCACGCGTTCTGATGCTGATCGCTCCCGCCGGGTTTGGGAAAACGACGCTTGCCCGCGAATGGTCCGGCGATCGAACACACGTCTGGTACCAGGGCACAACCGCAACGGCCGACGTCGCAGCGCTCGCGGCCGGGCTCTCGGAGGTCCTGTCCGAGTTGATCCCGGACGCAGGCAGCCGGATGATCCATCGCATGCGGGCGACGGGCACGCCCGAGGAGGACGTCGACGTCCTGGCGGAGCTCTTTGCCGAGAACCTTGCCGACTGGCCCGAGGACGCGTGGCTCGTCTTCGACGACTACCAGTTCGCGATGGAGGCAAAGGCCCCGGAGCGGTTCATCGAGGTGCTCCTGCGCGACGCGCCGGTGCGGCTGCTGCTGACGAGCCGCAAGCGTCCATCCTGGGCCTCTGCGCGGCGCCTGCTCTACGGCGAGGTGTACGAGCTCGGTCGCACCGAGCTTGCGATGGACCATGACGAGGCGGCAACCGTTCTCGCGCATCGAAAGGACGCACCGGCGGCGGGACTGGTCGCGCTCGCGGAGGGCTGGCCGGCGGTGATCGGCCTAGCGGCGCTGACAGACGACTTCGAGCTACCTGAGGGCTCGCTGCCAGACAAGTTGTACGACTACTTCGCCGAGGAGCTCTATCAGGCCGCCGAAGAGCCTCTTCAGCGCGCCCTCTGCCGCCTTGCGCTAGCGCCCACATTGGCGTTCGAGGTGGCAGACTTTCTTCTTGGTGCAGATGCGTCAGTTGTGGTCCAAGAGGGAGTCAGACTCGGATTCCTCAGCCCCCGAGCAAACACAATTGAACTGCACCCACTTCTACGGACATTCCTTGAAGCAAAGTCTCGAGAAACGGTCTTAGACAACAAGCATGCCGTTCGCGAGCTCGCAGAGTATTTAAGTGGGCAGGGTCGTTGGGATGATGCCTTCGCCCTCATCGACCGCTCCTTCTCCGAGGAAGTCTTCATTGCACTCCTAGAGCGCGGGCTGTTGGCGCTACTCGATGACCGTCGGTTGAGAACACTCATACGCTGGCTCAGCCTTGCCGAATCAAAGGCGGTCGAAGCGCCTGTAGTTGAACTCGCTGAGGCGGAGATTGCGTTTCATGAGGGACTGCGTCGCAAGGCTGAGGCCCTCGCCCTTCATGCCGCCGGCCGTTTCAATAACGCACATCCCTTGCGCTCACGTGCGTTCTATGTCGCCGGAAGTAGCGCGCGCATGGACTTCCACAATGAGCGCGCAACTGACTCCTACGAGAAAGCATTGCGTGCCGCCGTAACGAGGGGAGCAAGGCGAGACGCGGTCTGGGGGAAGTTCAGCGCTGCACTCGATCTCGGTGAGGCCGAGGCGAACTCTCTTCTCCAAGAACTGATCAATCTCAACGACGGCAGCGCTTCCAGCGAGGCGCGACTGGCGATTTGCCGACACCTCATGGCTAGCCGCACTGGAAGTGACCTGAAGGCGCTGACGGGCCTCTTTGAGGCTTCCAGCTACCTCTTGCCGCGCATCAATGATCCACTTGTTGCATCGTCGTATCTCACTACGAGGGCGATGCTGCTATGTCAGCTCGCAGAGTACGACCGAGCCTTGAAGGCGGCCCATGAGGCGGAGCAATACGCGCGCGATGTTCGATTACCCTTCGCCATCCCGCACTCAAAGAAGATGAGGGCTTTGGCTGCGACGGGTATACGACACTTCTCTCGCGCTAAACATCTCATCGAATGGCTCGAGCACGAGGCCAAGGCTTGTCAAGACATATTTCTTGAGCTCGAATCGAAGCTTCTGATGAGTCGTTTGCTGATAGTGCAAGGGTTGGCAGCGCAGGGGGCAGACGTCCTTCGGAAGCCGCCTCAGCGTTTTCCTTTTGAAGGAGAGCGTGGCGAATATCTTGCAACCCGCGGTCTCGCTCTCGCTTGCGCAAGTCAGCCCAAGGAAGCGATTCGACTCGTCGATGAGGCCGAGTTGATCGCGAACACGATCGAGGTCAAGACACTCGTGCCTTGTACGCGGGCAGTAGTCGCTCTGAACCAGGGACACACATCCCGTGTTGACCACGCAACCGAAGCCTTTCGCACAAGTCGTGAGTACGGAGCCTTTGACTGTTTCGTGATCGCGTATAGAGGGTGCCCACAGCTATTAGCCGCCGTGGCTCGAGATCCGAAAGCCGAGGACGCACTGAATGAACTGATCGATCGTGCTCATGACCGGCCGCTTGCTCGCAAAGCTGGCATGACCAGGCCCCGAGGAGAGCCGTCAGGCGGGATTCTGACGCCCCGCGAAACCGAAGTTTTGAACCTCATCGCGCAGGGCTTGACCAATCGCGCCATCGCCGAAGCACTGTTCATAAGCCAATCCACCGTCAAGGTTCACGTCCTGCACATCCTCGAGAAACTCGGCGTACGGTCGAGAACGGAGGCCGCCCTCAGGGTAGCGCTCGACAGAGAGGATGACGTCGGGGATTAAATTTAAGCGGCCCTCGACTCGTCTGAAGCGGTGTATGCGTCCTGCGCTTCAAAGTTGAAGTCGAGTCGCGTGGCAGTGCGATATTCCTCGGTTGCGCCAGCCAGAATGGCCTCGAACGCTGCGACGATACTAGTGTCGAATTGACCCTCTACGCCTTGTGCAAGCCTCAGCCGCGCCACACGACTTGGCATGGCGTCGCGGTATGGCCGGTCTGACGTCATAGCATTGTACGCATCGGCCACCGCGATGATCCGCGACAGCAATGGCACCGCTTCGCCAGCAATCCCGTCGGGATATCCCATACCGTCCATCCGCTCGTGGTGGTGCCTGACGATTCTTGCAATCTCGGAGTAATCTTCGACCTTGGCAAGAATGCGCTCCCCGATCGCGGAATGCTGTTGCATCTGGCGACGCTCCTCCAGCGTAAGAGCGCCTGGCTTTTCCAGAAGACCCGGGGCGAGACCAATTTTTCCGATGTCGTGGACTAGGCCACAGAGGTGGGCCAGTTGCTGCTCCTGTGCAGTCAAGCCGAGCCGGGCGGCAATGTCGCGAGCATAAATGGAGACGGCGGCAGAGTGGCCGGCGGTGTATCGATCTCGAGCGTCCAAGGTTGTAACGAGAGCCGTGGCGAATGAGAGATTCGCTCTTTCAAGGCGCTGGTTAACGACGCCGAGATCTTGGGCGAGACGACGTTGATCCTTGTACAGGCGGTAGAGGCTCTGTGCCGCGATCGCGGGCACTAGGAAGAGCAGCAGCGACCAAGGTGAAATGTTCTTGTATGCAAGTGCGAGTAGACCGACCAGCGGCGCATAAAGTGGAACGGAAAGAAGTGTTACCGGAAGCAGAAGGCGTGCGAGCGGCCCTACGGGAAGAGCGCGTAGACGCGTAGTGAGACAGACAAAGCCAACATCCACAATTTCCAGTGTGAGCCCGCCAAGGCCGATCGCGACGGCCATTGAGCCGACGTCACTACTCACCAAATCCTGTGCGTGCAAGGCCACCACACCCGTAACTGCTCCACCGAGCGCGCGGGTCAGTGTGTAGGTCGTGAGCTTCAGGTAAGGGCGGCGGACAGCCCCGAGCATCGATCCTGCGCCGACAATCGCGGCAGGCAGCGGGCCGAAAGCAACGGCTGTAAACAGCACAGGCAAGTTCGAGATCGAACTCTCAGTTTGGTTACCGCGCTCCAACTGCACGCGCCCGCGTTCGGCAACAGCTGCCGCGCCTGCTAGCACAGCCACGGCCCACGGTGACCGGACGCCGTACCCCTGTTGGACAAGATACGCGACGAGCCCGATGAGGACTAGACCTAGCCCAATTATGTAGGCGACCATGCGTCGCGCAAGCGGGTCTACGTCGGGCCTAGTCGCTGCGAGAGCTTGCATCTGTCACCCAAACGGGGTATAAGCGGTCCTGCCGTTAGTCCCTCGAGAGAGGAGTTATCTCGTGCTTAAGCTTCTTGGGCGTGTGCGCCTCCCGTTGCCGGGTGGCCACACGAACTGGTAAGGCTTCACTCGTAGCTTCCGTCTTCCACAGTCGCGGATCGTCCCCCTGTTGAGGGATATACACAGGCTGTAGAGAGAGAGGCTCCTAGGCCTAGGTCAGAAGCCCGCGCCGGAAACCTACGGCAACGGCGTGGGCTCTTGACCGCGCCTGAAGTTTTGCGAGCAGGTGCCGGACGTGG
>JBKPCT010000297.1:0-11215 GCA_046727515.1 Actinomycetota bacterium | reverse complement strand
CGCAAGACTTGGTCGAGGGAGTGGCTGACGAGGAGGATCGCCCGCCCGCGTTCTTTCATCCGTTGGATGGTTTCTTCGACGCGGCGTGTTTCGGCGACTCCGAGGGCGGCGGTGGGCTCGTCCATGACCACGAGCCGTTCCGCCCAGTGGATGGCGCGGCCGATCGCGACGCCTTGTCGCTGGCCGCCGGAGAGGTCGCGGATCGTTTTGTGCGCGCTGTCGATCCGGATGTCGAGCTCGTCGAGCAGCGCTTGCGTCTCTGCCGCCATCGCGGCCCGGTTGAGCCGCCGGAGTGGGCCTTTGACAAGCTCGCGGCCGAGGAAGAGGTTCATGTAGACGGGTTGTTCGTTGGCGAGGGCGAGGTCTTGGAAGACGACCTCGATCCCGTGTTTGCGCGCGATGAGCGGAGACGAGAACTGCACCGGCTCGCCTTCGAGGAGGATCCGGCCGGCGGTTGGCTGGTAGACGCCGGCGATGCAGTTGACGAGGGTTGACTTGCCGGCGCCATTGTCGCCGACGAGGGCGACGATCTCGCCGGCGTTGACCTCGAGAGTGAGGTCTTCCAGGGCGACGACTGCGCCGAATTCCTTGCGCACCCGGTCGAACTGGACGAGCGCCTGCGAGGTTACGGCCATTGGGCCTCTTTGCCGTCGGCCGCCCAGATACCGTTGGCCTGGGGCGCACCGGCGCTGATCCCGGCGATTCCAGCGACCGAGGCTCGTGTGACGAACGCTTGGATGCGGAAACCAAAGAGGACGCTTGCCCCGGTGCGGGGCGGCCGTCCCTGGAAGTCGAGTTGGCCGTAGTAGTCGATTGCCGCCGGTGGCGGGATCGAGGCCTCGACGACGTGGGCTTTGCCGAGGCCGGCGCCGTCGGCGACGAGGGCGTGGGGCTGGTACTCGGGGAAGACCGGGTCTATGTACAGGCCGCCGCCGAAGACGTAGGCGCGGCCTGCGTGGAGGTGGGAGACCTCGGTCAGGTAGCAGACGGCCGGCAGTTCGTCGAGGTCGCGGACTGCATGTAGTGGCGTGGTGCCGGTAAGGCCGTGGCCGGGTTCGACCTGGGTGGCGCCGTGGTCTGCGAGCAGTGAGAGCACCGCGGCGGAGGTGGTCCCGGGGGCATTTACGCGCAGCTGATCGCGGCCGCCTGCTGCGAGCTGTGCGCGGGCGCGCTCGAGGGTGGCGAGGTTCGGGGTCGGCGTCACCCGCTTCGTGTTCGGGTCGTAGAGAAGGGCGGGGAAGGTTGTGATCCCGGCGAAGTGGACGCCGTCGAGGGCGTCGATCGCCTCTGCCGCCTGAGCGACCTGATCGGCGTCGAAACCGCCCTCGTGGCCCTCGTAGAAGGTGTCGCCGGCTGCGTGGATGCGGAGCAGGAGTGCCTGACCGTCGGAAACGGCTGCTGCTTCTTCGGCCTTGTCGTGCGAGAAGACGGTCCAGTTGTCAGGTGCAAGAGCGGCTGCGCTTGCCGCTTGGTGCTGGGGCACCTGGACGAGGTGACCGAGGTGCCCGACCCGGAGGCCGGCGGCGTCAATCGCTTGGGCGTCGGTCATGTCGACGGCGACTCCGGCTGTGATTCCGCCTGCTTTGATCGCCTGGATGAAGCCGGGGGCGCGGCCGACCTGTTTGGTCATTGCGAAGACCTCGAGTCCAAGCCGGTCGGCTTCGCGGCGGATCGCGGCTGCATTGAAGCGGATGGCGTCGAGGTCGAGCAGGTAGCAGTTCGGGGGCAACTGCCCGGCCTGGTGGAGGGCGATCGCCGCTTCGAGGAAGGCGGGGTTCCGGCGGCGGAGGACGTCGAGGAACACTTTCTACTGGCTCTTTGGCTCGCGGAGGGTGAGCGAGATCGCGAGCAGGAGAAGGGCGCCCTGGGCGATCATCTGCTCGGAAGAGGTGAGGCCCCAGAGGATGAGGCCGTTGGTGAGCATGCCCATGATCAGGCTGCCCACGAGCGCGCCGACGATGCTTCCTGCGCCGCCGAACAAGCGGGTGCCACCGATGACCACCGCTGCGATGACCGTCAGCAGGTCCTGCTCGCCAAGCGTGTAGTTCGCGCCTTGGAGGCGTCCGGCGTAGAGGACGCCGGCGAGCGCAGCGGCGGTGCCGCTCAGCGTCAGCACAGCCAGTCGTACCCGGTTGACGTGGATCCCGGCGGCGCGCGCCGCACCGCGGTTGTCGCCCGTCGCGACGACATGCGCGCCGAAGCGCATGTGGCGGAAGACGAAGTGCCCGACGACGACTGCGCCGAGTGCCCAGAAGGCAAGACCGGGGATCGGCCCGACGTCTCCGGAGCCGAAGATCTTGATGAAGCGTTCGTTTTCGACTGCGACGGATTCGAGGTTGGTGATCGTCCGCGCGAGCCCGGCCACGAGACCCAACGACGCGAGCGTGACGAGGAACGAGGGAAGGCGCAGCAGCGTCACGAAGAGGCCATTGACCGCGCCGATGCCGAGACCGACACCAAGGCCTGCACCGATAGCCAGCACAGGGCTATTCGTCTGCATCACCTTCGCGGTGACGAGTGCGGAGAGCGCGACGACCGAACCCAGTGACAGGTCGATCTCACCGGCGCTGAGGACGAACACGACGGCGACGGCCATCACCGTCACCGGCGTTGTCTGCCGGACGATGTTGAGCAGGTTCGTCTGGCTGAGGAACCCGTCGTCGTGCAGGAACAGGGCAAAGAAGAGAAGGATCAGCAGGAATGCGAGGTAGACGACGTACTGCCTCGGCTCGACGGCGCGAACCCGCGCCGGCAACGCCCACGTGAGGCGTCTTCCGGCGCGGGCCGCCCGCGCTTCCCGGACGTCTTCCGGGAGCGCCAACGCGTTACTTTCCGAGCGCCTTCATCACTGCAGCCGGCGGGGCCCGGTGAAGGGACTCGTGGTAGCCCTGGACGAGGTTCGCCTTGGTGATCGTGATCGCCGGGGCGACGATGAACGGCGGGGCCTTCTTGCCGAGCAGGCCATAGGCGGCCGACTTCGCCATCGCCCGCCCCAGTTCGTAGGCCTTGTCCGCGACGAGCGCGAACGTGCTTCCACCCTTGGCCATGTCGAGAGACAGCGGGTCGTCGAGATCGAGGCTGACGAGTTTCGTGCTCGAGTTTCCGTTGGCACGGAGCGCCGCGAGCACGCCCTCGGCCGGCGGCTGCGAGAACGTCACGTAGACGCCGGAGAGGGTCGGATTCTTCAGCAGGATGGCGTTGGCTTGATCTTGTGCCTTGTTCGGATCGGCGATCCCCTGCTTAGCGACCACCTTGATCCCCTTGTAGTTGCCCTGGATGGTCTTCAGGAATGCCTGGTCGCGCTGGTTGGTGACGTAGTAGTTGGCGTCGTGGAAGAAGTACGCGACTGTTCCCTGGTTTCCGATCGCGGCGGCGAGCGCGTCGGCCGCGTGCTTTCCCATCTGGAACAGGTCGTCGGTGACCACGGTCACGTAGTCGCGACCGTACTTCATCCCCTTCGGCACATTCGAGAGCAGAACGATCTTCGTACCCTGTTTCGCTGCCGCCTTGTAGGCGGAGGCGGTCACCACCGGGTCGACCGGCAGCGTCAGCAGCACCGACGGCTTCTTTGCCTCAACCGTCTCGACGTCGGACTTCTGTTTGGCGGCGTCGAAGTTCGCGCTGGTCTGCGCGACCACCTTGATGCCGAGCGGCCTGAAGACGTCGCGCACGCCGGCGGTGACCGCGGTGACGAAGTCGGAGTTCTGGTGCCAGACGAGCGCGGCGGTGTAGTGGCCGGATCGCACCTTGGCGACCTCGGCCGTGCTCAGCTTGAGCGCGCTGGTCGGGGTCGCCTTCTCGCCGTTCGGGCCGTGTGTTGTCCCGAGCGTCTTCGACGAGCGGATCGGCACCGGGCCGGCCGTTCCAACCCGGCTTCCGCTCGAGGCCGCAAGCGAGGCTCCCACGGCGGTGAGCGCGACCAGCGCGACGACCGCGGCCAGGGCCGCAATCACGCGGTGTCCCCTCATTGTCGTCCTCCTTCGGTTTGGCCGGCACCACAGTGTCCGGCGATGAACTGGCTGAGCACGCGAACGCCGTCCAGAAACTCCTCGACGTCGACGCGCTCTTCTGCCGTGTGGCAGTTCGCGATGTCTCCGGGCGCCCAGTAGACACACGGGATGCCTGCCGCGACCAAGAACGACATCTCCGCCCAATACGGCGCTGCGGTGGGGACTGCCGCATCTGGGCGACGCCCGCGGACGCAAGCGAGCAGCCGCTCGACTGCCTCGAGATCGCTGGCGATCTCCGCCGGCAACCCGCCGAGCGGGTGGTCGCGTCCGGCAGGGAAGGATACGGCCGCCTTACAGCCGGCCGCAGCGGCCGCCCGGACTGCTGCTCTCTCGAGCTCGGCCGCCGCCTGGTCGAGACTTTCGCCCGGAATCAACGAGCGAATCAACGACAGCCGGCAGGAGCCGGGCACTGCGATATAGCCGCCCGCCTGGAAGGCCGTGACGAGCAGCCGCGGCCGGCCGACGAGTGGGTGCTCGCTTCGAGTGGACAGGGAATCGCCGAGCTGCCACAGCTCGCTCAACACCCGGTGCCCCGCCCGGAGAGCATCGCGTCCCTCTTCAGGACGGCCGAAGTAGGCGGTCCTGCCGACGATCTCGATCTCGGCGATCAGGAAGCCGATCTGCGCCGTGAACACCCGCAGCCGAGTCGGCTCGACGTAGATCGCGAAGTCGGAGCGCGGGATCACACCGTCGCGGATCCGTTCTGAGACCGCCCGCATTCCCAGTGATCGTCCGGAGCCGGGCTCACCGCTCTCCTCGTCACATACCCAGGCCGTCACCACGTCCCCGCCCAGCGCGATTCCCGCGTCGCGCAGCGTGCGGAGCGCTGCAAGTACAGCTGCTATGCCCGCCTTCACGTCGGCGGCACCGCGACCCCAGATGGCTCGGTCGACGATTGCCGCCGCGAAGGGGTCCTCGCGCTCGTCGCCGTGCCAGCGCTCTCGCCAGCCATCCACGCGGACGGTGTCGAGGTGGCCAGAAAGCAGCAGGCTGCCTCCGCCACCGGTGCCGCGGCTGACGCTCCAAACGATCGGCCTGCCCGCATCCACCTCTTCGAGGTGCACCTCGTCTACTTCCAACGCCTGCAGCTCCTCGGCGACGAGCTGGGCGAACGCGCCCTCCTCACCCGTAATACTCGGGGTGCGGATTGCCCGTTGCAACCAGGCGACTGCGCGCTGGCTGTCTACAGCCAGCTCACGCACTGACACCCTCCTCGGCTGGGCGCGGAACCCGCTCGCGGGCTGACTCCAGGGCACCGACGACGCCGGCGCGCTCCCCGAGCGCGCTCACGCGCAGTACCCCCGGCTTCGGACCGAGCGGCGCGAGCGCCCGCCTGACCCGGTTAACGACGTCCGGACGACTGCCCATTCCGCCGCCGAGAACGGCGAGAGCCGGATCGAGGATCGCCTGCACGCGCACCAGCAGATGGGCGAGCGCACCCGCTTGCTCGTCGAGCACGCCGACCGCGTGAGTGTCGCCCTCGGCGGCGGCGGCGAAGACCTCTTGAGCAGTTGCGGCGTTTCGACCGGACCGAGCGGCAAAGCGCCGGACAAGACCAACCCCACCCGCGACCTCCTCGAGCGTGGAGCCATCCACCGGTAGCAGCCCAACCTCCCCGGCCGCCCCCTGCGCGCCTCGCAGCAGCTTTCCACCGGCGACGATCCCCATCCCCACTCCGGTGCCGACCGCGACGAAGACGAAATCGTCGATACCCACGCCGTGACCGTGACGATGCTCGCCCTTGGTCGCCAGATTGACGTCGTTCTCGACTACGACGGGCACCCCGAGCTCGTCGGCCAGTACGGCCTCGAGATCGACGTCGCCGAACGGTGGCAGGTTCGGTGCGAGCTCCAGCTGGCCCCGGTCGACAACTCCGGGGACACCCACGCAGACCGAGGCAACGCTCGACCACGTAGCGCTCGCCGCGACCGCAAGGCGTCGGCAGAGCGAGACGAGCTGACCGATCACCGCGTCGGCGTCGCCGCCGGCCGCATCCTCGGCGAGTTCGAGGAGGGGCTCGCCGCTCTTGTCCGCGATCACCCCGCGCAGATTCGAACCGCCCAAGTCGACCCCGACCACGCGCGAAATAGAAAAACCTCTTTCTAGATAGTCGCGACCCTAGCGCGTTGACGTGCCCCCGTCAACTGCTCTTGTATGGTTCCCGCATCGAAAGGCGCCTTACCTAATTTGGTGTGGAAGTGGACGTTCCAACCACCAGCGCGATCCGCGAACACAACCTTCGGCTCGTGCTCGACGCGCTGCGCTCGCGACGCCCAGTATCGCGAGCGGATCTCGCGATCCACACCGAACTGTCGAAACCGACCGTCGGAGGGGCTCTGCGCGCGTTCCTCGAGGCGGGCCTCGCGCGTGAGTACGGCCGGACGACCGGTCGTCGCGGCCCTAGCGCCTCCCTCTACGACCTGGTCGCTGATGCGGTGCTTGCGGTCGGCGTCGACGTCGGCGCCCGCTACATCCGCTTCGTCCTTGCCGACCTCGACGGCACCCGCGTCGAGGAGAAATCGCTGCCACTCCCACGGCCGACAGCAAAGGCCGTGCTCGGATGCCTCAGCGAAATTGGGTCACGCCTAGGTCCGCGCGCGAGCCGGATCGCGGCCGCCGTGGTCGGTACTCCTGGAGTGATCGACCCCGTCTCCGGCCGGATCGGCTCGGCACCGAACATCTCCGGTTGGGACGGACTGCTGGCCGAGGTCGTGCTCTCGGAGGCGCTCGGGCTGCCGGTCGTGGTCGAGAACGACGTCAACCTCGCTTGCCTCGGCGAGCAAGCCGCGGGCGCTGGTGCCGGCGTCGACTCCTTCGCCTACCTGAACATCGGCACCGGCCTCGGCGCCGGAATCGTCCTCCACGGCCGCCTGCACCGCGGCGCGCGCGGCGCTGCGGGTGAAGTCGGCTTCCTCCCGGTTGGGCCGAACCCGTTCGATCCCGCCGCCCGCGCCCACGGAGGACCTATGGAGACACGCCTCTCCAGCCAGGGCCTTGCCGAGACCGCGTTTCGACTGGCGGCCGAAAGCAACTTGGCCGTACCGCAGCCCTTTGACGTCCAGGCACTATTCGACGCTGCTCGGCGCGGCAACGCCCTCGGACGCGCCGTGGTCACGGAAGCGGCTCGCGGAATCGCCGTCTGCATCGCCGGCCTGACTGCCGTCCTCGACCTCGATCTCGTTCTGCTCGGCGGTGGGATCGGCGCCAGCGACGACCTTCTCCTCCCGGACATCCGCAGTGCGCTCGTGCAGCTCGTCCCTGTTCCGCCGCGGATCGAGCGCGCCTCACTCGGCGACCGAGCGGTCCGCGCCGGCGCCCTCTCGGTTGCGCTCAACTCTGCTGTTGGCGCAACAGTCCGTCGGCTCGCCGCACGCGCGTAGCCTCCTTCAGTCGAGTTCGACGAGGGCTTGCGACCAGGTGGATTCGCATGGGCCGGGCAAGTACTTCCACGGCGGCAGACCATGGAAACCAGGCGCGAGGTCGACCCGCTCCTCAGCCGGGAAGCCCTCGAAGCCCGAATCACCGACGCGCTGGACAGAGCCGGACAGCTCCTATCGGCGCATCTCGTCTCGACGACAACACCCAGTCCGGCGCGGCGCTCGACAACGTGACCGTCGTCCTGGTCGCGGCACACGGATTCAGCCAAGCGACGATCACCGTCAGGTTCAAGATCGTCCGGTCGCCGGCGGGATGGTATACGAGTAGTCCATGATCGATACGACTGCCGGCGGCGCCGGCCGCAGCGCGCTGATCTTCGGGGCCCGCAACCTGGGCCGGGCCATCATCGAGACGCTTGTCGCGCACGGCTGGGCGGTGGCGGGCGCGGCGCGATCGGACGAGACGCTCGCGGCCGTCAGGGCGGCCGGCGCGCTCGCGCTGCGCAGCGACATCACCGACCAGGCCGCCGTGCGCGCGACCGTCGAGGAGGCCGCGCGGGCCCACGGCGGCGTGGACCTCGTCGTCAACGCCGCCGCAGCGTACGGCGGGACGCGGACGGGCCCGTTCGGCGGCGGCCCGATCGCCGACGCCGCTGCCGACGCGTTCGACAGCTGGTCGGTCGCGCCGGCGCGCTCGGCGTTCGCGTTCCTCTCGGGCGCGGGGAGCGCGGTCGCGGCGCTGCACCGGCCGGCGACGTTGATCCAGGTGACCGGCGGCTCGTCGCGGCGCGCCATGCCCGGCCGCGGGCTGTGGGCGGCTGGCGCGTTCGGGGTGCGTGCGATCACTCAGGCGGCGGCGCTCGAGCTCCGCGAGCGCGGCATCCACGTCGCGCTGCTGATCGTCGACGCCGGGATCGAGCCCTACGCCGGCGGTGGCCGTCCGGGCGTCGACCCCGCCGCCCTGGCGGACCCGCGCCAGGTCGCCGACGCGGTCGTGTTCCTGGCAGACCAGGGACCGCGCGCTGCGACGCACGAGCTGCAGGTCACGCCGCTGGCGGAGACCTGGGTGCCATGAACTGCTGCGCAAATTCGTGCGCGCAGGCGCCGACGGCGCGTTCGCGCGGGCGGGAGTCGTCGCCTCCTACCCCGGGGCAGAAGTACCACATGCACGACCGCTTCCCACGATCGGGCGCGTAGATCTGCCGGTAGACTCGCCCGGTCGCCGGTAAAGCCGTCGGCTGGCTCCGCAGGAGGACCGCGACGGGTCCTAGACTCACTCGAGGCGTACGCCCAAGCCCACATGACGGAAGACGATCGTTATCTGCTTACCGCCATCGAACTCGCGCGGCGAGCGCGCGATCACGGTAACCATCCCTTCGGCGCGCTCTTGGTCGACGCAGATGGCAACGTCGCCGTCGAATCTGAGAACACCGTCGTGACCGGGCGTGACTGCACCGGCCACGCCGAAACGAATGTCATACGCGCGGCGAGCGAGCACTTCGACGCCGAGTTCCTCCAGGGCTGCACGCTGTACACGAGCACCGAGCCGTGCGCGATGTGTGCGGGAGCGATCTTCTGGAGCAACGTGCGCAGGGTCGTGTTCGCCCTGAGCGAGGAGGACCTGCGCCGCATCGCGGGCCACGATCCGGAGACCGCGACCCTGGCGATCCCGTGTCGCGAGATCTTCGCTCGCGGCGACCACGAGGTCGAGGTCAGCGGCCCGCACCTTCGGGAGCAGGCGCGGGCGGTGCATGAGGGATTCTGGGCCTGAGCCAGGGCGCCAGACGACCGGTGCACGTGTCTGCCGAGTTGTCGCTTTCATGCCGCACGACTCGGAATCCGCGGGCTTATACGCCCGGTCTGACTCCACGAAGCCTTCCTCGACATCGCCGGCTGCCTGATCTGCTTCAAGCTACTCCGGGAACGGGAGTCATTCTGTTAGGCGCTCTCAAGAAACGGCCGAGGCCCTCCCCTCGGGGTCAGCCGCACCAATCCGTGTGCGCGCCGGCCGGCCCATTCCTTCGGCGGAACTGGGGCAGCGCGCCGCGCGAACATAAGACGCAGCCTTGCGTGGCGTCCTAAGAGCTGTTGGTGCTGGTCCTAGCTTGCCGACCCTGTCGGTGCAGGGGTCGACCCAGCGGCCTCCTGCTCGAGGACGTCCGCGAGGTCAGTGCTCACATCGTCGACGACGACTCGCTCGGCGTCGACGACGTTCAAGAGCGCCTGCGCCTTCTCGACGGCATCGTCGTCGACAAGGGCGACGATCGCACTTGCCCCCGGCGTGAGGTCCTCGCCGAGTCCTTTGAGCTGGGTGTCTGGGAAGCCGGAGTCACGTAGCTTCGCGGCTAAACCGCCGATGCCAGCCCCGATCGCGCCGCCGCCGATGATGCCGACTGGGCCTGCGAGGATCCCGACAGCCGCGCCGATCACGCCGCCGGTCACGGCGCCTTGCTTCGTTCCCATGTCCTTCGTCTCGACGAACTTGATCTCTCCGTTATCGGTCTTAGTGACAACCGCGCCCTGCTTGAGAGCACCCGCGAGGGCGCCGGCAACCGACGCCAGGCCCTTGCCGGCAGCATCCTGGCCGGCGAACGTCGCTGCGATGATCTTGGGCATGTTCTCCCCCTATCTTCTGCGGGCAACCTCATGCCGCCCGTCAAACCACCCGCGACAATACTCGACCAGCCATCCGTAGCCGACGGGTGAAACCCAGAGCCCATCGCTCCCCGAGCACTGGGCTGACGGATCCGGATTCGCCCGGGAGAGGCACCCCCGCCCCCTGTGCGTTGTTCCCGAAACCAGCCGGAGCGGCGCTCGGTCTCTAGCCGCCCCGGCGACTACTGCCCTCGCGCGCGTCCGCGCGTGCGTGCCCGCGGTGAGGGCGAGTGTGCTTCGGTTTCGGGGCCTACGAGGAGCTCGCCACCGCCGCGGCGCGCCGACGGGCGCGCAGTGCGTCGAGCGTCGCGTACTCGGCCTCGACGACCGCCGATGCCGCAAACGCGATCGCGTTGACAGCGTCGGCCTCGGCCGATTCCGCCTCCGTCTCGGCGAGGCTGAGGTCGTAACCCGCCTTCGCGCTGTCTAGCCGCCCTCGCATGCGCTCGATGTGACGATCCCAATCGGCCTGTATCTCCTGCCAATGGCTTTGTGGGTCGGTCCCGGCGCGCTGCGTCGTGGCCTTGAGATCTGCCGCATGCTGGTCGGCCTCTCGCCTCGCGTCGTCCACCTTCGTCCGGATCGCCGGCTCGTCTTTCTCGGCGACAGCCATGATCTCACCATCCGCCTTCACGACCTGATCTTTCAGTTCCCCGAAGGATTCGAGCACTGACACTGACACACTGGCCTCCTTTCGTGTCTGTCTAGGCGATAATCCGCGCTCGCTAGGAGCGCTCATGGCCTGAGTGTTGCATCGATACCGCGTTCTTGCGTGTGCGCGTGAGGAACAGGCGTATGGGTTCGTGGAGCGTGTCTGAGGTTGTGTAGCACTGCCGGCCCCTCTGGCACACCAGCAGTGGGGGTAAGGCGCTGGCTAGGCGGCGCGGGGGTCGGACACACGGGCGTTCGGTCGCTCAGGCTTCGGCCTCTCGACGATTTGAGGTAGCTCGACGGATGCCCCTCTGCCGCAGCATGTCGTCGTCAGCGCTTCTCGCGATTCCACGCTTGCCGGCGCACGAACGTGCGGGCAAAGTTCCGCAATGTGGCCGATCGCCCGCTCGATCTCGCTGTCGTCGGTGCGGGCGTCGTCGGGCTGGCAATCGCACGCGAGCTGAGCCGCCGCGGCGCAAGCGTCGCCGTCTTCGAGCGCACAGGCGTCGGCGCCGGCGCATC
>JBKPCT010000296.1:0-12674 GCA_046727515.1 Actinomycetota bacterium | reverse complement strand
CGCCCCCTTGGTCGAGATCCTCCACCCCGAGGGCGCAAACGACCGCCTCGAGATCAACACACTCGACGGCGGCGACAGCGTGGATTCGAGCGGCCCGGCCGCGGGGACGATCCAGCTCTTCGTGGACGGCGTGCTCGTTCCCTAGAGGAACCTTGCACCTCAGCGATGGCGCGGGGCCCCTTCCAGGGGGCCCCGCGCCTGCGTCGGGGAATAGATGTCGGCGGGCGGTGTCTCTAGGACCGAAAGACCAAACGACTCCGACAAGGAAAGCCATGCATCAGCTGCGTTCATACCTCGAACCCGCACCGGGCGGAGCCCCGAGCGCGCCGGCTCGAGAGCTGGCCCAGCGGCGGAGCGGGACGGCCGAGGTCCTCCTCCTCTGGCACCCGGAGATCGACCAGGTGGCGATTTCCCTCTACGACTCGGCGACCGATGACGGTTTTCACGTCGAGGTCGCGCCGGGCGACGCGCTCGACGCCTTCTACCACCCGTACGCCTACGCACCGAAGCATGAGACCCCGAGCCTCGTATTCGAAGTCGAGACGGCATCGGACGATGGCTAGCGTCGAATGCCTACAGGCTGCGGCCGGTCAGCTCGTCGTAAAGCGCCAAGCCTTGCACGAGCGAGAGGCGGGTCGCGACGAGCTCGAATCGAACAGGCT
Organism: Actinomycetota bacterium; assembly: GCA_046727515.1. GTDB lineage: Bacteria > Actinomycetota > Thermoleophilia > Gaiellales > Gaiellaceae > DATBLE01. The sequence continues at coordinate 12,012 of JBKPCT010000296.1, read as the reverse complement.
TCAGCTCGTCAACCTGCAACAGCAGCTCTCCCGTGCGCTGATCGACAACTACCACCGCCATCTCGAACGAGACGCCGCCTGAGAACGCGTCCTCATAATCGTCCCGCCTGTGCCAGAGGCGTTGACCGGTGCATTGAGAAAACGCTTGCAGAAGCGCCACACGCCTATCTCCTCGAAAGCGAAAGGCCCCGTTTCCAGGGCCTTTCGCAATGGCGGCCAGTTTTCGGCCGCGGCCGCGGATTTAGGCGGAAACACAGTGACATCGCCGCGGAAGCGCGATGCTTGCAGAACGCTTGCAGGACTTCGCGATTCGAACCCTCACGCGAAAACCGCCTCCATTTGAGGCAAGGCGTTTGCCGTGGGCTGCCACCCGTTGCGGGAGGTCTCCACCCTGGGCGGGAGGAGGTCGATGTGCCTGAAACGCCAAGTCGTGCGAACCCGAAGGCCCAACAGGACTCGAGGCGGCGACTCTGACACTTAGCACCCTCCCCGTCAAAACCGATGCCGCCTCCGTTCCGGCATTGATGCCTTCCTGGCAACGCGGCTCTGTTACCCCGGGTTCGTTTTCCGAGTGCTGTGGTTGTTGGAGGGGACCGGCACCAGATCGGGTGGGAGAGCCGCGGGAAATGCGACAGCAATGAAGGTCAAGAGGCAAAACACGCCGACTGTGTGCGCCCAGGCTGCGTCAGCGATGGTGAGGAACCCGACCCCGGCCACTAGACTGGCGATGGCCAGCCTGGGCAAGAAGCCAGGCGCGAGTGCGGCGAGCAGGGAGCGCACCTGAGGCGGCGGGCCGGCGGCGCGTTCGCCACCGCCGAAGGCTCCGCCGAGCACGAGCCGGAAGAGCAGCGCGAGCGAGGGGAACAGGATTGCTGCGCCCGCGAGCACGGCGACGACCACGGCGATTAGCGTGTTCCGGCCTGCAGCAGCCTCCCTGACCGTTAGTCCTTCGAGGAAGATCGGCGACTGCGCGAGCGCCCAGCCGGCGATGATCGCAGCGACGGCGAGCGCGGCGGTGTAGCGGGAGGCTTCGTAGCGCTTCCACCAGACAAGTGCGAGTGTGGTGCTGCCGGCGGCGATCGAGGCGAGCAGGCCGATGAGCCCCCGCCCTTCGACGAGACGGTGGTAGACAAGGTGCGCGTCGGAACGCAGCACGGCCAAGCCGCCGAGCGCGATCGCACCGCTGACGACACCGGCTGTGAGGGCCCGCGCGCGGAATCTCTGCTCCAGCGTCGTATCACCGAGCCGGGCGGCGTCCGCGCAGAGAAACACGGCCGCCAGGTAGGCGGCGGTCGTCACGGCGAGCACCCCGATGACGAGCGACGTTGGGTTCAGCCAGCTCGAGAATTGATCCCCGGCAGCGTTCCCGACCGGAACGCGGAGGGAAGCAATACCGCCCACCGCGGCGCCTAGCGCGAACGGAGTCAGAATCGACGAGAGAGCAAAGACGGTGTCGATCGCGCGCGTCTCGCGCGCGCTGGACGCGCCGGCGCGTAACGCGTAGGCGGTGCCGCGGAAGATGATCCCCACCGCGGCGATGAAGAGCGGAATCGAGAGCGTCGAGGCGATCGAGCCGAACGCGACCGGATAGGCGGTCCAGACGACGGTGAGCACGAAGATGAGCCAGACATGGTTCGCTTCCCAGACGGGGCCTATCGCCTGGTGGGCGTGGTCGCGGATCGAGTCGGCGTCGCGGCCCCTCCCCGCGGTCAGTTCCCACCAGCCGGTGCCGAAGTCGGCTCCCGCGAGCACCGTGTAGAAGGCGAGCCCAATCAGTGCGAAGAGCAGCGGGAGTTCGTACAGATGCACCCTCACACCTCCTTAGCCGCAGTTGGAGCGCTCAGTGGAACGCGGGCGAGCCGGCCGAGAATCCAGGCAAGCGCGAGCGCGAGACCGAGGTAGACGAGCGCGAGCGTGACGTAGCCGACGGGGATGCCTCCGGCGCCGGTGACTGCGTCGGAGGTGCGCATGACCCGATAGACCACCCAGGGTTGACGGCCCACTTCGGTCGTCACCCAACCGCAGATCAGCGCGACAACGGAAAGCGGCCCTGCCAGGACAAGCAGGCGGTAAAACCAACGCGACAGGGGCAGCCGCTTACGTCGCCAGCGAACCGCGAGATACGCGAGGCCGAGCCCGGCGAGCATCGTTCCGATACCCACCATCGTCTGAAAGGCGATTCGCACGACGTTCACGGGCGGCCGCTCGCCGGCCGGAACCGAGTTGAGGCCGGCGACGCTCGCGCTCGGGTCGTGATAGGCGAGCAGCGAAAGCAGACGCGGAACCGGGATCCCGTACTCGACGCGGCCATCCTTGTACCAGCCGAGCAGGTGCACAGGCGCGCCCCGTCTCGTCTGGCCGAGCCCCTCGAAGGCGGCAAGTTTGATCGGCTGAGCCTGAGCCACCGCGCGTCCGTTCCAGTCGCCGACGAGCACCTGCACCGGCGAGCAGAGCGCCGCAACGGTCAGCGGAATCGCCAGCGCTGTGCGCTCGTAGCGGCCCCAACGCCCGCGCAGGCGACCGAAGGCGTAGGCAGCTGCCACCAGGAAGCCGGTGACGATGTAGCCGGCCAGATACATGTGTACGAGCTCGTGCCAGAAGTAGCTGTTGCCAAAGAGCGCCTGCAACGGATGCACGTCGACGGCCTTGCCACCTCGTAGATGAAAACCGGTCGGGTGGTTCATCCAGCCGTTGACGGAGATCACCGTCAGCGATCCGGTAATGCCGGCAACCGCGATCGGGATGCCACTGGCGAAGTGGGCGCGCGGTGAGAGCCGGCTCCAGCCGTAAATGTAAATGCCGATGAAGATTGCTTCCAAAAAGAAGGAGAAACCCTCAATCGCAAAGCCGAGACCGAAGACGCTCCCGAAGGTGGCGGTGAAGCTCGGCCACAGGAGCCCCATCTCGAAACTGAGGATCGTCCCCGTTACCACTCCCGCCGCGAATAGCGCAGCCATCACGTTCGTCCAACGCTTTGCCAGCGTCCGGTAGAGCTCATCGCCGGTCCGGAGGTAGAGCCACTCGACGAACAACACCAGGGCCGGAAAGGCGATTCCGAAGCAGACAAGCGGGATGTGCACGGCGAAGGAGAGCGCCTGCATCTGCCGGGCCTGCAGCAGGTAGTCCCGACTGATCGCGGTAGGGACGACAGTCGCCAAGAGAGCGAACTGGCTCATCTTCTAAGCCCTCTCTGGCTCGATCGAGTTCGCATCCTCTCGAATCTCCGCAGGCGTTTTGCAGTAGGTCGCGGTTAGCTGCGCTACCCGACGCGAGCGGCCGGTGCTTGAACGACTTCTTCCGCGATGGCTAGCACATCAAGCGGGCTGGGTCACCTGACGCCCGGCCAATGCATAGCCGAACGTGCCCGCGTCCGCGCCCGCGGATCGCGCGATTTCTTGTATGTAGCTGACTTTCAACCAACCGAGGGGGAGTCGGCATGCCGTCAATTTCCGAGCGGGAGCACCGGGAGATTGAGGCGGCCAACGCCTCTGGCAACACCCGCTGAGGGGCTCCATGTGAAAGGCGCCGTTTCCGGCGCCTTTCACAGTAGGCCCCGTGCTTTCAGAATGCTTGCAGCCTGGAGTCCTTCATAGTCTTCGGAGGCACTTTCGCCGCGGTCGTCAAATCGGCAGGCGGTCACACGAGCCCCGAGGCTTCGGTTCATCCGGCGCAGATCCCGCTCGCCCATGGCTGTTCTGCGGTTTCGCGAGCAGCTATAACCGCCGCCCAGCGATCGCACTTGCCGCTCTTCTGCAATTCGTCGTCTTGTTGGAGGTAGGCGAGGACGACGAGGGGTTGGCTAGACCGTTCGGAGCGCTTCGGTCGGCGAGAGTCTTGCGGCGCGGATCGCGGGGAGGAGTCCCGCGATAGCGCCGATGAGGATGGCGGCGGCGAGACCGCCGGCCCAGGCGCTCGCGGGAACGACAGCGGTCCAGTGTTTGGTTGAGGCGTAAACGACGGTCGAGACCGCTCCGGCGGTGACACCGGCGGCGCCGCCGAGGAGGGCGAGCAGGACGGCTTCGGCGAGAAATTGGCTTCGGATCTGTCCTTTGGTCGCGCCGAGAGAGCGGCGCAGGCCGATCTCGGAACGACGCTCGAGGACGCCGATGAGCATGATGTTGGCGACGCCGACGGCCCCGACGAGGAGGGAGACGGCGCCGAGGCCGAGGAAGAGGCTGTTGAGGGCGCCGTGTGCTTGGGCGCGAGCGGTGAGGGCGGCGGAGGGTTGGCTGACGTCGACCTCGTTCGGGGATTCGGGGTTGGCGGTGGCGGCGAGTACGGAGTGGACGGCAGCCGTCTGGCTGGTTTCGCTACGCACGTAGACGGTGGTCGGGTGTCCGTCGGATCCGAGGTAGGTCTCGGCTGCCTTGAAGCCGACAAGGACGGAGTCGTCGATCTCGGGCGCGAGGACGGCGGGTTTGAGGATTCCTGCGAGGTAGAACCACATGCCGCCGAGCCACACGCGTTCCCCTTGGTAGAGGCGGTCGATGCCGAGCAGGCTTGCTGCCTGGGCGCCGAGGACGGCGACCGGCTCGCGCGCGGTCGCCGCGTTCAGGTAGCTGCCCTCGGCGAGCGTGGCGCCGACCGCGCGCGGCAGGTCGAGGCTCGCGGCTTGGACCAAGAGGGCGTTCGTGTTAATGGACGGGATGAACCGGCTCTTGTAGACGTTGGCGTCGGTGGAGCCGGTCTCTTGCACCTGCTGGACAGGACCGATCCGGGCGATCATCCCGGGCGCCTGGAGCGGCAGCTCGGCGGCTTGGCCGAACAGGGTCTGGCCGTTGGAGACGGTAAGTAGGTTGGTGCCGAGCTTGTCGATCTCGGCGAGCAGCCCGGCTTGTGAGGAGGCCGAGAGCCCGAGGACGGCGACGATCGCCGCGACCCCGATCGCGATCCCGAGCGCGGAGAGGGCGGCGCGGACGCGGCGGGTGCGGATGCCGACGCTTGCGATGCGTGCAAGATCGGCGAAGCCGAGTCGCGGCGAGGCGAGCTGGGCCTGCATCAGCCGACGGTGTCGGAGACGACGCGGCCGTCGAGAAGCTGGATTCGCCGCGGGCAGCGGGCGGCGATCGCGTGCTCGTGCGTGATGACCACGATCGTCGCGCCCTCCCCGTTGAGCTCCTCGATCAGCGCCATAATCTGCTCGCCGGTCGTGCTGTCGAGGTTGCCGGTCGGTTCGTCGGCGAGCACGATCGCGGGGGTGCCGACGAGAGCGCGCGCGATTGCGACCCGCTGCCGCTCGCCACCCGAGAGCTGAGGTGGACGTGCCTTCAGCCGTGGGCCGAGGCCGACCGCAGTCAGGGCGCTCGCCGCCTGCTCACGACGTTCCGTTGCCGGGACGCCTGCGTAGAGGAGGCCGTCGGCGACGTTCTCGAGCAGGCTCGAGTGCTCGGCGAGGAAAAACTGCTGGAAGACGAAGCCAATCTGGGTTGCCCGCAGCGCCGCCAGCTCGCGGTCGGATAGCTGCGCGATCTCGTGGCCGGTGATCGAGACACGGCCGGAGGTCGGCCGCTCGAGCGTGCCCATCAGATGCAGCAGCGTCGACTTGCCGGAACCCGAGGGGCCGACGATCGCGACCAGTTCGCCGGCAGCGACGCCGAAGCTGACCCCGCGGAGCGCGTGCACAGGCGGGTCGGCACCGTAACTCTTCGTCACGGCGTCGAGCTCCAGCACCGGCATGCCGAGCAGCCGCTCGGCCGGCGGCAACGCGAGCGTGGTCGTCTCGCTGCTCATGTCGAGGCAGGCACCACTACGCGCTGCCCGGCGGCCAGCCCGTTGCCGGTCACCTGCACCAATCCCGCTTGGTCGTCGAATAACCCGGGCGTGACCTGCAGCAACTCGTGTGTCCCGTTCGCGCGCACTTCCTCGAGCGCGTAGCCGCCGCCCGCGAGCGCGACCAGCGCGTTTACCGGCACAACGAGCGCGTTCCTGACGCCGGCGGTCGTGATCAAGACATTGACCGGCGCCTGGTCGAGCCTCCCCGCGGCGGCGCGATGCAGGAGCCGCACGTCGACCTCGACCGTCGGATTGCTCGACCCGCCGCCCCCGCCGCCGGCGTCGTTGCTCTGGTTGCTCGCGGGTCTGGTCGCGACCTTGCCGACCAGGGAGACGACACCGGGCGTCGTGCTGTTATCAGGAAGGGTGACGAGCACCCGGTCTCCGAGCTTCACCTGAGCCTGCTGCGACGCGTCCAACTGGATCGACACGTCATGCCTGGTGGAACTGAGCGCCATGATCGGGCCCGGCTGCATCGCCTGCCCGACGGTCGGAGTCACACGGGCCACGCGCACCGCAGCCGGCTCGAACGCCACCGACCCGAGTGGCAGCGTTCCGGTCGCCGATAGCCCGTCGGCGCGCTGCAGCGCCTTGATCGCCCGCGCGGTAGCACTCGTGAAGTCGCCGCCGGCTGCCGTGGCGTAGCCGAGCGCCCGTAGGTTCGCGTTCAACTCCGCCACGTCACGACCGGACGACATCCCGGCCGCGAAGGTGCGCCAGGCGGGCGTCGTGCCGTACAGCAGGAGCGTCGGCGAGCCATTGATCGCGTAGAGCGGCTGCCCGCGCCGGACCACCTTGCCCGCGGCCGGCAGCATCGTGTAGCTCGCCGAACCGCCGTACGACGATGCGGCAGACCGCGACGAGGCAAGCGCCTGCCGCGAGCTCGCGAGCGTGCTGCGAGCGCCCGCCAGTTGGGCCCGGTCGACGGCCACCTTCTGCTGGGCTGTCGCCACGGTCGCCTGATCGGCGGTCGCAGTTTGGTCGCTTGCCTCCCTCAAGTGCGAAGCCTGCAGGGCGGCTCTGGCAGCCGCGAGCGCCTGCTCGTCAGCGGTTGCGGTTGCCCGCGCAACCGCGTAGGAAGCACGGGCGGAGGTCTCCTCCTGCTTGGCCTGCTGCAGATCGGTCGCGGAGGTCGCCGCCGGGACGGCGACCGACCACGAGCCCGCGTAACCAAGGGTGCCACTCACCGGCGTCTGCGAGGTGAGCGACCGACGCAGGACCGTCACCAGCCCGGTCGGTGCGCCGTTGTCGACCACGCCGCCACCTCCAGACGCCTTGCTCGCGAACGGATCCACGACCGCGACCAGCGCGCCGATAACGAGCAACAGGACCACGGTCCCCGCCAGCACCCACGACCGCGAATAGAGAAGGCGCCTCCCAACGACGACGCCGGTCTCGCGAATCCCGTTCACGCCTGCCCTCCGCCGGACAAACGGGCCGCAGACGTCCACACTCGCCCCGGGTCAGCGGCCGGCATTGTTGAGCGCCTCTCTTACCTTCGCGGGCGTGAGCGCGCCGTGCGACGCCGGCAGGCACGCATGGACGACCCGCAGGAATGCCGGTGAGTGCACGTCGATGCCCTGGGCCTGGACCATCTCGACGGTCAGACCACCCTGCGCTTTCGGATCGGGGAAGCGGGTCACACCTTGGCTGCGTATGCACCGTGCGAACGACAGCTCGTCCGCGAGTTGGGTGCGCGTCTGCTGGGCCGTTTCCTGCGACCCGCTGCCGCCGTTCGGAAGAAAGCGTCTGCAGGTTCTCTCGGCCGCCTGGAACCGGGGGTTGCTGGCCGCGAGTCGGTGCACGGTCAGCTTAAGGCTCCGTCCGCCGACACGCCGCGGGTCGGGGAAGTTCGGCATGCCGTGGGAGCGCATGCAGCTGGAGAAGGCGACCAATCCGCCCTGCGTCGGCGACGTGGCGGCAGTCGTGGAGGAGGCGACCCTCGCAACCCCGGGAGTGCCGCCGCCGCTACAGCCGGCCGCGAGCAGCGAGGACGCAGCAACCGCGACGACGGAGGCGAGGATGATTGGATGGCGGCAAGACATGATCTTCGGTTCCTTTCAGTCGAGAGCAAGGGAAGCTCACCAGCGGAACCTGAACGTGTCGGCGCCGAGGCTGAGAGGTTGCTGAGAGCTTCCTTAAGAGCCGACGTTCCCGGGATCGAAGCGGAGCGTGAGGAGCGTCCCCCCGCCGTCCGCGTTGGCGACGGTGACGCTGCCGCCGTGATCGTCGACGGTCTGCTTGACGATCGCGAGCCCGAGCCCCGAGCCGGGCAGGGCGCGAGCGACCGCGGCGCGGTAGAAGCGGTCGAAGACGTGCGGTAGGTCGGCCTCGGGAATGCCGGGTCCGTGGTCGCGCACTGTTAGCTGCCCGTCGACGAGCCGGAGCTCGACGGTGCCGCCCGGATCGCTCCACTTGATCGCGTTGTCAAGAACATTTTCGATTGCGCGCTCCAGCCGCGAGCGGGCCCCGACAAACCGGTAAGGCTCAAGCCGGCTCTCGAAGCGCAGCCCAGGCGTCCTGTGCTGGGCCCGCTCGACCGCTGCCGCGACGAGCTCGTCGAGCGCGAGCGGCTCGCGTGCGTCGACAGACCGACCGTCGCGGGCAGCCTGGATGAGATCGCCGACCAGCGCCGAGAGCTCCTCGATCGACCGGACGGCTGCGCCCAGCATGCGCCGGCGCCGTTCGACGGGGAGGTCCGGCCGCGCCAGCAGTTCGATGTTCGCGCGGTGCGCGGTCAGCGGGGTCCGCAACTCGTGCGATGCGTCCGCAATCAACTGCTGCTGAGCCTGTTGCGACTCGTCGAGGGCTGCGAGCATCGCGTTGAAGTCGGCTGCGAGGCTTGCCAGCTCATCCCGGCCGGTCACCGGGATCCGCTGGTTGAGGTCGCGCGTCGCGCTCACTTCGCGCACTGTCCCGGCGAGCGCACGCACAGGGCGCAGCACCGCATTCGCTGCCAGGCGTCCGAGTAGGCCCGCCGCGAGCGCACCACCGAGCGTTAGGCCGAGCAGCAGCCAGCGGACGCGGGCGATCGTCGCGTTCGCCTCGGTCAGCGGACGCATAGTCCGCACCAGTCCGTCGCTCGAAGAAGGCAATCGCATCGTGTACAGCCGCATCGCCACGCCGGCGAAGCGAACGTCCCGGAAGTACGGCGGCGACAACCCGCTCGCCACCGACTTGTCGCTGCCGACCAGACGCACGAACCCGGGCTGACGCCCATTCGAGCGAACGGCGATGCCTGGGATGACCTGGAAGAGGCCGGACGCGTCCTTGCCGACCAAGAGGTGGGCTGTTTTCGAGCGGGCGGCCTTCTTCAACCGCGCAGCCTTCTTCGCAGCCGAAAGCGGCAGCGGGCTCTTGGCGGCGGCCCACTTCGACGCCGCGCCCTCCGCCGACTGGATCAGCGAGGCGTCGATCTGTTCGTGCAGCTTCGAGCGCACGTCGGCGTAGATCACCACCGATGCAATCGCGAGCGCGACAAACACGGCACCTCCCCCGGCGAGCGTCAAGCGCGTCCGCAGGCTCACGGTTCTCTCAGCGCGTAACCGACACTGCGCACCGTGTGGATCAGCCGCGGTTCCCCACCTGCCTCGGTCTTTCGTCGCAGGTAGCTGATGTACACCTCGAGCGGATTCGACGTCGGCCCGAAGTCGTAGTTCCAGACCCGTTCCATGATCACCTGTCGGGTCAGCACCTGACGCGGATTGCGCAGGAACAGCTCGAGCAGCGCGTACTCCGTCCGCGTCAACTCGAGCCTGCGTCCGCTGCGGGAAGCCTCTTGCGTCTGCTGGTCGAGCGACAGCCCCGCAAACCAGAGTGGCGCGTCCCCGCCGGCCGGACGCGCCCGCCGCAGCAGCGCGCGTACGCGGGCAAGCAGCTCGCCGAGCGCGAACGGCTTCACGAGATAGTCGTCCGCGCCGAGGTCTAGGCCGCGGATGGTGTCCTCCTCCGAGTCGCGCGCCGTCAGGATCAAGATCGGCGTCCTGTTGCCGGCAGCACGCAGTCGCCGGCAGACTTCGAAGCCGTCCAGGTTCGGCATCAGCACATCTAGAACCACCGCGTCGAACTCCGCCTGGCCAAGCCGCTTCAAGGCGGCAAGGCCGTCAGCCGCGGTCATGACGCTGTGCCCCTCCAGCTCGAGCGCAGTTTCAACCGCCTCGCATACGTCCGGATCGTCGTCCACGACCAGGACCCGCCCGCCCGGAACCTCAGTCGCCTCCATCACCACCGGCTTCGTCCTGGGCCTCCAGGCCTCGTTGACCCGGAGGACCCTCTAACGAAGCCTATGCGGGCGCGGAGGTACGTCATCGCCCAAGCCAGGTGAGGCGCCACAAAGCAAGTGGAGCACCGCAACCTGAGCCAACCGCACCCAAAGCTGAGAGCTTGCTTAAGGCTTCGTGAGATGTCGCCGCCGCGCCTACGGGTGGGGCTCTCTGGCGACCCGGCCTCACTCGAGCCGGTCGCGCCTAGTCGCTGTCGCACCCGCTCGACCCGACCTATGCGCCGGCCGCGACCATCGTGCCTCGTGCGAATTGGTCTTCTGCGGAAGCCCGATGCTTGCAGAACGCTTGCAGCTGGACGGTTCGACGCGCCTCGTCGGCAGTGAGGATCCTCATCGCCCGACGCGTTCGACGCCCGCGGTGCGCCGGAGCCGGTCGAGAGCCCTGTCGAATGCCTCGTCGAGCACGAGCGTCAGGTGAGGCCGCGCGCGTCGCTCGTCATCGAGCGCCTAGAGCAGGGCCAAAACGTCCGAAACGTTGAGGCTCGGCCGGCCCGGCAGCTCCGACAGCGGCGCATCGGCCGATGGGCCGGCGGGGAGGGCTCGTCCGAAGACGAGCCCTCCCGCGTCTTGGTCTCGGGCTAGGTGCAGGTCGTGCCGCCGATAACCACCTCAGGGTCGCACTGATCTGGCGTGTTCCCCGATATGGAGCCGGTCCAGTCCGCCGTCGCGGTAACCGCGGCACCGCCACGAATCCAGATCCCGCCGCCCAGGTTGACCGTGGGGTCGCTGAAGGCGTGGTTGTCGGTGATGCTGGTCGTTCCACTCAGCGTGAGCACGGCTGCTGGCCCGCCTGTCGGGGTCTGGTTGACGATCCCGCCGCCTCGGCGGGTCGCCGTGTTGCCGCTCACGGTGGAGTCGACCAGGGTGAGGCTGCCGCCGAAGTTCCAGATCCCGCCTGCGCAGGAGCCGAGGCCCTGGCAGGTGGTCCCGCCGGCGGCCGTGTTCCCGCTGACGGTGGAGCCGATGAGGGTGATCGTGCCGAAGTTCGAATCGATGCCGCCGGAGCTCCACGCCGTGTTGTCGGTGACGGTGGAGTCGACGAGCGTGAGCGTGCCGTCGTCGACGTCGATGCCGCCGCCGAAGACGGTCGCCGAGTTGCCCGTCACGAGGGAGTCGACCAGGCGAGCCGCGGCCCGGTCGCCGCTCACGGCGATCCCACCGCCGACGCAGCATCCGTTTCCCTCGACCGACTCGACATTCGCGACCCCGTTCATGATCTTCAGGCCCTCGAGCGTCGTCGTTCCGCGAGTAATGTGGACGACCGTCCCCGCCCTGCCCCCGTCGAGGGTCGGGAATCCAGGACCGGCCTCTCCCTTGATCGTGATGTCCTTGACGACGGTCGTGCTGCCGACGCATCTCCCCGTGATCTCTAGCGTGTCCCGGGCTTCGCGGCGTCGACCGCGGTCTGAAGCGAGCTGTAGCTCTTATCGGTCCGCGCGTTTGACACCGCGCACGACGGCGCCGCACTGACCGCCGCCGGCGCAAAGATCACCAGCATCCCAGCCAGGATTTGAACCTGCGACCCTCCGGGTTATGGGCCGCCTCGCTCCTAGGCGTCTTCGTACTCGTCGTGGCGGCGCCACCACTCGTACGGTTTCGTCTGCGGATACCCCGCAGGCGAGTCCTCCCACTCCTCCTGCCGACCGAGTGGAGTCAAGTCGAGGAGAGTCCACACGCTGCCGAGCGCTTCGACGCCGCGGTGTGTCGTGAAGTAGGTGCGAAAGACGCTGTCGTCGTCGCGAATGAACACGCTCAGGCCGAACGACTCGCCGTCCTGGTAGACGCCCTCTTGCGGCGTCTCGGGCCCCACGCCGAAGTCGACGTTGAATTCGCTCTCGAACGACGAGTACCACGGGATCGTCCAGCCCATGCGCTTCCGGTAGGCCTCGATCTTGGCGATCGGCGCCCGGGAGACGAGCGCGAAGGAGGTGTCGCGGGCATGCAGGTGGGCGAGGTGG
>JBKPCT010000295.1:0-3372 GCA_046727515.1 Actinomycetota bacterium | reverse complement strand
GCCTTCACCTCGAAGACGCCCTCGCCGAGCTCGAGGATCGACACGTCGAACGTGCCGCCGCCGAGGTCGAAGACGAGGATCGTCTGGTCCGACTCCTTGTCGAGCCCGTACGCGAGCGAGGCCGCGGTCGGCTCGTTGATGATGCGCAGGACGTTGAGCCCCGCGATCTTGCCGGCGTCCTTGGTCGCCTCGCGCTGCGCGTTGTTGAAGTACGCCGGGACGGTGATCACCGCGTCTGCGACCGACTCGCCGAGGTACGCCTCGGCGTCCGTCTTGAGCTTCTGGAGGATCATCGCGCTGATCTCCGGCGGCGCGTACTCCTTGCCGCCCGCCTTGACGCGCACGTCGTCGTTGGGGCCCTTGACGACCTCGTACGGGACGATTTTCATCTCCTCCGAGACCTCGTCGAACTTGCGACCCATGAAGCGCTTGATCGAGAAGATCGTGTTCTGCGGATTCGTCACCTGCTGGCGCTTCGCGGGCGCACCGACGAGCCGCTGGCTGTCCTTCGTGAACGCGACCACGGACGGCGTCGTCCGCCCGCCCTCTGCGTTCGGGATCACCGTCGGCTCGCCGCCCTCGATCACGGCCATGCACGAGTTGGTCGTGCCGAGGTCGATACCGATTACCTTTGCCATAGTGAAGCCATCTCCTTCTGGGATTTAAGTTTGATACAGGATAAAATCTAAGCCGCTCTATGTCAAGTTCTCGCGAGGGGATCGGTTCCGCTGCCGCGCACGCTGCCGCGGAGGCTGCGAGGTTGGTCGCGACCGTCGCGCGCGAGACTGGGGGCTGGGACGGCGCTGCCGGTGCCGTGGCGCAGGCAACCGCTCTTGCAGAGCGGCTGGACGAGCTCGCCGTGGCCGACGCCGAGGTGTTCGCCGCAGCGCTCGCCGCGCTCGAGGCGACCTCGCGCGACCTGCCCATGCGGATGGATCGTGCCGCACAGGTGCCGCTCGAGATCAGCCGGACCGCGGCAGACGTCTGCCAAGCGGCCGCGCTCGTCGCCGAGCGCTGTGACGGCCTCCTGCGCGCAGACGCGGCCGGCGCCGCCGCGCTCGCCTCCGGCGCGGTGCTCGCCGCAGCGCACCTCGTCCGCGCGAACCTCGTCGTCTCGCCCGACGATCCGCGCGGCGCGCAGGCTTCCCGCGCCGTCGATGACGCTCGCTTCTGGGCGAACCGTGCGCTCGACGCAGGCGCCTGACCGTGTTTTGATCGTCGTCATGTCCACGGACGCAGACCTCGTCCGGCGCTGCCTGGGAGGTGAGGGCGCCGCGTGGGACGAGCTCGTCCTGCATTACTCGCGCTACGTCTACGCGATCATCTCCCAGGGCTACCGCCTGCGCGGGCCCGACGCGGAGGACGCGTTCCAGGAGGTCTTCCTGCGCATCTACGACCGGCTCGGCTCGCTGCGCGATCCCGAGGCGCTGCGTCCCTGGATCGCGCAGCTGACCCGCCGGGTCTGTCTCGATCGACTGGCGGCGGCCGGACGCGAGGAGCCCGCCGAGATCGAGCCCGCCGAGATCGAGCGCACGCTCGAGGAGCTCGACGAGGCGTTCACGGTGCGCCAGGCGCTCGGCGAGCTGTCGGAGGAGTGCCGCGAAGTGCTCGATCGCTTCTTCTGCCGCGACGAGAGCTATCGCACGATCGGTGAGGAGCTCGGAATCCCCTCAGGCACGATCGCGAGCCGCATCTCACGCTGTCTCGGGAAGCTACGGGTCTGGTTCTCGGCCTGAGTCGAGCGCGCTCCTCTTTTTCGCGTCCGAGCCGGCGAGAACTACGAAGCGCGCTTCGCGCAGATGTAGTTGGCATACACCCCTAGCGGTCCGTAGTTGACGGTGACGATCTCGAACCCTGCACGTGCCATCATCGGTTCGAGCAACCAAGTGAAGGTGCTGTACTCCTCACGCAGGTGGGTCTCGAGCTCCTCACGCGTCCAGCCATCCTCCGGCCGATCAGCCGCAGCGGTCTGAAGCCAGCCGGCGATGGCTGCTTCTGCTTCCGAGAGGTCGAAGGAGAAGACGAGATCCCTGAGTTGAAAGATGCCACCGGCCGTAAGCATCGCTGCCAGGCGGCCGAGCGCAACTCCCTTCCAGAGGTCAGGGAGGTGGTGCAGCGCGTTCCTCGTGTAGATGAAGTCTGGCGCCTCGCCGTCATGGTCGTAGCTCAGGAAGCCTCCCTGCACGCACTCGACGTTCGCACCGGCATCAGCGGCCTTGCTGCGGATGGCGTCCACCATCGCGGGGGAGACATCGACGGCGATCACGCGCTTGCAGATGCTCGCGGCAGCAACAGCAAGAGTGCCCGTGCCGGCACCGAAGTCGATCAGGGTGCTGTGCGCGTCGAGTCCACGGGCGCAGAGCGCATCCAGGTCCCCGGCAGGATCGAAACCAGCCTTCCGGTCGTAGGCGGCGACATAGGCGGCGTCGAGATGCTCAGGGCCGGCAAGCGCTATCTCTCGGAGAACGTTGTTGGTCATCTTGGGAAGAGGTTAGGACGCCCGGCTGAGGCGATGTCGGAATTTGAGCCGGAACAAGGGCCCACCGAGCAGTTCCCGGCGGGAAGAAACGGGCCTGTGCGAGAGTCTGGAGAGGTGAAGGAATGAGCTACGACGAGGAGAGACTCGCCGAGCTCCTCCGCCTGCTACCGGCGCCTCCGGAGGCGTGGGTGCGGGCGGCGCAGGAGCTTCCCGCCGCGCGGGCGGCGCTCGAGAGCCTGATCGCGCGCGCAGAGGCCGACGCGGCCGAGCGCGAGCGCATCGTCGCCGACCTCGAGGCCGCGCTCGTGGCCGAAGGTGTGGCGCCGACCTCCCCTCTGCTCGCCGAGCTGAGCGAGCGGCTGTCCGTGTAGTGGCCCGCCCTTCCGTTCGCGGGGCGGGCGAGCAATGATCGGCCCGTGCGTCGGAAGGTCGTCACCATTCTCTTCTGCGACGTGGTCGGCTCGACCGCGCTCGGCGAGACGACCGACCCGGAAGCGCTGCAGGGCCTACTCGTCCGCTACTTCGGGCGGATGGAGGCGATCGTCGAGCGCCACGGCGGCCGCGTCGAGAAATTCATCGGCGACGCGGTGATGGCCGTCTTCGGCGTTCCGTCCGTCCACGAGGACGATGCGGTCCGCGCCTGCCGGGCCGCACTCGAGATGCGCGAGGCCTTCCCCGAGCTCGGGATCGAGGGACGGGTCGGGGTCAACACCGGCGAGGTGGTCACCGGTACGGAGGAGCGCCTGGCCACGGGAGACGCTCTCAACGTCGCCGCCAGGCTGCAGCAGGCGGCGGCGCCGGGCGAGGTCTTGATCGGCAAGGCGACGCTCGAGCTCGTGCGCGCCTCGGTCGAGACGGACGCCCTCGAGCCGCTCGAGCTGAAGGGGAAGTCG
>JBKPCT010000294.1:0-18037 GCA_046727515.1 Actinomycetota bacterium | reverse complement strand
CAATACCTTCACCTGGGCAAGTTTCCATGACGCCGTGACGGATCTGCGTCGTGTGAGAGCTTGCCTTCGCGCGCGGAGGCGAGACGGCGCTCTCGCCGGAGCGCACGGGCCGAATCGTCACTCGCTCACAAGAAGGAGGGGGCCCGTGGGGGAACCATGGGTTCCCCCACGGGTCAAGGCTCGTGGGGGAACCATGGGCTCACCCACGGTCACAGACGGTAGAGAACGTAGTCGGCGTCGGCGTAGGCGCGCGGCAGGTCGGGCCTCAGCTTCGAGCGGGCGGTCTTGATCACGAGCCAGCCCGCGCCGTAGCGCCTCGGGATCGCGAGGTTTCCGGTGCGGAAGAACTCCTTCGCGTCCGCTCGCCGCGCGTATGGCCGGTTCGCCTTCGTGTCGGCGACGTGGCCCGGCGGTGCGGTCGCGACGTACACCGGGGCGAACGCGGCGATCCTGTAGCTCGTCCCGTCGTCGGAGAAGACGACGGCGCGCTCGGGCACCTTCGTCCGGAGCGCCCGCACGAGCCCGGGCGTGAGCTGCGTGTCGGTCGCGGGCTTCTCGTCCCAGTGCGTGAAGCCGTGCACCGCGACCGGCAGGACGACGAGGAATGCGGTGGCAGCGGCGAGCCAGTCGACACGGTCGAGCCGCGCCGCGCGGCGGGGCAGGAAGATGCCTGCGAGCAGCGCCGCGCCGCCGCCGATCAGCGCGATCCAGGTCGCGAGCGCCGGCCCGCCCTGGCCGAACGTGTAGCCGAAGTCGCCCGGATAGGCGAGTTGGAGCGCAGTCCCGACGCCGAGCCCGGCGGGCAGCGCCGCGACCCGGAGCAGGCGTGCCAGGACCGCGGCGCCGCCCGCGACCGCAAAGCCGAACGGGACGAAGCCCGCCGCCCGCCGCGCCTGCGAGATCGAGACGGCATCGGCGAAGCGCGTGAAGAGGTCGGGGAGCAGCATCAGCACGAGCACCGCGACGAATCCGCCGAGCACGAACGCGGCCCAGCGGCGCTTGGCGGCGAGGACGGCCAGCGGCACGGCAAGGAGGGCCGCCACGGCAAGCGCTCCGCTGCGGCCCACGACCTCGGGCGCGAGCCGGTAGCTCCCGTCGGAGAAGACGTCGAGCTGGCCCTTGTAGTGCTGGATCGCCCGCTGCACCTCCTCGGGCGATGGATTCACGGAGGCCGTCTCGCGCGCGATCGGCCGCAGCCAGAGCGCGACGGCGGCGGCCGGGACGACGACGGCCGCGAGCCCGGTCAACCCCTCGACCGCCTCCCGGCGCGCGAGCAGGGCACGAGCCACGACGAACCCTGCGAGCGGGACCAGCGTGAAGAGCGCGTAGGTCGGGTGCACGAGCGCGAGCACGCCCGCCGCGCACGCCAGCGTCGCGAGCCCGGCGCGCGATCTCTTGGCGACATGGGCGAAGTAGAGGGCGATCACCGCCGGCACGAACAGCTGCCGTCCCGCAGTCGCCGGCAGGGCGAGCGCGGTGTACGATCCGCCGCTCCCCGCCGCGAGCGCGAAGATGCCGACCGAGGTCGCGAGCACGGCGAGCCCGCCCCAGGCCGAGCGGAAGACCTCCCTCCCCGACTCCCAGGCGACGACGAAGGCGACGGGCACGAGCAGGCTCGCCTCGTGCTGGACGACGCCCGTCGGGTCGACGCCGGCGAGCCGCGCGATCAGCGCGAGGAACGCGTGCCAGAGCGGGAACGCATAGCCGGGATGGAGCCCGCCGTCCCGGAACTCGTCGACGCTCCGCAGCGAGAGCGAGCCGAGGTCGTCGAGCTTGCGCACGCGGGCAAGGTGGAAGAGATCGTCGCCGCCGGTCAGGTGCCGCATCAGAAACCAGAGCGCGATCCCGAACCCGACCCCAGCAGCGGCCACCAACACGCCGAGTAACAGACTGGTGCTCGGCGTTTCCTCCTGCTCAGAGCGTTTTTCGCCTTGTAACGGACTGTTACTTGGCCGGAGGAGCGCTACGACCGCCGCCGCGCCGGTGATCACTGCGAGCAGGACGAGCGCAAGCGTCAGGGAGGCGTGGACCGCGAACATGACCGCGGTCGCGACGAAGAGCGCGCCGAAGCTCCACGCGAAGGCGGCCGAGAAGCCGGGGACGCGGAGGGCCGCGGCGACGAGGGCGCCCGGGACGAGCAGACAGACGGTCGCCGCCGCCAGGCGCAGGAAGAGCCCCCACCCCGTGTCCGGCGCCAGTCGCGTGAGCCAAAGCGCCGGCAGCGCGAGCAGCGCCAGGAGCGCCCAGGGGATCCGACTCATCGCAGCGAGCGCGCAGCGTCGCGGTACATCCGCCCGCGCTCGCCGCGGAAGACGGCCCCGCGCAGGACCAGCGCCGTCCGCAGAAGCCGTCGGGCCCGCGCCGCCTCGCGCGCCCCGTGGTGCTTGTCGAAGAAGCCGACGAGAGCGTCGACGTTCTGGTCGAACATGCGCCCACCGTGCGTGGCTCCGCCGACATGGACGACCTCCGCCTCGGGCAGGAACCAGATCTTCCAGCCCGCGCGATGGAAGCGGTACAGCCAGTCGGCCTCCTCCCAGAACATGAAGAACGACTCGTCGAAGAGGCCGACGGCGTCGGCCGCCTCCCGCCGCACGAGGAAACACGGACCCATCGCCCACTCGATCTCGCGCGTCTCGCGGTGGTCGAATCCGCCGGCGTAATAGGCGTTCAGCGCCTGTGACCGGGGCCCGAGCTTGCGCAGGAAGAAGTACTCCGTGGCGACCCGCCAGAGCGTCGGGAAGCCGCGCACCGAGCGCTGGAGCGTCCCGTCCGGGTTGCGGAGGAGAGGGCAGACGACGGCCGCATCCGGGTGCTGGTCGGCGAAGGCGACCAGACGCTCGACCGCATCGTCGACGAGCCATGCATCCGAGTTGATCGGCAGGTAGTACCGCGGCGACGAAGCGCGAAAGCCGGCATTGAGCCCGCCGCCGTAGCCGACGTTTCCCTGCTCGATCACGAGCACCTCGGGGAAGCGGTCGCGGACGAGCTCGAGCGTCCCGTCGGTGGATCCGTGGTCGACGACGATCGTCTCCACGCTCCCCGCACGCCGCAGGCTTTGCAGGCAGCGCTCGATCCACGGCAGCCCGTTCAGGGTTACCGTGACCGCGGTGACCTCAGCCACTTCGTTCGAGGCGGGGCGGAGCGGAGCCGTGCAACCCTTCCCACGCGAGAATCACGGCACCGGGCAGCGAGAGGGCGATCGTGACGACGAAGAAGAGGAAACCCGTCGCGAACGCCGCGTCCGCACCGACGCCGAGCTTGCCGAGGAAGCTGACGAAGAACGCCTCGCGGACGGCGAGCCCGTTGATCGTGAAGGGCACGAGCATGACGAGGAAGAGGAGCGGGCCCATCACGTAGTAGACGCGCGGGGAGAGGTCGACGCCGACTGCCCTCGCGGTCAGCCAGATCGCGAGCACGCGAACCGCCTGGATCGCCACGGTGAGCACGCAGACGCCGAGCAGCAGCCAGGGATGCGCCCGGTAGGCGTGAATCCCCTCGTAGACCGCGCGCAACGGGCGCTCCAGCCGCGCTCGGCGCAGGATCGGCACCGTCCACGACAGGGGACGACGCATCCGACGTGAGAAGAGCACGATCCCGAGCACGATCGTCGCAACGACGAAGCCGAGCTCGACCCAGAGGTACGCGCCCACGTCGTAACGCCCGATCGCGAGCACGAACCCGATTGCCGCGAGCAGGAGCGTCGCTGCGCCGCCGAGCGCGCGCTCGAGGAGCACCGATCCGGCGATCGGTCCGCCACGGCCCGGGTGCCGCCGGGTCGTCTCGAAGATCCGCATCGCATCGCCGCCAATCGAGGTCGGCAGGACCTGGCCGGCCGTGTACGCGGTGAAGTAGGCGCGCGTGAGCCACGCGAGCCGGTCGTGGATCCCCCGCCCGGCGAGCAGCTGCTGCCAGCGCCAGGCCATCGGCCAGACGGTGACGACCATGATCGCCAGCGCGGCGAAGAAGTAGCCGAGGTCGGCGTCCCGGAGGATGTCGACCGTCTTGCCGATGTCGATCTTCCAGAGGATGTAGGCGGTGCAGAGACCGGTGACGACGAGCGTCGCACTGACCCGGATCGCGCGGCGTTTCACTCGGGACCGCTCCGGCGGCGGCAAAGCCGCCGCCTGCGCTCCCTGGTCGCCTCCGTCGAGCCTACGGCTCATGTGAACGCCGCGTGGACGCGGCGAAGAGCGTCGATCGCGTCTCGGATGTCCTGCTCCGAGTGCGCCGGCGAGAGCGGCAGCGAGAGCACCTCCGCCCCTGCTCGCTCGGCGACCGGCAACGGCGGTTGCTCCGGAAAGCGCCCACGGTACGCGGTCAGGTGGTGCACCGGCAGGAAGTGGACGCTCGTCCCGATGTTCTCCTCCGCGAGCGCGAACCGGTACTCGTCGCGGGTCGCGCCGGCCCGCTCCGGGTCGACCCGCACGACGTACAGGTGGTGAGCGTGGGTGTCCCGGGCGTCGCGCGCCACCGCCTCGATCCCCTCCAGCTCCGCGACCGCGGCGTCGTAGAGCTCCGCCTGCGCCATCCGCAGCTCCCGGTGGCGCTCCACCTTGTCGAGCTGGCAGAGGGCGATCGCCGCAAGCACGTCCGACAGGTTCGCCTTGTAGCCGGGCACCGCGATGTCGTAGAGCGAGCCGTGACTGCGGCGCATGATCGTCAGGTCGCGCACGCGCTCCGCGAGGCCGTCGTCGTTCGTCGTCACGATGCCTCCCTCCCCGGCGGCGATCGACTTCGTCGCGTACAGCGAGAAGCACGTCGCCTCCGAGAGCGCACCGATCTTGCGGCCGCGGTACTCGCTCTCGGCGGCGTGCGCCGCGTCCTCGACGACCGGCAGGCCGAGCGCCCACAGCGGGTCGAGGTCGGCCGGCTGACCGTAGAGGTGGACCGGCATGATCGCCCTCGTCCGCGGCGTGACGAGCTCCGCCACGCGCTCGGGGTCGATGGTGAGGTCGGAGTCACGGACGTCCGCGAAGACCGGCGTCGCGCCGGTGTGGACGATCACGTTCGCCGTCGCCGGCCATGTCAGCGGCGTGGTGATC
Source organism: Actinomycetota bacterium (assembly GCA_046727515.1). GTDB lineage: Bacteria > Actinomycetota > Thermoleophilia > Gaiellales > Gaiellaceae > DATBLE01. The sequence continues at coordinate 12,995 of JBKPCT010000294.1, read as the reverse complement.
ACCTCGTCGCCCGGCCCGATCCCGAGCGCCACGAGCGCGAGGTGCATCGCCGCGGTCCCCGACGCGACCGCGAGCGCGTGTCTCGCGCCGGTGTACTGCGCGAAGCGCCGCTCGAGCTCCTCGGCGCGCGGGCCTGTCGTCAGCCAGCCCGAGCGGATCGCATCGGCGACGGCGGCGATCTCCTCGTCGCCGACCGCCGGCGGCTGGAAGCCAAGGAAGCTAGTGCGCTTGGACGACAGCTTGGGGGGCATCGGCAGTGACCAAGCGTACGCAGTCCACCGCCCGGTCAGCACGTTCGAGCGCCTCCTCGCGTGTCTCGGCGACTGCAAGCACCGCGCCGACGCGGTCGGAGCCACGCCGCAGCGGGCGGAGCACGGTCCCGAGCGCCGTGTAGACCCGCACCCAGACGACCCCGCGCAGCGACTCCGCCTGCTCGACGCCCACCACCTCGCGGAGCTCGCCCGGCTCCGGAACGAGAAAACGGACGACGGCGCCGCCTACGGCCGCGACGGGCCTGAGCTGCTCGGCCGTGACGGGCTCGCCGAGCGCGGCCGCCAGCGCGAGACCGTTCAGGTCGACGTCCAGCGCCGCCGCACAGAGCTCCGCGTCGTGACCGCCGCCCAGCCGGGCCGCCAGCTCGACGACATGTGCCCCGCGCTCGCCGACGACGACCTGTGTGTACGTCGGCCCGTTGCGCACCCCGAGCGCCTCCGCGGCGGCACGCGCCGCCTCGACCGCGGCGCCGACCTCCTGCGGCGCGAGCGAGCTCGGCCAGACATGGGCGAGCGCGACGCCGAACGCGGGCGGGTCGGCGACGACCCGGTCGGTGATCGTCAGCGGCGTGAAGCGGCCTTCCACCGAGAAGGCATTCACGGTCACCTCGCGTCCGGGGACGAGTTCCTCGACGAGGACGATGCTGCCGCGCGACTCGGCGAGCGCGAGCTCGAACGCATCCGCCAGCACGGACTCGTCGCGAACGAGCACGAGCCCCTTCTGCCCCTGGCGATCGGGCGCCTTGACCACGCAGGGGTAGCGGAACCCCGCTGCCGCGGCCGCCGCCTCCTCGATCGTCGCGCAGATCACGTGGCGCGGATGCGGCACGCCGGCCTCGGCGAAGCGCTCGCGCTGGCGGAGCTTCGAGGTCGCGAGCACCGCCGTCGCCGGATCGATCGGGTGCGGGAGCACGAGCCGCTCTGCGATCCGCGCGGCAATCGCGACCGGCCAGTCGATCCCGGGAGCAATCAGCCCGTCGACGCGCTCGGCCGTCGCGAGCCGGTCGAGCTGCGGCTCGTCCTCCACAGAGATGAGCGCGCGCCGGTGGGCGAAGGGGAACCCCGGCGCGGACGGATCGCGGTCGGCCGCGATCAGGTAGAGATCACGTGAGCGGGCTGCCTCGAGCAGCCCGAGCTGGCCGGGGCCCGCCCCTAGGACGAGAAGACGCGCTGCTCCTTCTGGAGGATGCCCCGCCACCAGCCGTCATTCTCGCGATACCACTCGACGGTACGCACCAGCCCCTCCTCGAACGGCGTTCGCGCGCGCCAGCCCAGAAGACGCTCGGCCTTTTCGGTCGAGCCGATGTGGCGGTCGACCTGACCCAGCCGCTCGTCGAGGTAGGACCTGAGCGACGCGGGCTTGCCCAGCAGGTCGAGCACCGCGTCGGCGATCTGCGAGACCGAGAGGTCGATTCCGGTGGCAATGTTGATCACCTCGCCGGCGATCGAGTCGACGTCGGCGGCGATGATCGCCTCGATCGCCTCAGCGTCGTCGTCGACGTACAGCCAGTCGCGGCTCGCGTGGCCGTCGCCGTGGATCGTCAGCGGTGTATCCGTGAATGCCTGGGTGATGAAGCGCGGGATCACCTTCTCCGGGTGCTGCCGCGGCCCGTAGTTGTTGAACGGCCGCACGATCACGATCGGCAGGCCGTAGGTGACGAAGTAGCTGTAGGCGAGGCGGTCGCCGCCCGCCTTCGTCGCCGCGTACGGGCTGCGTGCATTCAGCGGGTGGTCCTCGTCCATCGGCGCGTACTCCGCCGTGCCGTACACCTCGCTGGACGAGATCAGGATGAACCGCTCGACCGGGGTCTCACGAATCGCATCGAGCAGGATCTGCGTGCCTTCGACGTTCGTCGTCACGAATTCGGACGCACCCTCCTCGATCGACTTCTCGACGTGCGACTCGGCGGCCGCGTTGACGATCACGTCGACCTCGGAGACGAGCCCGCGCACGAGCTCGCGGTCGCGGATGTCGCCGTGCACGAACGAGAGCCGCGGGTGCGCCATCACGTCGGCGAGGTTCTCCAGGCTCCCGGCGTAGGTAAGCGCGTCGAGCGAGACGACCTCGTAGGGCGTCGCGGCGAGCAGGTGGCGAACGAACTCGGAGGAGATGAACCCGGCGCCGCCGGTGACGAGCACTCGCCTCATGTCGCCCGAAACCCTACGAGTAACATGGCCACCCGTGCAGAGGTCAGCGCGGAAGTGGTGGCTCGAATCCGTCCGCGACCGCCCCTCCGCAGAGGCACACCGGCGGCTCGCGCGGTCGAACGCGCACACGGCTGTGCAGATCGAGACGGTCGACGGCGTCGAGCGCGCCGACGACGGCGAGGCCTGGTCGCTCGACGAGCGACTCCTACACGAGGCACATCACAACCAGTACGGCCGACCCTGGATCCTCGGCCGGTACATGTTCGACTTTCTGGTCGAGTCCGGCCTGCGGCCCGCGCACCGGCTGTGCGACTTCGGCTGCGGCGCGCTCCGGCTGGGCGTCTGGGCGATCGCGTACCTGGACGACGGCAACTACTGCGGGATCGACTCGCACCTCGAGAGCCTGGAGGCCGCGACCGCCTACGAGATCCCCCTCCACGGTCTGGAAGGAAACCGACCCCGCCTCCTCTGGAGCCAGGACTTCGCCTTCTCGCACTTCGGCACCGAGTTCGACTGGGTCGTCGACTTCTCCAGCTCGCAGAAGGTCGATCCGCCGGAGCTTCCTCGGCTCTTCGCGAACCTGGTCGAGACGCTCGCTCCGGGCGGGCGCCTTCTGACCGCGCCGCGACTTTCCGCCCCGCTCGAGTCGTACGCCGAGTGGGGCCTGACGCTCGTGCGCGAGGTCGAGCAGGATGCACCGACGCTTCGCGGCCACGACTTTCCTTCCACCACGACCTGGTGGGAGTTCGCGCGCGCCTACAGCTCGCGCTCGACGGTGTAGAGCGGCCGCCCGCTGACGTCCCGCTGGATCCGGCCGAGGTACTCGCCGACGAGGGCGAGGATGAAGCCCTGGACGCCGAGCACGAACAGGATCGCGACGCCGCCGAACAGCGGTCCCGGGAAGTTCGAGTGGTCGATCCAGTAGATCACCCCCCAGCAGCCGAGCGCGGTCGCCCCGAGCGTGCAGATCGCCCCGAGGGCAAGGCCGATCCACTGGATCGGCTGCGGCCAGAAGCCGGCGAGCACGGCCAGGGCCGTGCTCACCAGCCTTAGCGGCGAGTAGCGCGACGTACCTCCCCGGGCCGCGTGCCCGACGTCGACCTCGACCACACTCGCTCCGGTCGAGAGGACGAGCGCCTTCGTGAACTTCTGCTTGCCGATCGCACCGAGCACCGGCTCGACCGCGGCGCGCCGGTACGCGTTGAAGGCGCAACCGAAGTCTGAGATCGCGACGCCGGTGAAGCGCCGGAGCATCCCGTTGATCATGCGTGACGGCAGCGTTCGCCCCCACGAGTCGCGCCGTGCGGCCCGACGGCCGCTCGCGACGTCCGCGCCTTGCTCGACCGCGGCAATCAGCTTCGGCAGATCCTCCGGCGGGTTCTGGAGGTCGCCGTCCATCGTCACGGCGATCTCGCCGCGCGCGCGAACCAGGCCCGCGTGCATCGCCGGGTGCTGTCCGAAGTTCCGCTTCAGGCGCACGCCGCGGATCCGTGCGTCGGCCTCGTGAAGCCGCTCGACGACCGCGAAGGAGCCGTCCGTCGAGCCGTCGTCGACGACGATCAGCTCGAAGTCCCGCCCCGCGAGGGCGTCGACCGACCGCCGGCAGAGCTCGTCGAGCGACCCGGCCTCGTTGAAGACGGTGACAATGACCGAGACCTCGGACGCCGGGACAGCCTGGTCGACGGGAACTGGCCTCGCCATTGGCGCCCCTAGTATGGCCGCGTGTAAAAAGCCCTGCTCAACGGGGGAGGGACAGGCACCAGGCGATGCCTGTCCCTCGTTCCGCTACGCCGCCTCTTCGAACGCGGGCTCCAGGACCTCGTCCTCGGCCCGGCGGCGCCGCGGGATCAACAGCGCGGCGACCGCACCGAAGGCAACAACCACGGCACCGACCCAGATCGCCGGGTTCAGCCCGTCGACGAAGGACTGGCCGGACTCGTAACCGCCGTAGCGCGAGAAGACCGAGGCGAGCACCGCGACGCCGAAGACGCCGCCGAGCTCTCGGATCGCGTTGTTGGCGCCCGATGCCTGCCCCTCCTCCTCAGGCCTGACCGACGAGAGGACGACGTTCGCGACGGGCGCGAAGAACAGCGCCATCCCCATCCCGGAGATCACGAACGGGGCGACGAAGTCGGCGTACGGCGTCGTCGGGGAGCCGATCGCGGCCATCCAGCCGAGCCCGATCGCCTGCATCGAGAGCCCGAGCGCCATCAGCGGACGCCCGCCGATCCGGTCGGACAGCGCGCCCGCGATCGGCGCGACGAAGATCGGCATCGCCGTCCACGGCAGGATGCGCAGGCCCGAGCCGAACGGCGAGTAGCCCTGCACCGTCTGGAAGAACTGGGCAAGCAGGAAGATCGAACCGAACATCCCGAAGAACATCAGGAACGAGGCCAGGTTCGTCGCCGAGAACGTCCGGTTGCGGAAGAAGCGCATCGGCAGCATCGGCGTCGCGGTGCGGAGCTCCCACAGGACGAAGCCGACGAGGATCACGGCGCCGGCCGTCAGCGCGCCGACGATCTCCGGGCTCGACCAGCCCTGGCCGTTACCGCGGACGAGGCCCCAAACGATCCCGAGCAGGCCGAGGCTCGCGAGCGCGACGCCGGGCAGGTCGAGCTTGCTGGAAGGGCCGTGCGTCTCGTTCAGCCGCCGCAGCGCGAGCGGGATCAGAACGATTCCGAGCGGCACGTTGATCCAGAAGATCCACTGCCAGGAGAGGCCGGTGACGACCGCGCCCCCGACCAGCGGGCCGAGTGCGACGGCGAGTCCGCCGATTCCACCCCACGCGCCGAGCGCGAGGCCGCGCTTCTCGGCCGGAACGGATGCGGAGAGGATCGTCAGCGTGAGCGGGGCGATGATCGCTCCGCCGACGCCCTGAACGGCCCTGGCGGCCACGAGCGCGTTGATCGACGGTGCGAGCGCTGCGGCCGCCGAGCCGGCGGTGAAGATCGCGAGCCCGACGGCGAAGACCCGGCGCCGCCCGAAGCGGTCGCCGAGGGCGGCGCCCGTCAGGAGGAGCACCGCAAAGGTCAGCGTGTAGGCGTTCACGGTCCACTCGAGTCCCGCGATGCTTGCGCCGAGGTCCTTGCGGATCACGGGCAGGGCCGTCGTGACGACGAGGTTGTCGAGGGTGACCACCACGAGCGCGAGCGACGTGATGACGAAGGTCCAGATCGTGCGGTTGGTCTTCACCTCCGCTCCTCCTTTGTGATAAGTGATTGCTTACTCACTTCAGAACCCAAAAAAATTTCCCTTTATTCCGCGATGAAGGTCATCAGCTTCTTTGCCCACGGCTCCTGCGAGTCGAGGAGGTCCATCGCAGCGACGACGTTGATCAGCATCCCGCGCGCGAAGAACATCGAAAGCTGCTCCGGATCGGCGCCGGAGACGCGCTCGACCGTCTCGACGATCTCGCCGTAACCCTCGCGGACGACGGCGCGAATCTCGGGGTCGTCGCACGCCGCGTAGGACTGGAGCTGCCCGCGGAGCCGGAGCGGGTTCGACCGAATCAGCTCCCAGTACGCGGCGCCCATCGCGTCGAGCGCAGCCTCGCCGGTCTTGCTCCCAGCGGCCTGTTCGAACATCCGGCAGCTCTCGCGGAAGCACCGTTGTGAGGCCGCGATGAACAGCTCCTTCTTCGTCCGGAAGAGACGGAACAGGTACGGCTGCGAGATGCCGGCGTTGCGGGCGATCTCGTCGGTCGACGCGCCGGCGAGCCCGTGCTCGGCGAACACGTCGAGGGCGACCTCGAGTACCTGCTCGCGGCGTTCCTCTGCCGACTTTCTCTCGGTGCTCACGGCCATGCGGAGGAAGTTATCACTCACTCACAACCTTTGTCAAGGCTTCTGTGACGCGGTCGAGCTCGGGCTCGGTGAGCTGCGTGTGGAACGGCAGCGCCAGCGCCTGCTCGAAGCACCGGTCGGCGCCCGGGAACGCGCCCTGGTCGCGGTAGGCAGACAGGCGATTCAGCGCGTACGTGCCGATCTGGCACTGGATCCCCTGCGCGCGGAGCACGGCCATCGCCTCGTCGCGGCGCTCGATTTGGATCACGTACGCCTGCCAGCCGTGCCGGTCGCCCTCGTCTCCCTCCGGCACGCGAACGGGCAGGCCGGCGAGCCGCTCCGCGTAGCCCGCGGCGATCCGCTCGCGCGCGGCGAGGAGCTGCTCGAGGCGGCGGACCTGCGGAATTCCGATCGCGCAGAGAACGTCTGCCAGGCGGTAGTTGAATGCGCCGCCGGGCAGGTCGTCGTAGCGGTCGGACGGGCGCCAGCCGTGGTGGCGGTACGAGCGGACGCGCTCGGCGAGCTCCGGATCGTTCGTCGTCACCGCGCCGCCCTCGCCGGTGGTGACGATCTTCCGCGGGTGGAAGGAGAGGCAGCCTGCCTCACCGAGGCCGCCGCAGGGCCGGCCGCGGCGTTGGGCGCCGAGCGCGCCGGCGGCGTCCTCGAGGATCGCCAGCTCGGGGAGCTGTTCGAGCCGCGCGGGCCGGCCGAAGAGGTGCACCGGGACGATCGCCTTCGTTCGCGGGGTCACCTCGACCTTCGTCGGATCGAGGTTGAACGTCTCCGGGTCGACGTCGACGAGCACCGGCGTCGCGCCGGCCAGCGCGACCACGTTCGCGGTCGCCGGGAACGTGTAGGCGGGGACGATGACCTCGTCGCCGCGGCCGATCCCGAGCGCGAGCACGGCGAGATGGAGCGCTGCGGTGCCGGACGACACTGCGACCGCGTGCTCGACCGCGCACGCACGGGCGAGCTCCGCCTCGAGCTCCGCCACCTTCGGGCCCATCGTCAGCTGGCCCGACTCGAGCACGGCCGCAACCTCGGCGAGCTCCTCCTCGCCGACATCCGGCCGGGCTAGGCGGACCACCGCGCGGGAACTCGTGGTTCCCCCGAGAGCCCCCTCCTGGCTCACGTCGTGGCCGCCGCGAGTTTCTGCCGGTACCACGCGATCGTCTTCTCGAGGCCCTCGTCGAGCTCGACCCTCGCCTCGAAGCCGAGCAGCGCGCGCGCCTTGTCGACGTTCGGGATCCGCAGCTCGACGTCGAGGTAGTGGATCGGCTGGAAGACGAGCTCCCCCGCGCACCCGGTGAGCTGCTTGATCCGCCGCGCGAGGTCGTAGATCGTCAGCGCCGACCGCGCGTTGCCGATGTTGAAGCTCTCGCCGACGGCGTTCTCGTGCTCGAGGGCAAGCAGCAGCCCCTCGACCATGTCGTCGACGTAGCACCAGGCCCGGATCTGCGAGCCGTCGCCGTGGATCGTCAGGTCGCGCCCGTCAAGCGCGGCCTCGATGAAGGCGCGGATCGCCCCCCCGCCGATCTGGCCCGGCCCGTAGACGTTGAACGGGCGGATGGATACGGTCGGCAGGCCGAACTCCTGGTGGTAGGCGTGCGTCATGTGCTCCCCCGCGAGCTTCGAGACCGCGTACGTCCAGCGCGCCTCACCGACCGACCCCTGCGTCGTGGCGCTCTGCTCGTCGACGCGGAAGGCGTAGGTGCCGAACACCTCGCTCGTCGAGAACTCGATCAGCCGCTCCAGCGTCTCCCCGGTGGCGAGCGCGGCCTCTAGCACGTTGTAGGTACCGATCAGGTTCACTCGCATCGTCCGCACCGGACTCTCGAGCACGGTGTCGACACCGGCGATCGCCGCGGCGTGGACGATGTGGGTCGCGCCGCGCGCGAGCTCCGTGACGAGCTCGGCGTCGAGGACGTCGCCCTGCTGGAAGCGGAAGTTCGGATGGTCGGTGAGGTCGGTACCGCCGAGCGCGTCGCGGTGGAGATTGTCGACCGCGACGATCTCGTTCTCGCCGACGAGCCGGCCGGCCAGCGTCGTGCCGATGAAACCCGCGCCGCCGGTGATCAGAATCCGCTTGCCGGTGAGCGCCATCCCGGCTCCGAGTCTAGTCTGGGGGCGTGCTGGTCGCCCTGCTCGCGCTCGCGCTCGCCGGGTCGCCGTCGGCGCAGCTGACGATCACCGTCTGGCCTGCCGGTCGCGGCCAGGCCTCGCGCGTCTGGACGCTGCGGTGCGATCCGGCCGGCGGGACGCTGCCGCGGCGGTTCGGCGCCTGCGCCCGTCTCTCACGACTGGCGGAGGACGCGTTCGCCCCGACGCCGCCGGCCACGGTGTGCACCCAGATCTACGGCGGCCCGCAGGTGGCGGTCGTGCGCGGCCTGTTCCGAGGACGTCGCGTGTGGGCGACCTTTACGCGCCGGAACGGCTGCGAGATCAGCCGCTGGGACCGCCTCTCGTTCCTGTTCCCGGTGCGGCTGTAGCATCGCCCGCGGAGTGAAGACGGTCCTCTTTGTCGGCGCGGGCCGGCACCAGCGGCGCGCGATCCTGCGGGCACAGCAGCTCGGGCTGCGCGTCGTCGCCGTCGACCGGAACCCCGAGGCGGTCGGGTTGCCGCACGCGGACGAGGGCCACGTCGTCGACTTCTCCGAGGTCGAGGCAGTGATCGCGGTCGCCCGCGCCGCCGGGATCGACGGTGTGCTGACGGTCTCCGCGGACCGGGCCGTGCCTGTCGTGGCGGCGGTCGCCGAGGAGCTCGGTCTGCCGGGCATCGGGACGGCGACAGCGCACCTGATGACACACAAGGTGGCGATGCGGCGGCGGCTCGCCGAGGGAGGCGTGCCGCAGCCGCGGTTTGCCGCGGTTCGCGTACGGCGCGAGGCCGGGCCGGCAGGAGAGACGGTCGGCTTCCCAGCCGTGTTGAAGCCGGCAGACTCGGGCGGACAGCGCGGTCTGTTCCTGCTGCGCTCGATCGACGACCTCGACCGCCACCTGCACGCCGCGCTCGTGGAGTCGCCGTCGGACGAGGTCATCGTCGAGGAGTACGTCGAGGGGCTCGAGCTGAACGGGCTGGTCGTCGTGCGCGGAGGGCAGGCGCACCCGGTGCTGCTCTCGGACCGGCTACGCCCCCGCGGCGAGGGGTTCGGAGTCGGCTGGATCCACTCGTATCCGTCGAGCCTCTTCGGCGACTCGCTCGAGGAGGCGGAGCGCGTGGCCGTGCGGGCGGTGGTGACTCTGGGACTGCGCGACGGGATCGCGTTCCCGCAGCTGATCGTCGCGGACGGGCGCGCGCTCGTCGTCGAAGTCGCCGCACGGATCCCCGGAGGCCAGATGGCCGACCTCGCATTCCACGCCCTCGGCGTCGACCTGATCGAGATCGCGCTCAAGCAGGCGCTCGGTGAAGAGGTGCCGGACGAGCTCGTCCTTCCTCGGCATTCTCGCCCCACGGCCATCCGATTCCTGACCGCCCGGCCGGGACCGCTCCCGACCGGCAAGGTGCGCGAGGTGAGCGGTCTCGACCGCGTTCTGCAGGCTCCGGGCGTCGTGCAGGCCGACGTCTTCCTCCAGGAGGGCGAGACGATCCGCCCCGTGCGCCTCGACGGCGACCGCCGCGGCTACGTGATCGCCGTCGGCCAGACAAACGTCCAGGCCCTCGAGCGCGCAGAAGCCGCGGCAAGGCTCCTCTACGTCGTGACCGAATGACACACGAAGGTGTGCTGTGAGCTGCGGGTTCGATCTCCGCCACTACCGCGAGCTGCTCGAGGCGGCGCGGGCGGGAGGGTACCGGTTTGCCTACTTCGACGGCGAGCCCCTGGCCGGTGACGTGCTGCTGCGGCACGACGTCGACCTCTCGCCCGGAGCGGCGGTGCGGATGGCCGAGCTGGAAGCGGAGGCGGACGCGGTCTCGACCTACTTCCTCATGACCCGCAGCGAGTTCTACAACCTCGACTCGCCCTCGGGCGACGCGGCGATCGAGCGACTTCGATCGCTCGGCCACCGAGTGGCGCTGCACGCGCTCTGGCCTCACGTCGACCATGATCCGCGCTTCGACTCGGTGCTCGCCTGGCACAACCCCGAGCCCGAGTACATGCGTGAGCCGGTCGAGGGCCTCACGAACGTGATGACCACGCCGTGGGCCGATGTCTACCGCTCGGACTCGAACCAGCACTGGCACCAGGGCTGCCCGCACGAGGAGCTTGCCGCCGGAGCGTTCGAGCGCCTCCAGCTCCTCACCCACCCGGAGATCTGGGTCTACCCGGGCGCGACGATGCGCGAGACGATGCTCGCGATGCTCGACGCAGAGCGCGAGCTGCGCCTGCGGCAGCTCGCGGCCGACAGGATCGACCTGTGAGAGACGAAGCCGAGCACAAAGCTGACAGCGCGGCCGTCGAGGTTGGTGCGAGGCGATGTCGTGACGCCGAAGGCGTCAGCGAGCAGAAGCTCCAGGGCGGGGATCTGAACGTCGTCGTCCGCGTCGGAGACACCGTCCGCCGCCCCACGGCGCGCTGGAGCCCCTCAGTCCACGCGCTCCTTCGCCACTTCGAGGAGGCCGGTTTCGACGGCGCTCCCCGGTTCCTCGGCGTCGACGACGACGGGCGCGAGATCCTGAGCTACGTCGACGGCGAACCGGGCCATTCGCCCGTGCCGGCCGGCGACGAGGTCGTCGTCGAGCTCGCCCGGCTCGTTCGCCGCATGCATGACGCCCAGGGAGGTTTCTCCCATCCGGGCCCCTGGTTCGGGCACCGGACCGGCCCGGTCGTCTGCTTCGTCGACTTCTTCCCGCCGAACGTCATCTTCCGCGACGGCCTTCCGGTCGCGCTGATCGACTGGGACCTGGCGACGCCCGGCGAGCGCGCGACTGACGTCGGCGCCCTCGCCTCCTGGTGGGCGCCGCTCCGTCCCGACGAGGAGGCCGCACGCTACGGCCTGCCGACCGACCGCCGCGGCGAGCGCCTCCGCGCGATCTGCGACGCGTACGGGCTGGAGGAGCGGGGCGGCGTCGTCGAGTGGGCGCTCGCCCAGCGACGCAGCGGCTATGAGCTCCACCGCGTACCGGGGGGCGAGCAGCGGCAGCCCGGGTGGCGCGAGATGTGGGACGCGGGGAGCGGCGAGACGATCCTCGCCGGCGTTCGCTGGCTCGAGGAGAACCAGGCCGAGCTGGAGCACTTGCTGTGAACCAGTCGTTCGCCTCCGGCTCGCTCCCTCGTCTTCACCGGCCGCGGAGCGGCGGGTGAAGACACTGACGATCCTCGTCTCCGCCTGCGGCGCGCCCGGCACCGCGGCGCTCCTGCGGGCGCTCCGCGAGAACGGCGAACGACCCGTGCGGCTCGTCGGCACCGATATGTCCGAGCTCGCGATCGGCCGCCACCTCGCCGACGCCTTCCATCGCGTACCCGCAGGCTCCGACCCGGGCTTCGTCGAGGCGATGCTCCAGGTCTGCGGCGCCGAGCGCGTCGACGCAATTCTCCCGCAGTCCTCCTTCGACCTGTTCGGCCTGGCGGAGGCGAAGGAGCGCTTCGAAGGGATCGCAGTGCTCGTCTCCTCACCGGAGGCGATCCGGCAGTCGAACGACAAGGCCGAGACCTATGCGCTGCTCGAGCGGATCGGCGTGCGCGGGCCCGCCTGGCGGCGCGCCTCGGGCGCCGAGGCCGTCGAGGCGGCTGCCCGCGGGCTCGGCTACCCCGACCGCGACGTCTGCATGAAGCCGGTCTTCTCCTCCGGGACGCGCGGCTTCCGGATCATCTCGGCGTCGGCCGACCGCCACGAGCAATTGCTCACGAACCGTCCCGGCGTCGCCGAGGCGCTCCGGCTGGAGGACCTGACCGCCCTCCTCGGCGACGATCCCACCGAGCTTCTCGTGATGGAGCTCGCGACAGGCAAGGAGCGCACGATCGACGGGATCGCGATCGAGGGCCGGATCGCCCTCGGTCACCCGAAGACCCGTGAGGCGATGCGCGCCGGCCTCGCCATGTACTTCGAGACCCTCGACGACCCTGGGCTGATGGAGACGGCGCGCAAGATCGTCGCCGAGCTCAGGCTCGATCACTTCTTCAACATCCAGCTCGTCGGCGAGCACGTGATCGAGATCAACCCGCGCATCTCGACGATCGTCTACCAGGAGAACCTCAACCTCCCCTGGCTCGGGATCAAACACGCCCTCGGCGAGATCTCCGAGCAGGAGCTCGGCGAGCTCGCCTCACGCGTGCGGTCGACGAGACGCGCGCTGCGGTACTTCGACCAGGTGGAGTGGGACATGGCGTGACCGCGACGCACGCCGTATCTGCTCCGTCCCAAACCCCCGCCCACCCAGGGGAACATCTCGGTGCGGACGCTACCTCCTCCGGGCGGGAAGGATGTCACGCCGCAGCGCCAAAGGTGTGACGACTTCGCGCCTCCGCGTCACCCACTGCCCGGTGAATACCGCCGGGGTTCCGTGGCAGAACGTCCAGGCGCTGCGACGCAAGGGCGTCGACGCCCGGCTCGTCGTCTTCGAGCGCTACGAGCTCCATCCCGAGGCCGACTGGTCGCTCGCCCGCGGCGACGGCTTCCTCCGCCGGCAGCTCGTCCAGGCCCGTGCGCTCGCGCGGCTGCTCCCCGACACGGACGTCTTCCACTTCTACTTCGGACTCACGCTCGTGCCGAAATCCCTGCAATTCCCGGTATTACGAGCGACCCGCAAGCGCTCGGTCATGCACTTCCTCGGCTCCGACATCCGCGGGAAGCCGCCCGCCGAGCTCGCGTGGGCGGCCCGCGCGCAAGCGCGCATCGTCGGCTCCTACGACGCGAT
>JBKPCT010000293.1:0-6697 GCA_046727515.1 Actinomycetota bacterium | reverse complement strand
CGACCAGAGGATCCCCCAGTAGATCGGCGAGTGACCGTAGTAGACCTCCCGCAGGACCAGCGCGCCGTACAGACCCATGCCGACGGCCAGGAGGTCGAGTGCGAGCAGGCAGCAGAGGCTCGCGGCCCGGAACACCAGGCTACGCATCGGGGTCCGGCCGAGCAGGTACGGCCTGCTGCGCCGGATGTCTGCGCCGGGGAAGAGCGGGTACCGGCTCTCGGCCGTAGCGCGCCGCTGACCCGCGGGCGGTGCCTCCTTCGTTGCCACGAAGAAATCCATGTTACTCCCGCCACCGCTCGGCGAAGGCCGTTTCGGCCTCGGCCGACACGGCGTCGAGCGGGGTCGGCCGTCGGCGGCGGGCGATCATCGTCAGCGCCGCCGTCAGGGCGTACCGGCGGCGGGAATCGAGCAGCTCGGTGTCGTGGAAGTAGACGTGGACGTAAGCCGGCAGGCGGCCGAACGCCGCCCGCGCGGCCATTCCGAGCGAGTGCGTGGAGGGGAGCTCGAGGAGGCGCGCGCCACCCAGGCGCAGCCATTCCGGCTCGTCGAGCACCAGCCTCGGCGCGTCCTTCGCGAGGTACGAGGGCCGGAAGGCGGTCGCCGTGCAGTCGGCGTAGCCGAGCTCGGCGAGGGCTCTCGCGACGTCCTCGTCCGTGTACCAGCCGCCGCCGCAGAAGAGTCGAGGCTCGAGCCCTCGCTCGCGGAGCCACGCGGCCTCCCGACGCACGTGCTCCGCCGCGTCACCGTCGACAGGCCGCGCCTGCGCCGCGCCGCCCCAGTGGGTGTGGTGGCCGAGCGGGGCCCGGCTCGCGGCGATTCGCGCCCGGGCGAGCCAGAGCGTCTCGCTCTCGCCCGCGCCCGGGTCCGGGGGCCGGATCATGGCGGCGATCGCGAAGCCGCCCGGACGCCGCGCCTGGAGCTCCGAGAAGGCCGCCCAGCAACGGTCGTCGAGTAGGCGCTCGACGTGACAGGAGACCGTCGCGACGCCCGTCATCGCCCCAGCGCATGCCGGTAGAGCGCCTCGGTCCGCTCGACGCAGAGCTGCTCCGAGAACTCGGCCAGCGCCCGCGCGCGGGCCGCGCGGCCGAGCTCGGCCGCGCGCGGAAGGTCGCGGGCCAACTCGACGATCGCCGCCCGCAGCGGCTCGACCTCGCCCGAGGGCACGAGCACTCCGCTGTCGCCGACGATCTCGGGGAGACCGCCGACGGCCGAGGCGATCACCGGCCGCCCGCGCTCCATCGCCTCGAGGGCCACCATGCCGAACCCCTCTCCGAGCGAAGGGACGACGACGATGGCCGACTCCTCGATCAGCGGCTGCACGGGCACGACGTGGCCGAGGAAGCGAACGCCGTCCACGGCGAGGCCGCGCAGCTCGGCCTCCAGCGGTCCTGTGCCTGCGAGGGCGAGCGTCAGGTCGGGCACCTCTTCGCGCGCGGCCGCGAACGCCCGCAGCAGCACGTCATGGCCCTTGATCGGCATCAGCCGGCCTATGGAGAGGAGGCGAGGCGCCTCGCCCGCGTACGGCGGCGGTTCGTCGCCGGCCGCGATTCCGTAGTGGACGATCTCGAACGCGTCCGCGTCGAAGCCCTCTCGCTCGGCGAGGTAGTCGGCCAGGCCGCGCGAGATCGCGATCTGGACGTGTGCGAGGCTCGACACGGCGCGGTCGCCGAACGCGAACAGCCGGCGGTCGCGGAACTCGTTGAAGCCGTGCTTCGTCGAGAAGCGGTGCGGCACGCGTACGAGGGCGCCGGCCGGCAGCCCGTACGCGTCCCCGTGGACGAGGTGGGTGTGCACGATCTCCGGGCGAATCAGCGCAAGGTGGCGCGTGACGTGCCCGAACGCGATCGGGTCGAGATCGACGTGGAGGACGAGCTCGTCGACCGGCACGTCGCGTGCGCGCAGCTCGCGGGCGAACTCCCGAGCTCCGGGCTCGCGCTCGTGCAGCACCAGCATCCGCGCATCCAACCCTCGAGCCCGAAGGCCCGGCAGCAGCGAGAGCAGATGCTTCTCGGAGCCGGAGATGCCGGAAACCTTCTGGACGTGGATGACGATCGTCATCTGCGTGCCGCCTCGATCACCGCGTCCGCCCACGAGCCGATCGAATGCCCGGCGGCGACGCGATTCCGGAGCTGCCGGCCGAGTGCTCTGCGCTCGTCCGTCGAGAGCCGCGCCAGCCCGGCGAGCCGGTCGGCGAGCCCACGGGGGTCGTCGCGGTCGAACCGCAGCTCCGGCTCGAGCAGCGTGTCGAACGCTGGGTTCGAGGCGACGACGGCCACGCAGCTCGCGCAGGCCTCGTAGACGACCTTGTCCGTGGCACCGGCGCGCATGTTGTTGACGAGGACGTCCGCGCGCTCGAACAGGCCGGCCACATCGCTGCGCAGAATGGCGTGGCCGAGCCTCACGCGCTTCTCCAGGTCGAGCTCGTGCACGAGGCGCTCTAGATCGCCGCGGTGCGCGCGCTCCTGGGGCGTCAGCGCCGGCCCGTGCACCTCCAGCCTCAGGTCGAGTCCGTCGCCGAGTGCGAGCCGCACCGCGCGGATCACCGTCTCGAGACCCTTCGCCTCGGAGTATCGACCCAGCGCCACGGCACGCAGATCCGACGGGTGTGCCCGCTCCGCGCACGGGAACTCGTCGAGGTCGATACCGTGGCCAATGGCGCGGATCTTCTCCGAGTCGAGCGGGAAGGTGCGCGGGTCGACGGTGAGCACGGCGTTCGAGACGCGTTCGGCCCAGCGCAGGAGCCGGGAGGCGCGCCAGTGCGTGTACCAGAGCAGGACGCGGACGCCGAGCGGGCGCGCGAGCGGAGCGGCGAGGACGGCGTAGATCGGGCACATGTGCGCCACGACTGCGGCAGGCCTGGGCCGGCGGGCGAGCTCGGCGGCGAGTGCCGCCTGGAACCGCACTCCCCTGCCGGCGCGCGAGCGGGCCGCGAAGCTCCTTGCGCGGCAGTTGGCCGGCAGCACGCCCGGCAGCGTCCGGTCAGCCAGGACGACGACCTCGTCCACCCGCGTGGCGAGGGCACGGATCTTCGGCACCGTCGCCGCCAGCGCCGGATGCCCCGGGTCGACTTGTTGCGTCACGAAGACGATCCTCACGTCCCCGGCCGCCTTCGGAACGTGAGGAGCCTCACCGCGCCACGACCGCGTCGACGATCTCGCGCAGCCGGCGTGCGTACTGCTCCGGGGTCGCGAGCAGCGGCTCGACGCCCTCGCGAGCCCGGTTGCCGAGCCGCCGGGCCAGGCCGCGGTCGGAGAGCACGCGGACGAGCGCCTCGGCGAGCGCCACCGGATCCCGCGGCGGGACGAGCAGGCCGTTCCCGCCGCTCCGGACGAAGTCGGCGATTCCGCCGACATCGCTGCCGACGACCGCCCTGTCTCGGCAGAACGCTTCGAGGATCACACGCCCCATCCCCTCCGACCGCGAGGGCAGGACCAGGGTCCACGCACGATCCAGGGCCTCGGCGACGCCGGCCGAGTCGACGTGCTCTTCCCAGACGATCTGCTCCCGCAGCTGCTCGACGACGTGGCGACGCGACCCACGGCCGATGACGTGCAGCGTCGCGCCCGGGACGCGCGGCGCGGCGAGACGCCACGCGGCGGCGAGCTCGTCGATCCCCTTGTAGTGCTCGAGCACGCCGACGAAGAGGGCGACCGGGTGCTCCGTGAGCGGCACCGGCGGGATCAGGAACGGATCGAGGTCGGTGAAGGTGGGGAGGACGCCGTCCGGCTCGACGCCGAGCTCGCGGACCAGCCGCGTGGTGTAGGGCGAGATCGTCCGGACGCCGTCGGCGCGGCGGACGGCATGGGCAGCAACGACGTCGGAGAAGGGGCCGAGCAGCCGGCGCGCGGGGGAGCCGTAGAGCCTCGCGGCCGTCCTCCAGTTGCCGTGCACCTCCAGGATCAGCGGGACCCGGCGCCGGGCGATTCCGCGCGCGAGCAGCACCGCCGCTGCGGTGTGCGGGTCCTGTGCGAGCACGGCATCCGGCCTGAAGCCACGGAGCTCGGCCGCGAGCTGCGCCGGCAGCTCGGCGTAGAACCGGTAGCCGCGAGGCAGCAGCCGGAACCCGTCCTGCTCGCCCTCCCCCCGCGCGAGGACGCGCAGCTCGAACTGCTCCTCGAGCGCGTCGAACTTCTTGCGCAGGCTCTCGTTCAGAGGAAGGCGGTATCGCGTCGGGCCGACGATCACTACCCGCCGCCTCACCGTGCCGCGTCCTCCAGGATCGCCTCGAGCTGCGGATAGATCGCGTCCGGTGCGAGCCGCCGGACGGACTCGGTGGCTGCCGCGCGCAGCCTGGTCCGCAGCTCGCCGTCGGCGAAGAACCGCGCGATCGCGTCCGCGAGCGCGTCGACGTCGCCGGCGGGGACGAGGAGACCGTTGCGGCCGTCGTCCAGCACCTCGCCCACTCCCCCGGCGGTCGCGGCGACGACGGGCGTCCCGACCGCAAGCGCCTCGACGACGACGAGGCCGAAGCTCTCCCAGTCGGAAGAGAGGAGCGACGCGTCGGCGGCGCGCAGGAGCTCGAAGACCGCCGCCCTGGGCCGGGCGCCAAGGAAGCGGGCACGCCCGTGGAGGTCGACCTCGCGGGCGAGCGCCTCGACCTTCGCGCGCTCCGGGCCGTCTCCGGCGAGCAGCAGTGCTACGCCGTCGTTCCGCGCGACCGCCCGCAGCGCGACCCCGAGGGCCTTCTGGGGCACGATCCGGCCCGCGAAGACGAGCGTCGGACCGTCCAGCCCGTGCCGACGGCGGAGAGCGTGGCGATCGCCGAGCTCGGGCGCCGAGACCGCGTGCGGGACGACCGCGATGCGGCCGACGTCGATCCCCCAGCCCGCAACGACACCGGCCAGCGCCTCCGATGGAACGACGATCCGGGCGGCGCGACCCAGGGCGCGGTCGCGTGCACGCCGCAGCAGCCTGATCTGCGCGCCGTCCTCCCGCTGGAACAGATCGAGCGGGGCCGCGGTCAGGCCGCGCCGCAGTGCACGCTCGTACGCGGGGTCGCCGGCCAGCCGCTGCACGAGCGGCGCGCCCGCGATCCTCGATGCCAGTGCGCTGCGGCCGAGCATGCCCGTCGCGTAGACGACGTCCGCGTCGCGGGCGGCGCGGTGCACGAGTCCGACACCAATGACGTGCCGTACCCCCGGCGGGTAGCGCCGCGGGGCCCAGGCGACCGCGTACGGCCGCGGCTCGGGCTCGGCGCCGGCGGTTGTCACGACGACGACGTCGTGCCCGCGGGCGTGGAGGAAGTCCGAGAACTCGGGCGCGTGGCTCGCCGGCCCGCCGACGTCCGGCGGCCAGATCCCGGACACGACGACGACTTTCATCGGCCGTCCCGCCGCAGGCGAGCGACCTTCACGGAGTGACGGGCTCGGTCCGCGTCGTCCGGCCCCTCCGGGTCTCGCGCCGGATCCGCGTCAGCGCGACTCCCCAGATCGCCGCGAAAACGACCGTCGACACGAGCACCGCCGCCGCCGCGCCGGTCACCTCCCAGGCAAGACCGAAGACGAGGACGAGCGGGATCAGCACGAGCGTCTCGATTCCGTGCGTGACGATCCGCAGGCCCGGACGGCCGATCGAGACCGGCAGCGACTTCGTCCAGGCGATCACAAGCTGGATCCCGCCCGCGATCAGCATG
Source organism: Actinomycetota bacterium (assembly GCA_046727515.1). Taxonomy (GTDB): domain Bacteria; phylum Actinomycetota; class Thermoleophilia; order Gaiellales; family Gaiellaceae; genus DATBLE01. The sequence goes on along the minus strand of JBKPCT010000293.1, from coordinate 1,065 downwards.
ATCCGCGCGGCGTCGGCGGCGGGCAGGTAGCCGGCGCCGTAGAAGATCCGGATCAGGTCGGGCATGAAGACGAAGAGCGGCGGGATCAACACCGCCATCAAGACGAGCCCGCCGAGCGTGAACCGCCGCACGCCCGCGAACACCGCGTCGGTCGACCCGGCCTCCCAGTCGCGCGTCTGCTCGGTGAGGAGGATCAGGCGGGCCGGCGAGGTGAGCGCGGAGAGTCCGGTCTGCGGCGCCTGGGCCACGCGGAAGTAGCCGACCTGCACCGGCTTCGTGACGACGCCGAGGAGCAGGGGGGCGATCGTCGTCCGCAGCGACACGATGCCGGTCGCGATGCTCGACTGGATCACGAAGCGGAGGATCTCGGCCCGGTCTTGGCGCAGAGGCTCGTGCTCCGCGGCGGGGAAGCGGCGGAAGACGGCGAGCCCGGCGCCGCCGACGGCGAGCGAGGCGGCGATCTGCCCGATCAGCAGGCCGAGGACCGCCTCCTCGACCCCGTAGTGGGCACCGATCGCGATCCCGGCAAGCCGGAAGGCGGGCGTCAGGAAGAGGAAGACGCCGCGCACGTCGTAGCGGCCCGTCAGCACGATCGCCGCACCGGCGAGCGCCTCGGGCACCTGCGTGATCGGGAGCAGCGCCGCGATCAGCATCGGCGCCGTCAGCCCGTCCGCGCCGAAGATCGAGTCCGCGAAGGGCGCGAGGATCGCAAGCACGGCGCCCGCGATCAGCCCGCCGAGGCACTTCAGGCCGAGCGCGCGCCGGTAGAGCCGCCGCAGGCGGCCGTACTGGCCGGCGGTCGTGTATCGGAACCCGAACTTGACCATCGCCTCCTCCACGGTCAGGTCGAGCAGGACCTGGAAGAACCCGGTCGTGGCCAGCACGAGGGCGTAGAGACCGAACTCGTGCGGTCCGAGCTGACGCGCGGCGACCAGGGTGCCGAGCACCCCGAGGACGACGCCCCCGTACGTCCCCAGCGCGGTGACCGCGCGTCGCCGCAGGAGGCGTGTGCTCATCCGGGCCTCCACTATAGTGGCGCTCGGTGGCCGTCAGAACGCTCGGAGG
>JBKPCT010000292.1:0-21681 GCA_046727515.1 Actinomycetota bacterium | reverse complement strand
CGTCAGCGCCAGCCCTCGAGCACGCGCTGTGCTGCCTCGAGAGAGGACGCGATCTGCCCTGCCGCCTCGATCCAGCCGACGACGAAGAGGTTGAGCCCGCGCGCCTCGCCCTCCCGCTCGCTGTCTCGCGTCGCGCGCAGGTCGGTGACGAGCCCGACGATGCCCTTCTTCTCCGCGTCGCCGCGCATCAGCGCGTAGAAGATCCCGATCTCACAGGCGGTGCCGTCGTCGATGACCGGCCCGTCGAGGAGCGCGAGCACCGCATTCGCCTCAGAGAGTGCGGCCCAATCCTTGGCGAAGATCCGCTCCGCGGTGACGGTGCCGTCCAGCGCGAGCTCGTGCTCGTGCGGGACGAAGACGTCGAAGCCGGCGCCGCGCAGCTGCGCCGCGCACTCGTCGATGAAGCGACGCTCGTACGGCGTGAACAGCGGCCCCGCGAAGTAGACCTTCACGCGAGCTCGAGCTCGACCGGCGCGGCCCCGGGGACGATCGCGGCGGTCTCGCGCGCGTGCAGCAGCGTCGTCCGGACGATCAGCCTCGCGCGCGCGAAGTTGTCGAGCTCCGTCGGTACGGGCCCGACCGGTCGCGCGAGCGCGTACGCGGCGGCGTTCCGGCCGATCGCGCGATACGAGTCGAGCGAGTAGAGCGGCGACATCCCGAAGAGCTCGAGGTTGTCGAGGGGCTGCAGGTCGGCCCGGTGGATCACGGCGGTGCCCTTGGACTGGAGACCGACCGCTATGCCGGAGCCGGAGAGCCTCGCGCCGTCGTGGCCGATGAAGGCGACATCCGACACCCGACGCACCCGGACGAGCCGCGGCGTCGCGCCGCCCTCGCGCACGCCGTCGGCGACGGCGCGCAGAACGTCCTCGTGCAGGAGGCCGTTGATCGTCTCGCGCAGGCCGTCGGCGAATGCCGGCCCGACCGCGATCACTACCTCGTCCGATTCGGTGCCTATAGTGGCAACGTGCGTTTCCTGAACAGGCGACACATCTCCATTGGTCGACGTCTCGTCGGCTGGATCGAGGACGTACGGCAGCTGTTGGAGCAGCTTCCAGCGCTCGCCCTCGAGCCGGTAGCCGGTGCCCGGGCCTTCGTACCGGTTCGGGTCGCTGACCGCCGAGCACACCGTGCCGTCGGGCTGGATGATCGCCGACGTCTGGAGGTAGTCCGCCGAGACGCGTTGTCGCTGCATCGCGAGCACGGCCTCGGCGACATCGGTGAAGCCGGCGGCGTCGAGCTCGCGCACGACATCGAGCGCGGCTATCCCCTCCTGGAGCACCCGGTCGGCAGCGACGACATCGGCAGCGCGGTCTCGGTCGGGCAGATCGCGACTCCCGTAGCCGTAGGTCGCGGCCTCGACCTCCGCATCGGTGACGGCAGGGAAGTCGAGTCCCGCGAAGACCGCCTGGACCGCACGCGCAGCCTTCGCCCGCACCGCGATCACATCGTCCTCGGTCACCGGCTCGATGCCGGCGTCGACCTGCCAGTCGCGCTGGACCGTCAGCCACTCCTCGAGATCGTCCGCGTCGTAGTTGCCGCCGCCGAACGTGTTGTCCGTCTTCGGCATCACCGAGTAGCCGGAGGTGACGAAGTCCGTGCCGGGCAGGAACTGTCCCATCAGCTTCGCCGTCTTGCGGATCTCGGAGTGCGAGGCGATCGCGTCGTTTCCGGAGGCGACCTCGAGGTCGAGCCAGGCGGCGAGGACGTTCTCTGCGAGGATCTCGCGCACGCCGCCCGGCACCGAGAGCACGAGCGCCACGCACGAGATCGACCCGTTCTGGACCCCCTGCGAGCCGGCTGCACGGATGGCGGCGAGGCACCGTGCCTCCAGGTAGAGCATCGAGAAGCCCTGCGCGTGGCCCATCAGCGCCTCCGAGCCTCCCCCGGACGTGAACCGCACCTTCACCCCGCGCGAGGCGTACGCGGAGGCGAGGAACGCCTTCGACCACGGCGTGTCGTCGCCGTCCACGAACACGGGCTCGGTGCCGTAGACGGAGAGCGTCTCCGCGTAGGTGACGAGCCCCAGGATCGCCAGCTGGAGGTTCCGCCGCTCCTCGACCGCGCACTGGGTCATCACTCCGGGACGCCCGGTCTGGGAGCCGACGAGGACCGCGATCGCGTTCAAGGGTGCGTAGCGCGAGACGCCGACCGTCGTCTCCACCTCCGCGAAACCTCGCGCCGCAGCCTCGGCGGCATCTGCGGCGAGCAGTGCCGGATTCTCTTTCAGGTTCGTGACGTGGGCCTGGTTCGCCGGAGTCCGCCGGGCGCGGAGCTTCTTCAAGGCGAACATCAGCTCGACCGGGTCGAGTCGCGCGACGACACGTGCGAGCCGTGCCGGGGTCAGGCCGCGCGAGAGGCGGACGAGCTCGGCGCGCGGGACGTCGACGTCGACGAGCCGCCGCGCGACCTCCTCGTCGTCGAGCGCAGCCGCCTCTGCCGCGACCTCCAGGTCGAGTCCGTAGAGCGCGACGAAGCGGTCGATCACGTCGAAGTCCTCGACGCGCCGGCCGTCCATCTCGACGACACGGCCGTTCTCCATCTCCAGCCCCGGCTCCGGGTCGTTCGGGCCGTCCATCGCGACGAGCCCGAGCTCCGGGTACGGCGAGATCAGCAGTTCGCGCCGCAGCCGACGCTGCTCGCGCGAGAGGAAGCGCTCAGACCGCCGCTCGATCATCGGCCTCGAGCAGGCCCCGCGCCCCGCAGGCCGCGGCCGCCTCGCGGACGAACGCTGCGCACAGCGGCGCCTCGAGCTCTGTCTCCAACCGCGCGGCCCATGATTCGAGCTCCTCCGCGGTCGAGCGGTGAGGCCGCAGGGCCGTGTAGATCTCGAGGATGGCGGCGCTCGGAACCGAGGCGAGCTCGGCCGCACGGGCGAGGTTGTCGGCCAGCTGCGTCCGGCCAGCGGCGAGCGCGACCGCCGACTGCCGCCGCAGTGTCTCGGGTGTCGCCCGGAGTTCCTCCCGGCCGATCTGTCCTGCCCGCACTGTCTCGAGCGTGAGCTCGTCGAGCCCGAGACCGGAGGGCGTCCGGACGAGATCGGGCCGCCGCGACCCGAGCGGGTAATCCGAGACTGGATCGAACCCCATACCAAGAGCTTAGAGTAGGCCCCGATGAACTCCTACGACTTTGCAGGGAGAACGGCACTCGTCACCGGCGGCGCGAGCGGCATCGGCGCGGCGACGGCCGTCCGCCTACGGGCGAGCGGCGCCGAGGTTGCCGTCTTCGACCGCGAACACGTCGAGGGATACGTCTCGGTCACGGGCGACATTTCGTCTTCCGCGGACGTGAACGCCGCCGTCGCCCAGGTCGAGCGCGACCTGGGCAGGATCGACGTTCTCGTCAACTCTGCGGGCATCCCCGGGGAATCGCTGCGCACGGTCGACGTCACGGACGAGGAGTGGCAGCGCGTCTTCGCGATCAACGCCAACGGCAGCTTCTACATGTGTCGCGCCGTCCTACCGGGGATGATCGAGCGCAGCTACGGGCGAATCGTCCTCGTCGCCTCGATCGCGGGCAAGGAGGGCAACCCGATGGCGGGCGCCTACTCTGCGAGCAAGGCGGCGGTGATCGGGCTGACGAAGGCGATCGGCAAGGACGTCGCCGGCACCGGTGTGCTCGTCAACTGCATCGCTCCCGCCGTGATCGAGACGCCGATCATCGCCGGGCTCTCACGGGAGCACCTCGACTACATGGTGGGACGGATCCCGCTGGGACGGATCGGCCGCGCCGACGAGGTCGCAGCACTGATCTGCTTCCTCGCCAGCGAGGAGCTCTCGTTCTCGACCGGCGCGACCTACGACATCTCCGGCGGGCGGGCGGTCTACTGATGCTCACCTTCCGCTACCGCACCGCGGCCGGGATCGTCGAGGCGACGGCCGCCACGCCGGCCGAGCTCGAAGGCTTCGAGCTCGCCTTGCCGGTAGAGCCGCCCGAGGTCTGGGGCGCGGGCGTCACCTACGAGCGGAGCCGGGACGCTCGGATGGCCGAGAGCGACGCCGAGGATCTCTACATGCACGTCTACGAGGCGGACCGTCCCGAGCTCTTCCTCAAGGACGCAGGCTGCCGCCGCACCGTCGGGCCGGGCGAGCCGCTCGGCGTGCGCAGCGACTCGGCCTGGAACGTCCCCGAGCCGGAGATCGCGGTCGTGCTCGGCGAAGGCGGAACCCCCGCGGGGCTGACGATCGGCAACGACGTCTCGTCGCGCGACATCGAGGGGTCGAACCCGCTCTACCTGCCACAGGCGAAGATCTTCGCCGGCGCGTGCGCGCTGGGGCCGGCCGTGCTCGTTCCAGACGACTGGGAGGCACCGCTCGAGATCCGGCTCCGTATCTCGGCTGCGGACGGAGCCGAGCTCTTCGCCGGCGAGACGTCGACCGCCCGCATGCGCCGCACGTTCCCCGAGCTCGTCGAGTGGCTGCTGCGCGAAAATCCGGTTCCGCCCGGCAGTGTCCTGCTGACCGGTACCGGACTCGTGCCGCCCGACGATTTCACCCTCGAGCCGGGGCATGTGGTCGAGATCCACGTTCCGGGTATCGGCACGCTCACGAACCCCGTCGTCCCGGCGGAAGACCTGTTGACCACGAGAAGGAGTGAGATCAATGTCTGAGGTCCTGGAAGCCCCCGCGAGGCCCGCATTCGCAAACTTCGTCGGCGGCGAGTGGCGTTCGAGCCTCTCCGGAGAGACCTACGAGAAGCGCGGACCCTGGCGGCCGTCCGAGCCGATCGGCGAGTTCCCCGCGTCGGGCGAGGAGGACGTGAACGCGGCCGTCGAGGCGGCGGCTGCGGCGTTTCCGGGGTGGTCGCGCACGCCCGCCGCCAAGCGGGGCGCGGTCCTGAGCGAGGCCGCCGACGCGATCGAGGCGCGCGCGGAGCAGATTGCACAGGACATGACGCTCGAGATGGGCAAGCCGCTGCGCGAGTCGCGCGGCGAGGCGCTGCGCATGGCCCAGGTGCTTCGCTTCTTCTCCGGGGAGGGCCTGCGGGCGACGGGCGAGCGGTTCGAGCAGATGCTGACCGGCAGCGTCGTCTACACGGTCCGCAGGCCACTCGGCGTCGTCGGGATGATCACGCCCTGGAACTTCCCGGCCGCGATCCCGGCGTGGAAGGCCGCCCCGGCACTCGCCTACGGCAACACCGTCGTGATGAAACTCGCGCACGACGCGCCGCTGACCGGCTTGCATCTCGCGGCCTGCCTCGAGGAGGCCGACATCCCGCCCGGCGTCTTCAACATCGTCATCGGCCGCGGCTCGGCCGTGGGGACGCCGCTCGTCCGCCATCCGCAGGTGCTCGCGATCTCGTTTACCGGCTCGGTCCCGGTCGGCAGGCAGGTGCGCGACGAGGTCACCCCGCTCGGCAAGCGCGTCCAGCTGGAGCTCGGCGGCCACAACCCGGTGGTGGTGATGGCGGACGCCGACCTCGGCCGGGCGGTCGAGCTCAGCTTCGCGGGCGCTTTCTGGTCAGCCGGCCAGAAATGCACGGCGACACGGCGTATCTACGTCCAGGAACCGGTGTACGACGAGTTCCGCGCCCGCCTGCTCGAGCGGATCGAGAACGCAGCGGTCGGCGACCCGTCCGACCCCGAGACCGAGGTCGGCCCGCTCGTGAACCAGAAGCAGCTCGAGGACGTCCTCACCGGCATCGAACGCGGTAAGGCTGAGGGGGGCTCCGTGCTCGCGGGCGGCGGGCGGATCGACGAGGAAGCCTACCTCCTTGCGCCGACGCTGTTCGAGCAGGTCGCGGATGACGCCTTCCTCTCCTGCGAGGAGGTGTTCGGGCCCGTCACCTCGCTCTACCGCTTCGCCGACCTGGACGACGCGCTACGCCGGGCGAACGCCGTCGAGTTCGGCCTGTCGGCCGCGATCTTCACGTCCAACCTCACGTCGGCACGCACCTTCACGGAGGGAATCGAGGCGGGGATCGTGCGGGTCAACGGACAGACCGCCGGCGTGGACGTGCACGTGCCGTTCGGCGGGATCAAGGGCTCCGGCTTCGGTCCTCACGAGCAGGGCCGGGCGGCGATGGAGTTCTACAGCGAGGTGATAACCGTCTACGAGGATGTCTGAGACGTGGCTGGTGACAGGGGCGCTGGGCTGCCTCGGCGCCTGGACCGTCGTCACCCTCGCGCGCGAAGGCGCACGAGTCGTCGCCCTCGACCTCGCTACCGACAACCGGCGGCTTCGCCTGAACGCCTCGCCCGAGGAACTCGAGACGGTCACGTTCGTCCGCGCCGACATCACCGAGCCGAAGACCGTCGCACACGTGCTCGCCGAGCACGGGATCACCCATGTCGTCCACCTGGCCGCGCTCCAGGTGCCGTTCTGCAAGGCGGACCCCGTGCTGGGTGCGCAGGTCAACGTGACCGGCACGGTCACCGTCTTTCAGGCGGCGAAGCAGCACGGCCTGGCGAGCCCGGTCGCGTACGCAAGCTCAGCCGCGGTCTTCGACGAGCACGGCGAGGTCGTGCCGCGCACGCACTACGGCGTCTACAAGCTCGCGAACGAGGGCACCGCCCGGATCTACTGGCAGGACGACGGTGTCGCGAGCATCGGCCTGCGCCCATTCTCCGTCTACGGGCCGGGGCGCGACCAGGGGCTGACGGCGGGGCCGACGCTCGCCATCGAGGCCGCCCTCCACGGCCGGCCTTACCGGATCGGCTTCGGCGGGCGGACCCAGCTCCACTACGCTCCCGACGTCGCCCGCGCCTTCGTGCAGGCGGCGCGGTCGGCGGCCGACGGCGCCCGTACCTTCAACCTCGGCGGTCCGGCGACCGCGATCGCCGACTTCGTCGCGGCCGTCGAGGCCGAGATTCCAGGGGCGGAGATCACCTTCGACGACTCCCCGCTCCCGTTCCCCGACGAGCTGCCGGCTCCCTGGTTCGACTCGGCGCTGACGCCGCTCGAGGAGGGAATCCACGAGACCGCCGAGATCTTGCGCAGCGTCCTATAGTCGGGCTACAGCGACCGAAAGGGGAGAGCGAATGGCCGAGATTCGCGGCTGCGACCTCGTCGTCGAGTACCTGCTGAAGGAGAAGGTCCCGTACCTCTTCGGCTACGCCGGCCACGGTGCGGTCGGGCTGCTCGACGGCGTCTACAACCATCAGGACGAGTTGAAGATCATCTTCCCGCGGATCGAGTCCGCGGCCGGCTACATGGCGGACGCGTTCTTCCGCGCCTCGGGGCAGGTGATCCCGGTCTACACCTCCACCGGCCCGGGCCCGATGCTCCTGACCGTCGCGATGGGGAACGCGTTCTACGACTCGTCCGCGTTCATCGCGATCACGGGTCAGGTGGCGACGAACCAGTACGACTCGGGCGCCCTGCAGGAGGAGTACCGCCACTATCAGGCCGACTACCCGAGCATGGCCAGGGTGATCACCAAGCGCAGCTTCCAGGCGCAGAGCGTCGAGGACCTCGGCAAGTTCCTGCCGAAGGCGTTCAAGCTGGCGCGCACCGGACGCCCCGGTCCCGTCCACATCGACGTTCCCTACGACCTCTGGATCCGCACTGCCGACGTCGACGTGCCGGAGCCGGAGGAGCGCTCGCGACACCTGAACTGGCGCACGCCCGGGTCGCCGGAGGCGGTCGCCCGCGCCCTGGAGATGCTGCTGAAGGCGAGGCGCCCGCTGATCCTCGCCGGCGGGGGTGTGGTCTCGTCGGACGCGACCCAGCAGCTCCAGCGGTTCGCCGAGCACGTCAACGTCCCCGTCTACACGACGTTCATGGGGAAGGGGGCGCTCTCGGCGAGGCACCCGCTCCACCTCGGGATCGCCGGCTGCTGGGGCGAGTACCCGGCGTCCGAGGCGGCAAAGAACGCCGACGTGATCCTCGCGATCGGCTGCCGCTTCTCCGACATCCACTGCTCCTCGTGGGTGCCCGGCTACACGTACAACATCCCGCCGACGAAGCTGATCCACGTCGACCTCGATCCGCAGGAGATCGGGCGCAACTACCCGACCGAGCTCGGGATCGTCGGCGACGCGCGCTCTGTGCTCGAGCAGCTGAGGGAGCTCGCCGGCCGCGACGCGAAGCGGGAGCGCTCGCCCTGGCACGACCAGGTCGAGAGCTGGAAGGAGGAGTGGTCGAACTTCATCGAGCCGGAGAAGGCCTCGAACGAGACGCCGATCGACCCGCGCCGCGTGATCGCGGAGCTGCGCAAGGCGGCGCCGGACGACACGCTGATGATCACCGACACGGGCAATCACCAGACCTGGATGGAGCAGTACTGGGACGCCTACGAGCCGCGCTCGGTCTTCACGCCGGGCGGGTTCGCGGGGATGGGCTTCGGCACGTGCGGCGTGCTCGGGCTGAAGCTCGCCCGCCCCGACCGGCCGGCCGTCTGCATAACGAGCGACGGTAGCTTCATGATGTTCCCGGGCTCCGTCGCGACCGCCGTCGAGCACGACATCCCGGCGGTCTGGGTGATCTTCAACAACTACACGATCGGCGTCATCCGCGACCTCCAGCGCTTCTACATGGACAACCGCGAGATCGGCACGAGCTTCATGAAGCACTCGACGGGGGAGTTCTGGAATCCGGACTTCGCCGCGATGGCCCAGGCGATGGGCGCGGGTGCGGTGTCGGTCGACCAGCCGGGCGACCTGGCGGACGCGTTCGACACTGCGTTGACGTCGGGCGGGCCGTTCGTCGTCGACGTGAAGGTCAACCGCGACACGGCCGTCCCGCTGATCGGAACGTGGCAGTTCCCCCCGATCACGCAGGCCGAGCCCACCTTCGGCTCGAGGACGGTGGTCAGCTGACCGGGCTCCTCTATTTCCCCTTCTCGGCGATCGTCGGGCAGGAGCGTCTCAGGCGGGCGCTCCTGCTCAACGCAGTGAACCCACGCGTCGGCGGAGTCCTGATCAAGGGCCGGAGCGGAACGGGGAAATCGACGGCGGTGCGCGGGCTCGCGGAGCTGTTGCCCGAGATCGACGTCGTAGCGGACTGCCCGTTCTCTTGTTCTCCGCAAGATCCTTGCGGATCTTGCGGAGAGAGGCTTTCGCGAGGCGACGAGCTGCCGGTCGTCCGGAGGCGAAGGAGAATCGTCGATCTCCCATTGAACGCCACGGAAGATCGCGTCGCGGGTTCGGTGGACGTGGCCAGGGCACTCGTGTCCGGCGAGCAGGCCCTGGAGCCTGGGTTGCTGGCCGAGGCGAACCGCGGGATCCTCTACGTCGACGAGATCAACCTGCTCGACGACCACCTGACCGACGTCCTGCTCGACGCAGCCGCGCTCGGGGTGAACGTCGTCGAGCGCGAGGGCGTCTCGATCTCGCATCCTGCCCGATTCCTCCTCGTCGGCACGATGAACGAGGAGGAGGGCGAGCTGCGACCCCAGATCGCCGACCGGCTCGGCCTCGAGGTGGACGTCGAAGCGCTGTCCGAGCCGGCGGCGCGAGCCGAAGTCATTCGCCGACGCGAGGCCTTCTCGGCCGATCCGGAGGGCTTCCGCGCCGAGTGGGCCAACGTCCAGACGGCTCTCGCCGGCCGAATCGCCGGTGCCGAGGCACGACTTCCGGCGGTGCGGCTCGCCGAGCCGCTCTACGCCGCGGTCGGCCAGGTCGTCGTGCGCTCCGGCGTCGAGAGCCACCGGGCCGACATCACGATCGTTGAGTGCGCGAAAGCGGCGGCCGCTCTCGACGGCCGCGGCGAGGCGACCGCCGACGACGTGCTGGCGGCGGCGGAGCTCGCCCTCGGCCACCGGCTCGCCGTCGACCCGTTCGGGCCAACCCCCCGGGCCGACCCGCACGTGCTCCGGCGGCTGCTGGACGAGGCGCTCGAAGTCGAGGTGAAGCCAAAAAAAGCAGCGGGCCGGGCGAGGTAGGGCCCGAGCTCGAGTCCGGACCGGGCTCGGCCCCGGCGGTCGAGCCCCTGCGGGTGGATCCGGCCGCCGTGTTCGCCGGCCATCGGCGACGCGACCGTGTGGAGCGAGCGCGGCTCGGACGGCGCGCCCGCTCCTTCGTGGATCGCCGGCGCGGGAAGTACACGCGGCATCGTCTCGCAGTCCCGAACGACCGCGACGTCGCGGTCGACGCGACCGTGCGTGCCGCGGCGATTCGCACCGGCCGCCGGCCGCTGGCCGTGCGCCCGGAGGACCTCCGGCGCCGTGTCCGCGAGCACCGCTCGCCCTTCAGCGTCTGCTTCGTCGTCGACAACAGCTGGTCGGTGCACGCCGAGCGGATGCTTGAGAAGGTGAAGGGTGTCGTCTTCGAGTTGCTCGACGACGCGACGAGACACGGGGACAAGGTGGCGCTCGTCGCTTTCAAGGGCGGTATCCCCGAGGCGGCCGTCGTGCTCCCACCCACCCGGAGCAGCGCGCGTGCCCGTCGCCGGCTCGAGGAGATCCCGCTCAGCGGCCAGACGCCGCTCGCGGACGCGCTGTGCCGGGCACGCCGGCTGCTCAGAGGGGAGCTCGTCCGGCATCCGAACGCCGTTCCCCTGCTCGTGGTCGTCAGCGACGGGCTGCCCACCGTTCCGGTGCGGCCGGGCGGCGACCCGGTCGCCGACGCGCTCACCGAAGCAAAGGCGCTCCGCCGTGCGCGGATCGGCTGTGTCGTGGCCGAGGTGCCCTCGACCACAGCCGGACACGCCGCCGCGCTCGCCGAGGCCGCAGCCGGCCTTCGAGTCCCGGTGGCGGAACTCGCCGTCGGCCTGCTGCTCGGCGCGGTCGAGGCGGCCGCGTGAACGCGGCGGTCGCCGAGGCGCAGGCCGACCCGCGGATCGGAGCCGCCGGCGAGGACGAGCTGGCCCTCGAGGCGGCGCGCTGGGACGAGGTCGAGATCGAGGCTCGTGCGGAGGAGCTCGACGACGTGCGCCGCGGCCGACCGATCGAGTGGGCGACGCAGACCGTGACCCAGGGGCAGGTGCTCGACGCCTTCCGTGACCACTGCCACGACGAGCTCGACGACGTCGAGGTGATCGAGTCGACCCCGAGCCGACTCGCGCTCGGGTGGCGGCGCGAGCGCAGTACGATCGAGCTTCGCGCCGGCTACCTCTTCTGCGAGCGGCTAGCGGTCCACGGGCCGGCGCTCCTCCTAGCGCCGATCGGCCCCAAGACGACTGAGCGCTTTCTCGATGACGAGAGCCTCCGCGCCCGAGTCGCCGTCCTCGACCTCGAGCGCCTGGAGAAGATCGCCGCCGTCGGCTCGAGCGTCTTCGTCTACTTCGAGTGGTTTCTGCGCGACGCGTACGGCGTCAAGATCCTGCCCGAGCAGAGCTTCACGACGGGCCTCGTCGAGCGCGGGATCATCTCCCTCGGCATGGGCTGAGCGGTGTGCGAGACCGTCGCGAGGGACACTCCGCCCTAGAACAGCCGGATCAGCGCGGCGGTCGCCGCCGCGACCACGACCACGACCAGGAGCGGCGCGCGGAGCGCGATCGCGATCGCGCCGGCGCCGAGGCCGGCAAGGCGCGGGTCGGCAACGATCTGGCGCTCGCCGCCGACGGCCTGCGTGACGACGAGCGCCGCGAGGACGGCGGGCGCGAGCAGAGCGACCGGCCCGGAGAGCCATCTCGGCAGGTCTCGCCGGCCGATCAGGACCGGGCCCGTCGCCTTGAACACGACCGTCGCTGCGCCGACGGCAAGCACGCTGAGCCAGACCGGGCTCACCGGCGCAACCCGATGACGCACGCGCCAGCCCCGGCGACGATCGGCACTCCGGCCGGCGTGAACGGGATCAGCACGAGCGCGACCCCGCCGCCGAGCAGCGCGGCGACGAGCTGCAAGCGGCCCATCAGTTGCGGCGCGAGCAGAGCCAGGAACAAGGCCGGGAACGCGGCGTCAAGCCCGAGGCGGTTCGCGTCGCCGATCGCGTTGCCGAGCACTACGCCGACCACCGTCCCGCTGTTCCAGGCGAGGTACAGGAGCGCACCGGCGCCGAGCAGCACGCGCAGATCGAAGCCGGCGCGCCGCTTCAGCGCAACCGCCCAGGACTCGTCGACGATGAGCTGCGCCTGGAGCAAGCGCCTCCTCACGGGCCCCTCGAACCACGACGCGACCGAGATCCCGATCGGGACGTAGCGGGCGTTCAGCATCACCGCCGCGGTGATCGCCGCGGCCGCGGCGCCGCCGTCGCGGAGCAGCGACGCGACGGCGAACTGCGCCGACCCGGCAAACGTCGTCGCGGACATGACGATCGGCGCCGGCCAGCCCATCTCGGCGGTGCGGGCGAGCACGCCGAACGAGATCCCGAACACGAACGCGGCGATCCCGATCGGCGCGATCGCCCGTGCGCCCTCGAGGTACCGCTCCCTCACGGAGCGGCCGGCGCCGTCACGCCGCGGTCGATCCGCTCGGCAGTCATCGCCGCGCACAGCGCGAAGAGGACGGCCCCCGAACCTGCGATCAGCCACAGCGTCGTCGTGAACGTCCCGGTGGCGTCGCGCGCGGCCCCGAGGACGAGCGGTGCGACGGCACCGATCGTGTAGCCGACTCCCAGCATCATGCCGGCGATCGCGCCGACGTCGGCAGGGCGGCGACCCAGGTCGACCGGCAGGGTCATCACGAGCGGGAACATCGCCCCGGTGCTGAGTCCGGCGGTCGCCGCCCAGACCCACGCCCCACCCGGCAGCGCGGCAAACCCCGCGCAACTCGCGGCGAGCGCGGAGCTGAAGAGCACGAGGTACAGCCGGCGCGAGCCGCGCCGGTCCGCGATCCACGGAATGATCATCGTCGTCATCAGGGCCGCGATGTTGAGAACGGCGAGGAGCGCGCCCGCCTTCCCGTCGCTCCAGCCGCGCTCGACGTACGCGTCCGGGAGCCAGTTGTTCAGCCCGTAGAAGAGGCACGCCATCGAGCCGAAGATCCCGACCAGGCGCCAGGAGAGGCCGCTCCGCCACGGCAGGCGAACGCGCGTGAGGTCCGCACGCCGGTGCGGCGGCTGGCCCCGCGTCAGCCACCACCACGCGAAGACGAGAACGCAGGTCGCGATCGAGAACGTGGCGAGCGACCAGCGCCAGCTGCCCGCCGCGTGCGCGATCGGCACAGCAAGCGCGGAGGAGAGCGCGGAGCCGATGTTGATCCCGAGCACGTAGATCCCCGTCGCGAATGCCGGCCGGCTGGCAAAGCGCTCCTTGACCGCGACCGGCATCAGCGCCTGAGCGAAGCCGAGGCCGAGCCCGACCCCGAAGGTGAGCGCGATCACACCGGCCGCCCCCGGGGCCGCGGCGCGGGCAATCCCGAACCCGCCGATCAGGGCGAGACACGCGGCGATCGCGAGCCTCGAGCCGTACCGTCGCGTCAGCGCAGGTGCCGGCAGCGCGAAGACTCCCATGCAGAGCACGGGAATCGTCCCGAGCAGGCCGGCTACGGCGTGCGAGACATCGAGGTCGTCCTGGATCGCCGGAATCAGCGGCCCGACGCCGACGATCGGAGGGCGGAGTGCGAGACCGACGAAGAAGAGGCCGGCGAGCAGCGCGAGGCCGTGGCGCCTCACCGCACGGTCACCCACGCCTGCCAGGTGATCCGGAGGATCAGCAGCGCGATCGCAAGCCCGATCAGCGGATCGGCGATCTTCACGCCGAGCCCGACCGCGACGGCGCTGACGACCACTCCGAGACTGACGAGCCCGTCGATGCGGGCGTGGTGACCGTCGGCGACGAGCGCGGGGCTCGCCAGGCGCTTGCCGGCGCGTAGTCGGACGAAGGCGGCCGCCTCGTTCCCGGCGACCCCGACGAGGCCCGCGATCGCGAGGGCCCAGAGGTGCGTCAGGTCACGCGGCTCGATGATCCGCTGGATCGACGCCACCAGCGCAACCGCTGCGCTGATCGCGATCGCGAGGACAACCGCGCGCCCCGCCCAGCGTTCGCCGCGCGCGCTGCGTAGGAAGAAGGCGACGCCGATCGGAATCGCGGTCAGCGCGTCGCCGGCGTTGTGGATCAGGTCCGAGAGGAGCGCGACGCTGCCGCTGAGCGCGTAGACGAGCGCCTGCACTCCCGCCGTCGCGCCAAGGAGGGCCAGGCTGAGCGAGACCGTGCGGATACCCGCCCGGGAACGCAGCAGGTCGGCGTCGAGCTGCGCGTGCGCATGCCCCCGGCCCACCCTCAGGCGGCGGCGACCGGGTTCGTCAGGCTGCCGACACCCTCGATCTCGATCGTGATCTCGTCCCCTGGGTGCATGAACACCGGCGGGTCGCGAAAGGCGCCGACACCGGCCGGCGTCCCCGTTGCGATCAGGTCGCCAGGCTCGAGCGTGATCGTCCGCGTGATGTAGGCGATCAGGTCGGCGACGCCGAAGACCATGTTCGCGGTCGTCGACTCCTGCTTCGTCTCCCCGTTGAGAACGGCCCGGATCGCGAGATCCTGCGGATCCGGGATCTCTTCGCGCGGCACGAGCTGCGGGCCGACCGGGCAGAACGTGTCCGGCGACTTGCCACGCGTCCACTGGCCGTCCGCGAACTGGAGGTCGCGGGCCGAGACGTCGTTGACGCAGATGTAGCCGGCGACGGCCTCGAGCGCGTTCTCGGCCGAGATGTCGCGCACACGCGACCCGATCACGACGCCGAGCTCGGCCTCGTAGTCGCACTTCGTCACGATCGGCGGGATCACGATCGGCTCCCCCGGCCCGATCAGGGCGTTCCCCCACTTCGCGAAGAGCAGCGGCGCCTCCGGCAACGGCACGCCCTGCTCCTCGGCATGGTCCCGGTAGTTGAGCCCGATGCAGACGATCTTTCCAGGCCGGTCGATCGGCAACACGGCCTGAGCCTATCCGGCGGGCAACAAGACGACGTGCACTTGCCGAGGGCCGTGAACGCCGACGGCGAGCTTCTGCTCGATGTCCGCGCTGCTGCTCGGGCCGGTGACGATCGCGAGCGCGCTCGGGAGGTCGCCGCCGAGCGTCGCGAAGAGCTCGTCCAGGCCCGGCAGGATCCGGTCCTCGCGGAGGAGCGTGACGTGGACGTCCGGGAGAAGCGAGTTTTGGCGCGGCTCGCCCGGCGAGGCGGCGAGAACGACCGAGCCCGTGTCGGCCAGCCCGTAGAGCGCGGTCGAGACACCTGCGCCCTCGAGCTCCGGTTGCGCGCCGCGGTGGACGCGACAGCCGACCGCCTCGGCGTTCGCGACGAACTCGTCGACGAGGCCGACGCCTTCGGCGTCGCGACATCGCCTCGCACCAAGACCGACAGCTTCGCCGTCGCCTCTGTACTCGGGTTGGTCTCTCACCGCCGCACGTCCCGGTAGCGCCGTCCGAACCGTGGCAGCGCACGGCCACGCGCCCAGACACGTCCGGGGCCGACTAGCCCGGCGAGCGGCTGGGCGAGACGCGCCAGGCTCGTCGTCAGGCGGTAGCCGAGCGGCCCCGCCCACGCCAGCGACCAGAGTGTGAAAACAGCTCGCTCGAGCCACGGCGCGACCCGCTCGGCGACGAGATCGCGCCGCAGGTCGAGGAGCAGCTCGTGCAGCGGGATCTTGACCGGGCACGCGTCGGTGCAGGCCCCGCAGAGAGACGACGCGTGCGGCAGCGCAGGCGCCTGCTCGAGCCCGACGAGCAGCGGCAGCAGCACGGCCCCCATCGGCCCGGAGTACACCGAGCTGTAGGCCGCACCGCCGGTCTTCCGGTACACGGGGCACACGTTCAGGCAGGCGCCGCACCGGATGCACGCGAGCATCTCCCGGTACCGTCCACGCAGCAGATTGGTGCGGCCGTTGTCGAGGATCACCACGTGCTGCTCCTCCGGCCCGTCCGTCTCGCCCGGTCGCCGGGGACCTGTCAGCAGGGTCGTGTAGACGGACAGCTTCTGACCCGTGGCCGAGCGGGCGAGCAGCTTCAACAGCAAGGCGAGGTCGGCGGTCGACGGGACGAGCCGCTCCATACCGAGCAGCGCGACGTGCACGGGCGGGATCGAGCTGACGAGGCGCGCATTGCCCTCGTTCGTGACCAGGCAGATCGAGCCCGTCTCCGAGACGCCGAAGTTCGCGCCCGTGATCCCGACCTCGGCCTGGAGGAAGGTCTCGCGCAGCTGCATGCGTGCCGCGTTCGTCATGGCCTCGAGCTCCGGGGGCACCGGCTTGCCGCCCGCCGCCGAAAGCAGCTCCGCGACCTCCGCGGCCGTCTTCTCGATCGCGGGCGCGAGGATGTGCACCGGGTGCTCTCCGGCGAGCTGGAGGATGTACTCGCCGAGGTCGGTCTCCACCGGACGCACGCCGATCGCCTCGAGCGCCTCGTTCAGGCCGATCTCCTCCGAGACCATGGACTTCGACTTCGCGGCGAGCTTCGCGCCGCGGCGCCGGCAGACATCCGCGACGTACGCGCTCGCCTCGGCCGCCGTCCGCGCGAAGAAGACGTGCCCGCCGCGGGACTCGAGCGCAGCGGTGAAGCGGGCGACGTGCGCATCGAGATCGTCGATCACCGCCATCCGGATCTCGTGCGCGCGCTGCCTCAACTCCTCGACGTCAGCCAGCTCCGCCCAGGCCGCGACCCGCTTTGTGCGCAGCCGGTTCGTCGACTGGTCGAGCGCACCCTGGATCCGCGCGTCCCCGAGCTTGCCGCGGGCGATCTCCCGAAAGCGCGGCGACGGCTGCGCGAGCTCAGGCAAGCGTGCCTCTTGCGAGCGCGCTCGCGAGATGGACGACTCGGGGACGCCCACCCAGCCGTTCCGCCCGGCCGCGCAGGTGCATCAGGCAGCCCGGATCGGCGGTGACGATCGTGGCTCCTTCCGAGCCGGCGAGCTTGTCGTCGGCCATCGCGAGCGAGACCTCCGGCTGGCGGACGGAGAAGGTGCCGCCGAAGCCGCAGCAGAGATCGGGCCGCGCGAAGGGGACGAGCTCGGCGCCCGATGCGCAGAGCAGCCGGCGAGGCTGCGCCGAGATCCGCAGCTCGCGCAGCATATGGCAGGAGTCGTGGTAGGCGACGCGCCGTCCCTCGTTCCGCGGCGGCGGCCGGAAGCCCGCCTGGACGAGGAAGGCCGAGAGCTCCCAGACCTCGAACGGCTCGACGCCGAGGAGCTCCGGTAGGTAGTGCGAGGCCATCGTTGCGCACGATCCCGAGGGGGCGACGATCGGCAGCTCGCGCGAGAACGCCCTGACGAACGTCCGGGCGACGCGCCGGGCGGCGGCGTGATGCCCCGAGTTGAAGGCCGGCTGGCCACAGCACACCTGGCGCTGCGGAAACTGGACATCGAACCCGGCCTGTCGGAGCAGCCACTCGGCGTCGGCGACCGCCTGCGGGAAGGCGAGGTCGGCGAGACAGGTCGCGAAGAGCTGCACGGCCGGCATGTCCGAGACTCTACGGCCGACTGTTCAGCCGAGCCGGAAGATCTCCTCGAGCGGCGACGGGCCTGCGTCCGGCACCCGCTCCTCGAGTAGCTCGGCCATCGCGTCCTGCCAGCGGGCACAGACCTCCTGTCGGCTGAGGTACTCGGACGCCGCCGCGAGATCGTCGGCCTCGAAGTAGCCGAAGACCTGATTGCCGTCGCGGAAGATCGAGTAGTTCCGGATCCCCGAGTCCGTCAGGGCGCGGAGCATGTCGGGCCAGACCTCGCGGTGCGCCGCGAGGTACTCGTCGATCTTGTCCGGGCGAACCCGGAGGACGAACGCGCTGCGCTGGCTCACGTCGTCTCGTACGCGCTCTGCACCGCCGAGGTGCCGCGCTCCGCCGCCAACCGCTCCCCGTACCCCCCGCTCCTGAATGCCTCGACGGGGTCCGCCTCCAACCCGCGCTCCGCCCGCCAGCGCGCGAGCAGCGGCCGGACGTCCGCCTCGAATGCGTCGAGCAGGAGTCGGTGGGCGCCGAGCACGTCGCCCTCCGCCTGCGCGGCCGCCAGCCGCGTCTCGTCGACGAGAAGGGCTTTCGTGTACGCGGTCTGGATGTTCATCACCGACTGGATCATTGCGTCGATCTTGCCCTCGACGTTGTGCGACTGGTCGATGGTCAAGGCGACGTCCTTCGCGCCGACGCGCGCGATCTCGCGCACGATCCGAAACAATTCGAACGGGTCGATCGAGCCCACGATCAGGTCGTCGTCGGCGTACTTGCGGTTGTTGAAGTGGAAGCCGCCGAGCAGGCCTTCCGCGAGCAGGAGTGCGACGATCTGCTCGATGTTCGTTCCCTGCGGGTGGTGGCCGGTGTCGACGAGCACCTGCGCCTGCGGGCCGAGCCGCTCGCAGGCGAGCGCTGCGGTCCCCCAGTCGGGAAGGTCGGTGCTGTAGAAGGCCGGCTCGAAGAACTTGTACTCGACGAGCAGGCGCATGCCGGCCGGCAACGCGCTGTAGATCTGCTCCAGCCCGTCGAGCAGCCGGACGTGTCGGGCGCGAAGGTCGTCCTGGCCCGGGTAGTTCGTGCCGTCGGCGACCCAGAGGCTGACGATCGTGGAGCCCACCTCCGTCGCGACCTCGACGCATTCGAGGCAGTGCCGCAGAGCCTGCGCTCGCACCGCCTGGTCTGGATGACAGAGGCTGCCGAGCCGATAGTCGTCCTCCCCGAACAGGTTCGGGTTGATCGCTCCGATGCGGACGCCCTCCGACTCGGCGAAGGCGCGTAGCTCGTTGTAGTCGCCGACCGCGTCCCACGGAATGTGCAGGGCGACGGTCGGGCAGCAGCCCGTCAGGCGATGGACGAGGGCGGCGTCGCCGATCCGCTCGTGAACCGTGCGCGCTGCGCCCGGCCATGGATAGACGTGGAACCGCGTCCCGGAGTTCCCGTACCCCCACGACGGCGTCTCGATCTCGAGGTGCCTGAGCCGGGCGAGGACGGCGCTCTCGTCCATCGCCGCGCAGTCTGACGCATCCGCGCCGGGATTACGAATCCACTTTCGTTTTCTACCGATTCGAAAGCACGCGGCTCTGCCCTTGACTTCCGAGGCGGCGCCGTCGTAGGGTCGCACACATCGACGGACGCTCGGACTCTCCCGTGTTCTCGCAGGAGGAGCGCAGGCAGCACGTGCTTCGCCTGCTCGAGACGCGCGATTCCGTTCACGTTGCGGAACTTGCGGAAGCATTTTCGGTTTCCGAGGTGACGATCCGCAGCGACCTCGCGGCGCTCGCGCGCCAGGGGCTCGTTGCGCGCGTTCGCGGCGGCGTGCGGGCGCTTCAGGAGGGCCAGTCGGAGGTGGGCTTCGACCTTCGTCTTCGGCTCGAGGTCGAGCGCAAGCGCGCGATCGGGCGGGCAGCTGCGGCTCTCGTCGACGAGGGCGAGGCCGTCGCGCTCGATGCGAGCACGACCGCGTACTACCTGGCGCTCGAATTACGCGGGAAGCGGGAGCTCGTGGTCGTCACCAACGGCTTGCTCGTCGCGACAGCGTTGGCCGACTCACCGGGCATCTCGGTTCTCGTCACCGGGGGGATGCTGCGCCTCTCGGCGATGTCCCTCGTCGGCGACCTGGGCACGGACGTGCTCAGGGCGACCCGGATCAACAAGGGCTTCCTGGGCGCCCGGGGCCTGAGCCTGGAACGGGGCCTGATGGATCTCAACCCCGATGAAGTGCGGATCAAGCAGGAGATGGCCGACGCCTGCGAGCAGGTCTACGGAATCTTCGACGGCACGAAGTGGCACCGCAGCGCATTGCTCACGTTCGTCCCCGTCGACCAGCTCGCCGGCATCATCACGGACTCCAGCGCGCCGGCGAGCGACGTCGATGCCTGGCGCGGCGCCGGGGTGGAGGTCGTCACCGTCGATCCGGGCCCTCGTGAGCCCCTCCCGGTGCGGCCGCGTGATCTGCGTCGCGCGGTGCGAAACGACGCGCGGGTCGGCTGATGGCGGTCATGGTCGCGGTCGACCTCGGCGCCCAGAGCGGGCGGGTCGCGGTCGGCCGGTTCGACGGCGACCGACTCGCCGTCTCGGAGGTCCACCGGTTCGCGAACACGCCGGTTCGCGTTCGCGGGACGCTCCACTGGGACATCCTCCGCCTGTACGAGGAGACGCTCGCCGGTCTCCGCGCAGCCGCCCGCAACGCCGCGGTCGATTCGATTGCGGTCGACTCATGGGCCGTCGACTTTGGGCTCCTGGACCGGTCCGGAGGGCTGGTGGGCAATCCGGTGCACTACCGCGATGCCCGTCGCGCCGCGGCCGTCGCGAGGGTCTACGCGCGAATCCCTCCGCGCGAGCTGTACGAGCGCACAGGGATCCAGCTCCTTCCGATCAACACGGTGTTCGAGCTTGCCGCGATGGCGGACGCCCACGATCCATCGTTGGCGGCCGCGGAGACACTGCTCCTGATCCCGGATCTCTTCCACTACTGGCTCTGTGGGAGCCGGACGACCGAGTTCACGAACGCGACGACGACGCAGTGTCTCGACGAACGCACCGGCGACTGGGCGAGTGACCTGCTCGAGCGTCTCGAGATCCCGGCCCGCCTCTTCCCGGACATCGTGCAGCCCGGCACGTCGCTCGGACCGATCGCCGCCGACGCCGCCGTTGCGACCGGGCTGGAGGGGCCGAGCGTCATCGCCGTCGCCACACACGACACCGGCTCGGCCGTCGCGGCCGTCCCCCTCCGGACGGCGGGCTCGATCTTTCTGAGCGTCGGCACCTGGTCACTCGTCGGCGTCGAGGTGGAGCGGCCGCTCGTCACTGACGCGAGCTACGCCGCCAACCTGACCAACGAGGGCGGCGTCGCGGGGACGTTTCGGCTGCTGCGGAACATCACCGGCCTCTGGCTGCTCGAGGAGTGCCGCCGCCGGTGGGCGTACGACGGGCACGCGCACGCGGTCGAGGATCTGGTCGAGCTCGCTCGCTCGGCGCCGGCGCTCCGCTCGCTGGTCGATCCGGACGACCCGGCATTTGCGGAACCGGGCGACATGCCCGCGCGCATCGTCGAGCGCTGCTCGCACACCGGCCAGCCTCAGCCGCTCACGCCCGGCGAGGTCACGCGCTGCATTCTCGAGAGCCTGGCGCTGAAGCACGCACACGTCGTCGCCCTGCTCGGCGAGGTCACGGGCAACAGCCCTGCGGAGTTGCATGTCGTCGGCGGCGGTGCGCGCAACGAGCTGCTCTGCGACTGGACCGCGCAGGCGGCGGAACTGCCCGTGCTCGCCGGTCCAGAAGAGGCGACACTGATGGGCAATGTGCTCGTCCAGGCGATGGCGCTCGACGAGCTGGCCTCGCTCGACGAAGCCCGGGAGGTCGTGCGCGCCTCCTACACCCCGGCCGTCTACGAGCCGTCTGGATCGGCCGAGTGGCGCGAGGCAGGCGAGCGCTTCGCCGGCCTCGCGAGTCTCGAGGTGACGTCGTGAGCGGCGTCATCGACGTGCTCAAAGGGATCCCCGCGCCCGAGGACCGCTGGGACGAGAGCGCGGCCGCAGGACTCGGGGTGCTCGACGGCCTCGTCTACCGCTCGAACCTGCTCGGGGCCGACCGCGCCCTTGCGAACCAGGGCGGCGGGAACACCTCGGCGAAGGACACCGTGATCGACCACGCCGGCCGCGAGACGCGCATCCTGTGGGTGAAGGGCTCCGGCACGGATCTGGCGACGATCACCGCGGCCGGCTTCGCCGGGCTGCGGCTCGGAGAACTCCTGCTCCTGCGTGGCCGCGCAGAGATGGACGACACGACCATGGTCGACTACCTCCTCCGCTGCGCACTGCGTCCCGATCAGCCACGGCCCTCGATCGAGACGCTCCTGCATGCGTTCGTCGGAGCCGAACACGTCGACCACACGCATCCCGACGCCGTCATCGCCCTGACCTCGACGCCGGAGGGGCGACGTCTCGCCGACGAGGCGTTCGGCGACGAGGCCGTCTGGCTCGACTACCAACG
>JBKPCT010000291.1:0-8311 GCA_046727515.1 Actinomycetota bacterium | reverse complement strand
CCGCGTCCGGGCCGCGTACCAGGAGTACCTCGACGGCTGGGACGCACAGGGCGCCGAGTGGGCCGTCTGGGTCGAGCGGGCCGACGCGGCGCGCGCGGCGTTCGCGCGGCTGCTGCGTGGAGACCCGGCCGAGCTGGCCGTCACGACCTCGGTCACGCAGGGCGTCAGTGGCGTCGTCTCCGCGCTCGACCTGCGCGAGCGGCCGAGGATCCTGATCAGCGAGTACGAGTTCCCGACCGTCGGCCAGATCGCCCACGCCCAGGCGCTGCGCGGCGCTGAGGTCATACACATCGGGCCGGCCGAAGACGGCTCGATTCCGACCGAGCGCTTCGCCGACGCGATCGACGAGCGCACCGCGCTCGTCTGCTGCACGACCGTCTCGTACCGCACCGGTCATCGGCATGACGTCGCCGAGATCGCGCGCCTCGCGCACGAGGCCGGTGCGTTGTGCCTCGCCGATTCCTACCAGGCGATCGGGGCGATCGACTTCGACGCCCGCGCGCTCGGCGTCGACTTCGTCACCGGCGGAACGGTCAAGTACCTGCTCGGCTCCTCGGGACTGGGCTTCCTCTACGTGCGCCGCGAGCTGCACGAGCAGCTGCTCCCGAGCCAGACCGGCTGGTTCGCCGACGAGGACATCTTCCAGATGGACATCTCCGACTACTCGCCGGCTGCAGACGCACGCCGGTTCGACGCAGGCACCCCGCCCGTGCCGAACATCTACGCCGGGCTCGCCGGGATGTCACTGATCGAGGAGGCAGGAACGGCGGCGATCGAGGAGCACATCGCCGCCCTGACGACGCGGCTGATCGACGGAGCCGAGGACCTCGGCGCGGGCGTCGTCACGCCGCGCGGTGCGCGCAGCCCGCTGGTCTGCATCGAGTCGACCGACGTGAACGCCCTGGTCGCGGCGCTCGACTCGGCGAGGATCGCCTGCTCGGAGCGCGACTCGAACCTCCGCGTCTCGCTCCACCTCTACAACGTCGAGGAGGACGTCGACCGGCTGCTCGACGCGCTCCGCGAGAACCGCTCGCTGCTCGCCTGACGGCGCTCGCAGGACCTGCGCGCGAGCATCACCTGCTGTCGGCGGACCGGTCTGCCCGGTAACAACGCAACCACATCGTGACGCCGGCGTCGACGATCGCGTCCACTTCGGCGTCGGGGAGCGTGCGTGTGCCGAAGAAGGAGCGCATCAACGCCTCCACGAGCACCAGCACGATGAACTGATGCGCGGCAAGCGAAGCGTCGGGCACGTCGAGCACGCCACGCCTGGCCTGCCGCTCGATAGCGCGCGCGAGAGCGAGCTCGACCTCGGGTCGCCGGCGCGCCCATTCGTCGAGTAGCTGAGGATGGCGCGGGGCCTCGGAGATGATCAGCCGACGCAGTGCAGCGATGTCCTCGCGGAGCGCGAAGCGCACCGAGCGCTGCGCGAAGAGGCGTAGGTCGCGGTCGAGATCGTCCGAGTCGCCGAGGAAATCCTCGAGCAGCGCCAGCCCCACATCGGCGCCAACGTCGTCCCACGCCCCGGCCTCGGCGTCGCTCTGCGCCATGCGGATCACAGTCCGGAAGAGCTGCTCCTTGTCCCCGAAGTGGTTGTAGATCGTTTGTTTGGACACTCCCGCCTCGCCGGCAATGGCGTCGACGCTCGCTTCGCTGTAGCCCTGACGGAGGAAGACCCGCTTCGCGGCGCGGACGATCGCGTTCCGCTTGTCGACGCGGCCGTACTCGAGATCTGTCGGATCGTTGTGTGGGGACATGACGATCTCCGTTTGACGCGAATGTACTCGCCAGTCTAATCTTTTAGACTTAGTAGTCTAGCCGAGACATATGCCGAATTCATCGCTCCTCGACCTTTCGCCCGATCCATCTCCCGCCTCGCTCGAGCAGGCAGTCTGGACGGACAGCCTCACGAAGGTGTATCCGAACGGCACGACAGCCGTGAACAGGCTCGACCTCGCCGTCCGCCGTGGCGAGATCCTGGGTCTGCTCGGGCCGAACGGCGCGGGCAAGTCGACCACGGCGGGGATGCTGACCACGCGGGTGCTGCCGACGGCAGGTCGGGCTTGGGTGGCCGGCGTCGACGTCGTCGCGCGGCCGGCGCTCGTACGGCGATTCATCGGCGTGGTTCCCCAGCACAACACGCTCGATCGCAGCCTCAGCGTGCGCGACAACCTCGTCTTTCACGGCCGCTTCTTCGGAATGAGTGCAGGCGACGCAGCCGCAGAGGCCGACGCGCTGCTCGAGCGGGTCGCGCTCAGCCACGTCTCCGGCCAGCCGGTCGACACCCTCTCCGGCGGGATGGCTCAGCGGCTGATGATCGCGCGCGCGGTCATGCACCGGCCGTCCGTGCTCTTCCTCGACGAACCGACCGCCGGCCTCGACCCGCAAAGTCGGCTCGCGATGCACGAGATCGTGCGCGAGCTGCACGCCGGCGGGCAAACGATTCTGCTGATCACGCACGACATGGAGGAGGCAGACAAGCTCAGCGAGCGGATCGCGATCATCGACCACGGACGGCTGCTCGCGCTCGACACCCCGGCCGAGCTCAAGCGCTCGGTGCACGCCGGTACCGTCGTCAAGATCGCCTCCGACACCGAGCCTGCCACCCTGGCCGCCCTGCTGCAAACCGAGCTACCCGACGTGCGCCGGACGCACACGCTCGCGGATGCCGTCGTGCTCACGCTGGGCAGCGACGGCGCGGTGCTGCCGGCCCTCGTCGAGGCCGCTGCACGCCGAAGCGTGACGCTGCGCGACGTCCGTGTCGAAGAGCCCACGCTCGAGACCGTCTTCATCGGGCTGACGGGCAAGGAGCTCCGCGACTGATGCACCAGGCCGCGGCTGCCGGCCACCTGGGCCATCGATCACGCTCGTCGTCGCGACTGGCGGCGGCGGCGTTCAAGGCAATGCTGCTCCGCGACCTGATCGTGCTGCGGAAGAACCCGGGCGAGTTCCTCGCGCGCACCATCGTTCAGCCCCTTCTCCTCGTGTTCGTACTCGGCTACGTCAATCCGCAGATCGGCCTCGGGCCGTCCGGCGGACCCGGCGCGACCCGGCTCGCGACCACGCTCGTCGCCGGCATGCTCGCGATCGTCGTCCTCTTCCAGGGCATCCAGAGCATCGCAATCCCGCTCGTCCGCGAATTCGGCTATACGCGCGAGATCGAAGACCGCGTCCTCGCACCACTGCCCGTGGGCTTAGTCGCGCTCGAGAAGGTCACCACCGGCGCGCTGCAAGGCCTGCTTGCGGCGGTCGTCGTCTTCCCGATCGCGGTCCTCGTCCCCGCCGCGACACCCGACCTGCACGTCGACTGGCCGGTACTGCTCACCCTCGCGCCCCTGGCCGCACTCGCCTGCGCCAGCCTCGGGCTCGCCTTCGGCACCACCTTCGACCCCCGCTCGGTAATGGCCCTCTTCGCCGTCCTCCTCACGCCGATGATGTTCCTCGGCTGCACCCTCTACCCCTGGAGCTCCCTCGGCTCGCTCCGCTGGATCCAGATCCTCTCACTCGCCAACCCGCTCACCTACGTGAGCGAAGGCTTCCGCGCCGGCGTCACCTCGAGCGACCACCTCAGCCTGCTCGTCATCTACCCAGTGCTCGCCGGCTTCACCGCCCTCCTGCTCTGGATCGGCCTGCGCAACTTCCGCCGCCGCGTCGTCACGTAGGGCCGCACGCCGAGATCACACGCGTCTCTCGACATCCCGCCGGGTCCAGCGGTTTAGACTCGCTGCGATGCTGCTTCGCGAGCTCGATTACGCGCGCCCTGAGTCGGTCGAGGACGCCGTCGAACTCCTCGCCGCGCGCGAGGACGCACGCGCGCTCGCCGGCGGGCAGAGCCTCGTCAACGTGATGAAGACTCGGGTCGCCGCACCCGAGCTCGTCGTCGACCTGAACGGCATCGAGGCGCTGCGCCTGATCACGAGCGAGGACGGCGCACTCGTGATCGGCGCGATGACGACGTACGCCGAGATCGTCGACTCCGCCGACGTCGGCACCGTCCGCCCGATCCTCGCTGCCTGCGCGCGCACGATCGCAGACGTCCAGGTCCGCAACCGCGGCACGATCGGCGGCAACGTCTGCTCGAACGACCCGACGAACCACTTCCCGCCGCTCCTCGCCGCGGTCGGCGCCGAGCTGACGATCAGCGGCGCGGCCGGCGAGCGCACAGTCAGCGTCGACGATTTCTTCGAGGGCGTCTACATGACCGCTGTCCGGCCGGGCGAGTTGCTGACCGAGGTGCGCATTCCGGCGAAAGGCGACGCCCGCGACGGCTGGGCGAGCGTCACGCTCGGCAAGGACGGCACCGGGATCGTCAACGTCGCCGCGTCCGTCTCCGGCGGAACGGCCCGGATCGCGATCGGCTGCGTCGCGGCGACGCCGGTCGTCGTCACCGCCGGCGCGGACGAGACCGCGGTCAAGGACGCCGTCCGCGCCGCCGAGCTCGACCCGCCCGCCGACGTTCACGCCTCCGCCGAGTACCGGCGCCACCTCGCCGAGGTGCTCGCCGCCCGTGCCGTGAGGGATGCCACGTGAGTCAGCACACGATCGCGGTCACGGTCAACGGCGAGCAGTACGAGCGCGAGGTCGAGGCGCGGCAGCTCCTCGTCCACTTCATCCGCGACGACCTCGACCTGACCGGCACCCATGTCGGCTGCGACACCGGGAACTGCGGTGCCTGCACGATCCTGCTAAACGGCACAACGGTGAAGAGCTGCATGCTGCTCGCGCCACAGGCGGACGGCGCGGAGATCACGACCGTCGAGGGCCTCGCCCCGGACGGCGAGCTCACACCGCTCCAGCAGGCGTTCTCCGAGCACCACGGCCTCCAGTGCGGCTACTGCACGCCCGGGATGCTGATCAGCGCGACGTACCTCCTCTCGCGCACGCAGAAGCCGACCGACGAGGAGATCCGCCGTTGGATCCAGGGCAACATCTGCCGCTGCACCGGCTACGTGAACATCGTCAAGGCGATCAGGGCGGCGTCGGGGCAGTGACCGAGACCACCCTCGCCCCTGAGCAGACCCGGCTCGAGGTCGGCTACGCGGGCAAGAGCATCCCGCGCAAGGAGGACGCCCGCCTCGTCAAGGGCGAGGGCGTCTTCGCAGACGACATGAAGCGGCACGGGATGGGCTACGTGCATTTCGTCCGCGCGCCGTACGCGCACGCGAGGATCGTCTCGGTCGACGTTTCCGCGGCCGAGGCGCTCGAGGGCGTGTACGGAACGCTGACCCCGGACGAGGTCGTCGAGCTGACCGATCCGTTCTTCGAGCTGACGACGCCGCCGGGGAGCCAGATCAAGGACTACGCTCTGGCCGTCGGCCGGGTTCGCCACATCGGCGAGCCGGTTGTCGCCGTGGTCGCGGAGACGCGCGAGCTCGCCCGCGACGCCGCCGACCTGGTCGAGGTGGAGTACGAGCCGCTCGACGTGCTGGTCGACGCGCGCCGTGCGCAGGACGACGCACCCGTCCTCCACGACGACGCGGGCACGAACGTCGTCTGGTCGGGCACCTTCGACTGGGGCGACGTCGACGGCGCCCTGAAGGCCGCCGATCGCGTGGTGAAGATCAGGGAGCTCCACTTCGACCGCTTCTCGTCGACGCCGCTCGAGTGCTCGGCCGCGCTGATCGAGTACGAGCGGGGCACCGGCCAGTTCACGCTGTACTGCAACCACCAGATGCCCGGGGTCGCTGCGATCTGGATGGGGCCCGCGCTGCGCGTGCCGCTGGACAGGCTCCGCTTCGTCACCCACGACATCGGCGGCGGTTTCGGGAACAAGATCACCACCCATCCGCAGCTGACCGCGTGCTGCCTGCTCGCCCGCAAACTGAAGCGTCCGATCCAGTGGACCGAGTGGCGCACCGACCAGCACACCGCGAACGCGCACGGGAACGAGCGGTGGTTCCAGGACATCGAGGTCGCCGTCCAAAACGACGGGACGATGCTCGGCTTCAAGGTGAAGGCGATCGACGACTGCGGCGCCTTCCCGCGCTACGAGCCGCTCGGCTGCATCATCTGGGCGCAGGTCACGCCCGGCCTCTACCGCTGGCGGAACATCCGCGTCGATTTCACGCAGGTGGTCACGAACAAGTCGCCGGTCGCGCCAAACCGCGGCTACTCGCGCATGCAGCAGCTCTGGCTGACCGAGCGGATCTGCGACATCGTCGCTCACGAGCTCGGGCTCGATCCCGTCACGGTGCGCAAGCGCAACTACATCCGTGCCGAGGAGATGCCGTACGAGACGCCGAACGGCTGTGTCTACGACTCCGGCGACTACGCACGCTGCCTCGACATGGCGCTGGAGCTGATCGACTACGAGGCCGCGCGCGCCCGCCAGGCCGAGTCCCGATCAACGGAGGCGGGCGGCAAGCTGATCGGGATCGGTATCGGCTCGACGCTCGACTCGGGCACGAACAACTTCGGCCAGTCGACGCTCCTCAACCCGGATCTGCAGTTCTCGGGGAACAACGAGGTCGCGACGATCAAGCTGGACATCTTCGGGGAGATCGTCCTCACCCTCGGCACAGTGCCGCAGGGCCAGGGCCACGAGACGGTCGCGGCGCAGGTCGCCGCCGACATCCTCGGCGTCTCGCCCGACCAGATTCACGTCCGCCCGGGCCACGACTCCTACTGGAACTCGCATGCCGGGTTCTCGGGGACCTACGCGAGCCAGTTCGCCGTCACCGGCCTCGAGGCGGTCAAGGGCGCGACCGAGAAGCTCTCGCTCGAGATCCGGCGGCTCGCCGGCGCGGTGCTCGGGGCGGGTGGGCCCGATGACGTCGTCCTCGAGGGCGGCTTCGCCAAACGGAAGGACGACCCCGAGGCCGCGCTGCCGTTCATGGCCTGCGGCGCGATCGTGAACGCGAACAACGCGGTGCTCCCGCCCGAGGTCCGCGACGTCACGCTCAACTGCCGCCACGTCTACGTCCCACCCTTCACCCTCCCGGACCAGGAGCGCAAGTTCGGCAACCTCACGCTCACGTACGCGACGCAGATCCATGCCTGCGTCGTCGAGATCGATCCCGGGACCGGCGAGGTCGACCTCGTCGACTACGCGGCCGTGGACGACTGTGGGGTCCGCATCCATCCGCAGATCGTCGAGGGGCAGGTGCACGGCGCGACCGTCCACGCGATCGGCGCCGCCCTCCACGAGACCTTCGCCTACGACGAGTACGGACAGCTTCTGACGGCGAACTTCTACGACTACCACGTGCCGCACGCGCTCGACCTGCCGGAGATCAAGACCGGCCACATCGAGAGCCCCTCGCCGTTCTCCTCGCTCGGCACGAAGGGGATGGGCGAAGGCGGCGGCGCGGCGATCCACGCGATCTGCGCCGGGATCCAGGACGCACTCCGCTGCGCCGAGTCCAGGGCCGTGGTCGCGGACTCGCACAACCCGCCCGAACGCGTCTGGCGGATGCTGACCAACCCCGACGAGACAGCGGCTCTGGTGGAGGTGAGCGAGTGAGGGTAGAAGGGACGAAGGAGTTCGACGCGCCGGCTCAGCTCGTCTGGGACGTGCTCAACGACCCGGAGAAGATGGCGAAGCTCCTCCCCGGCGTGGAGAGCTTCGAGATCCAGGACGACCGGCACTGGCGGGCGTCGGTCAACGTCCCGCTCGGGATGGGCGGGCTGAAGCTGAACTTGAACTTCGAGAAGATCGAGGAGCGCCCGATCGAGTACGCAAAGCTCTCGTCGAAGGGCCAGGGCGTGGGCGCGATCGTGGCGATGGAGACGGAGTTCAACCTCGCAGCGGACGGCGATCGGACGAGCATGCATTGGTCGGCCGACGTGCGCATTGCGGGCCCGATCGGCTCGATGGGCCAGCGCGTCTTCCAGCCGATCGTCAACCAACAGGTGACGAACGTGCTCAACGCCCTCGAGATGCAGGTTACCGAGGAGAGGGGAGCGACATGAGAATCGCACTCGTCGCAGCGGCGCCGGCCGCCCTTGCCTTTGACCGCGCAGGCGCCGGCCCGGCAGAGCTTCACTTTCCCGTGCGCGCCGGTGACGAGAACCTTCATAGGTAGGTAACCGCGTCGGCCACGACCGGGGAGCGGCCGCGCAGGAAGCCGAAGTCGCAGCCCTCGTTCGCCTGCAGGACGTTGTCCGCGTAGAGCCGCCGGTAGCCCCGGTCGTCCTTCCGCTGCGGCGGCTGCCAGGCCCCGCGCCGTCGCTCGAGCTCCTGCTGCTCGACGAGCAGGTCGAGACGCCGCTCCCGCACGTCCAGGCGAATCCGGTCCCCGGTCTCGACGAGCGCGAGCGGGCCGCCGACGGCCGACTCCGGGGCCACGTGCAGGACAACGGCTCCGTACGA
>JBKPCT010000290.1:0-18681 GCA_046727515.1 Actinomycetota bacterium | reverse complement strand
GCGGCCGATCGAGATCGTCCCCGCGGTCACCTCCTCCAGCCCGGCGATCATCCGCAGCAGCGTCGACTTGCCACATCCGGACGGGCCGACGAGCACCATGAACTCGCCGTCGCGTACGGTCAGAGAGACGTCGTCGATCGCCTGGACGCCGCCGGCGAACTCCTTGGTCACACGGTCGACGACGATCTCGCCCATTAGCGCACCATCATGCCTTCACAGCGCCGGCGGTCAGCCCGAACGCAATCTTCTTCTGGACGACGAAGAAGAAGACGAGCACGGGGATCGCAGCCAGGATCGAGCCGGCCATCAGCCCGCCCCAGTCGATCTGACGGCTCGTGCCGTAGAAGTCGGAGAGCCAGACGGTGATCGTCTGCTTGGACTGGTCGTTGAGCAGGACGTAGGCGAAGATGAACTCGTTCCAGCTCGTGACGAAGACGAAGACGGCGGTGGCAACGAGGCCGGGCGCGACGAGCGGGAGCAGGATCTTCGTGAACGCGCCAACACGGCTGGAGCCGTCGACCATCGCCGCCTCCTCGAGCTCCTTCGGGATGTTGAGCAGGAAGCCGCGCAGCGTCCAGACCGCGAACGGGAGCGCGAAGGTCATGTACGTGATGATCACCCCGATCAGCACGTACTGGTTCTGCGTCAGCTGGTAGCGGCTGAGGACGACGTAGAGGGGGATGATCAGGCCGACCTGCGGCAGCATCTGGATCCCGATCAGCGCGACGATGAAGAGCTTGCGCCCGCTGAAGCGGAACTTCGCGAGCGCGACGGCGGCGAGGAAGGCGAGCGCGATCGAGATCAGCACGGTGAAGCCGACGATGATCAGGCTGTTCTTCAACGAGCTCCAGAAGTAGGGCCGGTCCATTGCGTCCCGGAAATGCTGGAGCGTCGGGTGGGCCGGGAACCAGCTCGGCTTCAGCTTGTTGAGGTCGTCGGTCGGCTGGAACGCGCTCGAGACCATCCAGTAGACGGGGAAGATCATCACGACGAAGACGAGCAGGCCGAGGATGTTCCACGGGAGCGTCGCCTTGCCTCTGGCGCGCGCAGCCCTCATTCGACCTCTCCCGCGCGCACCATCGCGCGCACGTAGACGACGCTGAGCAGGGCGACCATCAGCACCATCAGCAGCGAGATCGCGGCGCCGCGGCCGAAGTCGTGCTTGCCGTAGCCCTCGATGAACACGTAGACGCCCATCAGGTAGTTGGTCGCGTCGACGTGCGAGGAGCCGATCAGCAGGTACGGCTGGGCGAACACGCCGAAGTCCCAGATGATCGACAGGCTCGTGATGATGAGCAGGATCGGCTTCAGCACCGGGAAGGTCACGTCGCGGAAGATGCGCAGCGGGCCCGCCCCGTCGATCTGCGCCGCTTCGACGAGCTCGTCCGGGACCTGCGCCAGCCCGGCATAGACGGTGATCACGACGAAGGGCAGCGCGCCCCAGACGATCAGCAGCGTGACCATGGCGAGCTGCGAGATCGGGGTCCCGTACCAGTCGTGGCTCGCGCCGACGAGGTGGAGCTGCGAGAGCAGGTAGGTGAGAACCCCGTTCTCGAAGTTCGTCATCCAGTAGAAGACCTGGACGGCGACCACCGGCGGCATCGCCCAGACCAGGACGAGCGCGCCAAGCAGCATCAGCCGGATCACCTTCGAGACCTTGACGAGCAGGAGCGCCATCAGCGTCCCGAACACGATCGTGAGCGTGACGTTCACCGCCGTGAAGATCACGGTGCGGAAGACCGTGTCCCAGAAGACGTGGTCGTGGAGGACCGAGCCGTAGTTCTTCAGTCCGACGTCGACGCCGCGGTGCTGGATCAGCTCGAACAGGCCGTAGCGCTGGAACGAGATGCTGACGAGCTTGACGATCGGGTAGCCGAGGACGAGGCCGATCGTTGCCACCACCGGGAGGACGAGCGCGTAGGGCGCCCACGAAATGCGGCGGCGCCGCCGGAGCGGGAGGGACCTCGCTCCGGCGGCGACCGCCGCGTCAGACGGGACAACCAGATCAGCGTCCCGTTTCATTCAGCTCCTTACGAAGCGTTCAGGGTGTACGTGATGTTGTCGCTCGCCGCCGCAGCAGCCTGCTTCACGGACAGCTTGCCGGTCAGGATCTGGGCCAGCATGGTGCGGAGGATATTCCCGTTCTCCACGTTGACCCAGTTCTTCGCAGCCGGGACGAACCAGCTGCGGAGGGCGGCGCGCTCGTTCACCTTCGCGGTGTTGAGGAGCGACGTCGTGTTGGGGATGTTGCCGGCCGCCTGCAACCCCTTCTGAGCGGACGTGCTCGTGAAGGCGGCGATCCAGTCGACGCCCAGCTGCTTGTTCGCACCTACCGGGACGGCGAGGTCGGAGCCGCCGAGGAAGCCGGGCATCGGCTTGCCGGTCACATGACTCGGCATCACGAACTGCGCGGTCGTCGTCTTATACTTGTCGCCCACGCAGCACGAGAACCAGCCGGGCCCGATCATCGAGCCGGCGAGCCCCTCCGCGTAGACGCTGTAGGGCGTCGGGCGGCTCTCGTCAGCGGTCTTCGATGCGCGGGAGGCGGCGAGGAAGAAGTTCTTGTACGCGGTCAGACCGGCGATCGCGGCCGGCTTGTCGAGCGTGCCCACCCACTTTCCGCTCACCTGGGTCGCGATCTTGCCGCCGTAGTCGTAGACGAAGCTCAGCGCGACGTACCAGTCGGTGCCGGCGATGTACACGGGCGAGAAGCCCTTCTTGCCGAACTTGGCGTTGAGCGTCTTGGCGTTCGCCGTGAACTGCGCGAGGCTCTTCGGCGCGGACCGGATCCCCGCCCGGCGGAAGAGGTCCGTGCGGTAGGTGACGACCCGCGAGCCCGCATAGTACGGGACGCCGTAGAGCTTGCCGTTGTACCGGCCGGAGGCGGCGAGGCCCTCGAGCCAGGTGGAAGAGTTGTCGAACGTCGACTTGCTCGCGGAGATGTCCTGGAAGGCGCCCGCAGCCATGTACTTCGTCATCTCGGTGTTGCCCATCTCGATCACGTCGGGGGCGTTGCCGCCAGCGAGCGTGGCGTCGAACTTGCCGAGGTGCGTGCCCCAGTTCTGGTACTGGACGTTCACGTCGACGCCTGGGTGCTTCGCCTTGAAGGCGGCGTTCGCCGCTGCGACGACGTTCGGCCAGCCCGTTTGCGCATCGACCTGCAGCCAGACGGTGATGCTGGCGTCGGAATGCTTGGTGGCGCCGCTGGCGCTCGAGGCGGCGATCGCGAGGACCGCGACGAGCAGGACAGCGCCGATGATGCGTGCCTTCATCATTGATCTCCCTCCTGCGACGAGCGCGCGAAGCGGCCGTCGGATTGGTTTAGACCACTTGGCCACGGCGCGAGATTTGCATACTTCGTGCTCACTTGTCAAGACCACTTTCGTCACCGCCATGCAACCATGCCGTTCACTTCGGGATCCGATATGCTCCTGGTACTGACCACTCAACGCCGTCGCGGCTCGCGGTTCAGTTCCGTGACAAGCCGATAGCGGTCACCGCGGTAGATCGAACGGACGTACTCGACGATCTGGCCCTCGTGCGAGCGTGTCGTCCGCTCGAACAGGAACGCCGGCGAGTGCAGGGGGACGCCCAGCAGGTCCGACTCCTCCTCGTTCGTCACCGTCGGCTCGATCGTCTGCAGGCCGCCGACGATGTCGATCCCGTACCGGTCGCTGAGCAGCCCGTAGAAGGAATGGCTCTCGAGGTCGCCCGCCGAGAGGCCTGGCACGAGGGACGCGCGCACGTGCAGGGTCTCGATCGCCATCGTCTCGTGGTCGGCCAGGCGGAGACGCTTGACGACAACGAGCGCCTCGGACGGCGACACGTGCAGGATGCGGCCCAACCATGCGCCTGCCGGGGCCGTGCGCAGCTCGATCGTGCGGCTGCCGGGCACCATCCCTCGGCGCCGCATGTCCTCTGTGAAGGAGGTCATCGTCAGTTCCTGGGCGATCTTGGGCTCGGAGACGAACGTGCCGCTGCCGCGACGGCGGACGAGCAGTCCCTCGCGGACGAGATCGTCGAGCGCGGCGCGGACGGTGAGCCGGGAGATGCCGAAGTCGGCGCTGAGCTGGCGCTCGGAGGGGATCGCGTCCCCGACGGCGAGCCGCTCGATCAGATCGAGCACCCGTGCCCGCGCCTCGGTCTGTTTCGGAGCCGTGACAGCCATGGCAGCGCATCATGACGGCAACAGGGCATGTGGTCAAGACCACTATGAACCGATCTGGATACGAATTCTTCCCAGTTTGGCGATAAGTGGTCTTGACCACTTGCCGTCGACTGTCATACACTGGCCCAAGGATGACTGCCTTCGACCAGCTCGGGACCGAGGCACGGGACGCGGCAGGCGCCGACCTCGACCTCCGCTCCACCCACGAGCTCGTCGAGCTGATGAACGCCGAGGACGCAACGGTCCCCGCCGCGGTCGGCGGGGCGTCGGCAGAGATCGCGGTGCTGATCGACGCGGTCGTCGCGCGGCTGAGCGCGGGCGGCCGGCTCGTCTATGCCGGCGCAGGCTCGTCCGGACGCCTGGCCGCGCTCGACGCGGCGGAGTGGGGCCCCACGTTCTCGGCCGGCGACCTCGTCCTCGCCGTCGCGACCGAGCAGCCAGCGGACGAGGACGACGCGGCGGCGGGTGGGGGGGCGATCGAGGCGCTCGGCATCTCCGCGGCCGACGTCGTGGTCGGGATTAGCGCGAGCGGCCGGTCGCCGTACGTTCGCGGCGCGCTCGAGGCAGGGGTGGCGGTAGGGGCGCTCACCGGCTGCGTCGTCTGTGTCGAGGGCTCCGAGCTCGCAGCGGTCGCAGACCACGAGGTCTGCGTGCCGGTCGGCGCCGAGGTGCTCGCCGGCTCGACGCGGCTCAAGGCCGGAACCGCGCAGAAGCTCGTCCTGAACATGATCTCGACGATCTCGATGGTCCGGCTCGGAAAGACGTACGGAAATCTGCTGGTCGGACTCGTCCCGGCGAACGAGAAGCTGCGGACGCGCGCTCGGTCGATCGTCGCGCAGGCGACCGGTGCGTCCAACGGTGAGGTCGAGCACGCGCTCGCCGCCGCCGGCGGGGACGCGAGGGTGGCGATCGTCTCGCTCCTCGCCGGCGTCGATGCGGCTGCAGCGCGGGCAAGGCTCGCCGAGGCAGGCGGGGTCGTCCGACGCGCTCTGGAGACGACGTGAGGCTCGGCGTTCGTGCCGCGCTCGTCGACCGGCAGATCGTGCCCGGCGACGTCGAGGTCGAGGACGGCCTGTTCACCGGCTACGGCCTGCCGTCGGCGAACGGCCGCGGCATCGCGTCTCCGGGGTTCGTCGACCTGCAGGTGAACGGCTTCGGCGGCGTCGACTTTCTCGACGCCGACACCGAGGGGTACGTGCGTGCCGGCGCCGCGCTGCTCGAGTCCGGGGTGACCGCATACCTGCCCACACTGATCACGGCGCCCGAGGAGCGCCTGCTCGCCGCGCTCGCCGAGATCCAGGAAGGCGGCCGCGGGCCGCGGATTCTCGGCGCGCACGTCGAGGGCCCGTTCCTCTCCCCGCGGCGGCTCGGCACTCACCCGCCCTCCGCGCGCAGGGACCCGGACACGGCCCTGCTCGAGCGGCTGCTGGCCGCGGGACCGGTGCGCCTCTACACGCTCGCGCCGGAGCTTCCCGGGGCGCTCGAGCTCGTCGACCTGCTCGTCGCCCGCGGAGTGACGGTCTCCGCGGGCCACACCGACGCGAGCGCGGAGGAGGCGAATGCGGCGTTCGACCGCGGAGTCGGCACCGTCACGCACCTCTTCAACGCGATGAGGCCGTTCACGCACCGAGATCCGGGCGTCGCCGGCGTCGCGCTGGCGCGTCCCGACGTCATCGTGCAGATCATCCTCGACGGAGCGCACCTCGCCCCCGACACCGCGCGCCTGGTCTGGCGCGCTGCTGCGGGCCGGCTCGCGCTCGTCACCGACGCCGTCGCCGGCGCCGGCGTGAGCGGCGACGGCTCCTACCGACTCGGCGACGTCGCCGTCGAGGTTCGCGACGGGGTCGTGCGGCGGGACGACGGCGTGCTCGCGGGCAGCGTGCTGACCATGATCGAGGCGGTCCGTAACCTCCATGTCCTCGGTGTCGCGCTAGAGGATTCTCTGGACGCTGCGACCGCCGTGCCCGCCCGCGTCGTCGGCGCGGACACCGGGCGAATCGAGATCGGCGCGACCGCGGACGTCGTCGTCCTCAGCGAGGAACTCGAGATCGAGCGCGTGCTGGTCGGCGGGGAGGCGCATGTCGCAGCCTGAGCCGATGCCGGAGCCGGGCGCCCTGTATCTCGCCGAGGTCCGGGAGCAGCCGGCAGCCCTCCGCCGGTTGCTCGAGAACCACGCGACGTACGCCGAGGTGGCGGCCGCCGCCCCGCCGGGCCTCATTCGGATGGTCGGCCACGGGTCGTCCGACAATGCCGCCTCGTACGGCGTCTACGCATTTGGGCTCCTCGCCGGGCGAACCGCGATCCGCGACTCGATCAGCCTGACGGTCTACTACGGCGCCAAGATCGACCTGGCCCACTCGACGGTCGTCGCGCTCTCCCAATCCGGGCGCACGCCGGACGTGCTCGAGTACGTGACCCGCGCCCGCCGGGAGGGCGCCTTCACGATTGCGGTGACGAACGATCCCGAGTCCGCGCTCGCGGAGGCGGCGCACGCGGTCCTGCCGCTCGCGGCCGGCGAGGAGCACGCCGTTGCAGCGACGAAGACGTATTCCAACCAGATCGCCGCGCTCGCGCTGCTCGCCGCCGAGCTCGCCGGACGGGGCGACGAGCTCGCACGCGAACTCGACCAGGCAGCCGCCGAGCTCGAGCGCCACCTGCCGCTGCTCGAGCGCGCGGCGGCCTCCATCGCCATCCCGTTCGCGTCGGTCGGCCGGATGTTCGTGATCGGCCGCGGGCCCGAGTTCGCGACCGCGCGGGAGATCGCGCTCAAGCTGCTCGAGACCTGTCAGATCGCAGCCGAGCCGCTGACGGCAACCGATCTCGCCCACGGCCCGGTCGCCGCGCTCGACCCGCTCTTCCCCGTCTGGGCGGTCGCAACCGACGACGAGTCCCTCCAGGTGGTCGTCGAAGCCGCTGCCCGGGTCCGTGAAGCAGGCGCGACCCTGATCGCCAGCGGCGCTGCAGCTGAGGCGATCCTCGACGCGCAGTACTACCTGCGCGTGCCTGAGCCCCCCGAGCCGCTGCTCGCGCCCCTGCTCTCGGTCGTCGCCGGCCAGCTCTTCGCGGGCGCCGTCGCGCGCGCCAAGGGCCTCGACCCGGACCGCCCACGCGGACTCTCCAAGGTAACGCTCGCGCGCTAAAGGCGGCCGGCGGCGACGATCCGGGCGAGGAACTGCTGTGTCCGCCGCTCCTTCGGGGCAGAGAAGATCTCGGCAGGAGGCCCGCTCTCGAGAATCTGGCCGGCGTCGAGGAAGTAGACGCGGTCGGCGAGCTCGCGAGCGAAGCTCATCTCGTGCGTGGCGACGACCATCGTCATCCCGCCCTCGGCGAGCTCGCGGACGAGCGCGAGCACCTCGCCGACGAGCTCCGGGTCGAGCGCGCTCGTGACCTCGTCGAGCAGGAGCAGCCTCGGCTTCATCGCCAGCGCGCGGAGGATCGCGACGCGCTGCTGCTGGCCGCCGGAGAGGCGATCGGGGTAGTCGTCCCGGCGGTCGGCGAGTCCGAAGCGCTGCAACAGCTCGAGCGCCTCCGACTCTGCCGGTCCGCGCGGGAGCTTCAGCGCCTTCCGCGGCCCGAGCGTGACGTTGGCGAGCACGGTCATGTGCGGGAACAGGTTGAAGGCCTGAAAGACGAGGCCGATCCCGCGCCGCACCGAGTTGACGTCGACGCCCGGCGCCGTGATCTCACGGTCGCCGACGACGATCCGCCCCTCGTCGATCGGCTCGAGCAGGTTCACGCACCGGAGCAGCGTCGACTTGCCGGAGCCGGAGGCGCCGATCAGACAGACGGCCTCGTGCTCCTCGACCGCGAGATCGATCCCCTTCAGCACCTCGGCCTGACCGAAGGACTTATGGACGTTCTCGAGCACGAGGGCCGCGCTCACGCTGCTACACCGGCGGCCTGGCGCCGCGAACGCTCGCGGACGAGGAGGTAGTCCGTGAAGCGCGTGAGCGGGATCGTGATCGCGACGAAGAGGACCGCAGCGGCGAGGTACGAGGTGAAGTTGAACGTCGCCGCGGCGTCGATCGACGCCTGCTGCAGCGCCTCGACGGCGCCGATCACGCTGACGAGGGCCGTGTCCTTCTGGAGGCCGATGAAGTCGTTCAGCAGCGGCGGGATCACTCGCCGCACCGCCTGCGGGACGATTACGTACTGGAGCCCCTGGAGCCGGGTCAGCCCGAGCGAGCGCGCCGCCGCCTCCTGGCTCGGGTGCACCGACTCGAGGCCGGCCCGGTACACCTCGGACACGTAGGCGGTGTAGACGAGGACGAGTGAGACGACGCCCCAGAACGTCAGCGAGGTCGGGATCCAGCTCAGGCCGAGGGCGGGCATCCCCAGCCCGAGCATCAGGATGACGAGGATCGTGGGCACGCCCCTGAACAGGTCGGTGTAAGCGATCGCGAGGAACCGGAACGGAGCGAACACCGGCCCCGGGATGCCGCGCACGACGGCGACGACGAGCGCGAGCACGAGGATGATCGGCTCGGCGATGCAGAAGATCTTCACGTTGAGCAGAAACGCATGGGCGACCTCCGGGAAGCTGTCCTTGAAGACGTCCCAGTTCAGGAACGCGCTCCGGAATTCATCCCAGCCCGGGGCGCTGACGATCGCGGCCGCCAGCCCGGTAAAGACCACCACCGTGCTGGCGGCGGCGATCAGGAGGCCGCGGCGACCGCTCTTCAGGGGGAGCTACTTCAGGACGGGAACGCTGACGACCTTCGAGAGCCAGGTCGTCTGGATCCGCCTCAACGTGCCGTTGCGCTTCATCGTCGCGAGCGCCTTGTTCACGCACGCGCGCAGCGGGTTGCCCTTCTGGAACACCATCCCGAAGTGCTCCCCGGTCGGGCTCGTGAACTGGCCGAGGATCTTCGAGTTCGGGACCTGCACCGCGGTGACGTAGAACGCAGTCGGCAGGTCGACCACTACGCCGTCGACGAGCTTGTTCTTGAGCGCGAAAACGGCCTTGTCGTTCGTGTTGTAGACGCGCAGGCTCTTCGGCTTGATCTTCGACCTGATGAACTGGAGGCTCGTCGTCCCGAGCTGGGCAGCCAGCCGGTACGGCTTCAGCGCAGAGATCGAGCGCGCCTTCGCGATCGGCGTGCCGTTGCGAACAACGATCGCCTGGTTGACGTCGTAGTAGGAGTCGCTGAAGTCGACGACCTTCGCACGCTCCGGGGTGTACGAGATCTGGGTGATGTCGAAGTCGAAGCTCTTCTTGCCCGGCGCGAACGACTTCGCGAAGGGGACGTAGACCCACTTGACCTTCGCCGGCGAGAAGCCGAGCTGCTTCGCAACGGCGTACGCGACGGCGGACTCGTAGCCCTTGCCGCTGTACGGGTCGCTGATCTTCCAGTTGTGGCCCTCGCTCCCGCCGAACCACGGGGGGTAGGCCGGGTTGTCGGTGCCGACCGTGAGCGTGCCTGCCGTGAGCGTCGGGCAGGACGCCGCCGAGACGGTCCCGCCGCCGGTCGCCGTCGCGGCGACGGCCAGCGCGGCGAGCGGAACCGCGACAAATAGCAGCCGCTTCACTCGATCGCCGAGCCTACCACGCTGAAAGTCCGCAGAACTTTCAGCGTCTATCGAAGGCCTTCTCGCCGCGGCGAAAATCCTGTCGCATGCGACGCACCGCCGGCAGCGCGGCGAAGGCCGGGACCACCGGCAGCCAGAAGTTGAAGAGGCGGTAGGTAACGACACCGAGCAGGGCCGGGGCGAGCGGGACGCCGACCCACACCAGCGCGAACGTCATCAGCACCTCGACGAGCCCTGCCCCGCCGGCCGGCAACGAGCGGCGCGTCAGCACGTAGCCGGTCGCGTAGGCGAGGATCAGCGCGGGGGTCGAGATCTCCGCGTTGTAGATCTTCAGTGCCGCCCAGAGGCAGGCGATGTCGCCGAGCCAGTACAGGCTGACGCCCACGATCCCGGGCCAGTGCAGATGGGGCTTGGTTACGAGGTGGCGCAGCTTCACGATCCCGGCCACGAGGTGTGCGAACCACTGCCGGACCCTCCCGCCGTTGCCCGGGTCGGAGAGCCGCGCGGCGCGCTTCGGCGAGCTGACCCAGAGCGCCGCGAGGAAGCCGGGGACGACCGCGAGCCAGGGGTAGGTCATGGCGTGCTGGACGTGGCCGCCGGTTCCGAAGAGGAGCACGACGGCACAGACGAGCGCGGCGGGAGCCAGCACCGTGTACTCGAGCGCGCCCAGTGCGAGCACGCGTGCGACCGCCTCGCGCCGGCGAAGTCCGGAACGCCGGAATGTCCAGTAGTCGACCGAGAAGCCGCCGGCCGCGTGCGTCGCGGCGAAGACCCCGAACCCAGCGACGACGGAGGTCATGGACAGGCGCAGGGAGAGCAGCGGGCCGCCGTCGACGCGGGCGATGTCTCGGATCGCGAGGACGTAGCCGAGATAGGCAACGATCTGGCTGCCGAAGCAGACCGCGAACCACGTCGGGACGACGTCCTGGACTGCATCGACGAGCCGGCCGTAGCCGGCCATGTCGGCGAGGCCCATCGCAGCGGCAAGCGCCAGCGCACCCGCGATGAGCAGGATCAGGAAGTTGTGCCGCTCGAGCTCGAGCGCGGCCGACTTCGTTTGCTGTCTCTGCCGATTGTTCACGTCAACGCTCCTGTGCCGTTATCGGCTCCTCACCCGCGATCGGCAACCCCGACTCGACGGTTCTTCGTCCGTCCACCTCGTAGACCACGTCGACACTGTCGTGCTTGCGGTACGTGCCCGCCACGCCGAGGAAGAGCGACAACCAGCGCCAGAACCCCAGCCTACCCTCCTGGGCGAGCGGGCGCCTGAACACGAGCTCGCCTTCCCGCCTGTCGAAGTCGACGCCCTCGCGCTGACGGACGCCGTTCACGTAGACCTCGATCGCCCCCTGTGCGCCTCTCGGGAGTGCCACGCGCCACTCGTCCACCCCCATAGAATGCCCGCGTCGTGCGCCGCCTGGGACTGGCCCTACCCGCCGCGATCACGGCCGCCCTCGTGACTGCGGCCGCCGCGGCGGCGGACAACGGTCTCAGCCCCGTGGAGCCGGAATCACCCAACGCGGAGGCGATCCGGACGACCTACTGGGTGATCCTGGCGGTGACCGGTGCGATCTTCCTGCTGGTCGAGACGGTGCTGATCGTCTTCATCGTGCGGTTCCGCGCCCGACGGCGCGGGCGCGACCAGGAGGCGCCGCAGATCCACGGCGCGACGAAGCTCGAGACCTCGTTCACGGTCGTACCCGTTCTGATCCTCGCCGGGATCATGGCCTTCGTCTTCGTCAAGCTGCC
Organism: Actinomycetota bacterium; assembly: GCA_046727515.1. Classification (GTDB taxonomy): domain Bacteria; phylum Actinomycetota; class Thermoleophilia; order Gaiellales; family Gaiellaceae; genus DATBLE01. The sequence continues at coordinate 7,235 of JBKPCT010000290.1, read as the reverse complement.
GACGATCAAAGACGTGCCGCCGGCAAGCGCCGCGGGCGAGCTGAAGATCAGTGTCGAGGCGCACCAGTACTACTGGCTCTTCCGCTACCCCGACGGCCAGGTCTCGGTCGAGCACATGGTCGTGCCTCTCGACCGGGTCGTGACGCTCGACGTCGTCAGCCCCGACGTCGCGCACAGCTGGTGGGTCCCGGCGCTCGGGGGGAAGATCGACGCGATTCCGGGACGGACGAACCACACGTGGTTCAAAGCGGAGAAGACCGGCACGTACGAGGCGCGCTGCGCCGAGCTCTGCGGACTCGAGCATGCGCACATGATCGGCTTCGTCGACGTCGTGCGGCCGGCCCAATACCGGACGTTCCTCGCCACACACACGGGGACGAGCCGCGCACTCGGCAGAGAGATCTCCGAGGGCGTCTGCGCAGTGTGCCACGGCCTCGCCGGCCAGGGCGACTACGGGCCGAATATCAGGCGCAGCGCCGTGATCGCGAGCCCGAAGGCGCTCGAGGCTCTTCTGCGCAACGGGAAGAACAAGATGCCGGCCGTCGGTGCGACCTGGGACGAGAGCACGATGCGCTCGGCGACCACGTACCTGAAGGAACGCTACGGTGGCGGCTAGAGCCGAGGTCCAGCCCTATCGCGCGGACTGGAAGCAGGGCCGCGTCGCCTCCTGGGTGACGACGGTCGACCACAAGCGGATCGGGATCCTCTACATCGTCACGAGCCTCGCGTTCTTCGTGCTCGGCGGGCTGCTCTCGCTGTTCATGCGCGCACAGCTCGCGACGCCGAACGAGCATTTCGTGACGCGCGACCGCTACAACGAGCTCTTCACGATCCACGGGACGACGATGGTCTTCCTCGTCGTCGTGCCGATCCTCGCCGGTCTCGGGAACTTCCTCGTCCCGCTGATGATCGGCGCGCGCGACATGGCGTTCCCGCGCCTGAACGCGTTCTCCTACTGGATCTTCCTCCTCGGCGGCGTCGTGCTCTACTCGAGCTTCTTCGCGAAGGGCGGCCCGGCGAAGGCGGGCTGGACTTCGTACCCGCCGCTCGCGGAGCACGCCTATAGCGCCGGGAACGGCCAGGACCTCTGGATCCTGTCGCTGCACCTGCTCGCCGTGTCTTCGCTCGCCGGCGCGATCAACTTCATCGCGACGATCCACAACATGCGCACGCCTGGGATGACCTGGACACGGATGCCGCTCTTCGTCTGGGCGATCGAGGTCTACGCCGCGCTACTGGTCGTGATCCTGCCCGTGATCGGTGCAGGGCTGCTGATGCTGCTGCTCGACCGCCAGGTCGGGACGCACTTCTTCCTGCCCGCCGAGGGCGGGAGCGCGCTCCTCTACCAGCACATCTTCTGGTTCTTCGGTCACCCGGAGGTCTACGTCTTGATCATCCCAGCCTTCGGAATCATCTCGGAGATCATCCCGGTCTTCGCCCGTAAGCCGATCTTCGGCTACAAGGCGGTGGCATTCTCGTCGGTCGGCATCGCGTTCATCTCGATGCTCGTCTGGGCCCACCACATGTTCACGGTCGGCCTCGGGTGGGGCCTGCAGAGCTTCTTCATGATCGCGACGATGCTGGTCGCAGTCCCGACGGGCGTGAAGATCCTCAACTGGCTCGCGACGACGTGGCGGGGCAACCTGATCTTGGACTCGCCGATGCTGTTCGCGCTCGGTTTCATCGCGATCTTCACGATCGGCGGCCTGACCGGCATCTACCTGGCGGCCTTCCCGCTCGACTGGCAGGTGCACGACTCGTACTTCGTCGTCGCCCACTTCCACTACACGATGTTTGGCGGTTCGATGTTCGCGATCTTCGGCGGGCTGCACTACTGGTGGCCGAAGATGTTCGGCCGACTACTCAACGAGGATCTCGGGAAGGCGACGTTCTGGCTGATGTTCATCGGCTTCAACCTGACGTTCATGCCGCAACACTTCCTCGGGTTGATCGGAATGCCGCGGCGCGTCTATACCTACGACCATGGGGGCCTCTGGGAGGCGTACAACCTGATCTCGACGGTCGGAGCGGGCGTGATGACGGTAGGCGTGATCGTGTTCTTCGTCAACGCCTTCAGGTCTCGGAACGGGCCGCGCGCCGGGAACGACCCCTGGCTCGGGGACACGCTCGAATGGTTCGCCCCCTCGCCGCCGCCGCCGGAGAACTTCCCGCAACCGCTGCCGTACGTCTCGAGCGCGCGGCCGCTTCGCGACCTGCGTGTGCGCCTGAAGGAGCGCAATGGATACCTCTAACCTGTCGCGCAGCCGCCCGGGCAAGGCGCAGCCGGCGTTGAGAGGCGGGCATGCCAGCCCCTGGCTGCGGCTTTGCGCGCTGGCCGCCTCTGCGGCGACGCTCCTGGCGGTCGTCTCGGGCGCCGCGTCGCTCGGTGCCGCGCACGAGCTGCTCTCGGCACTCGCGCTGCCGCCTCTCGTCGCCGTGGCGGTGGCTGCCTGGCTCGGGCACCGTCGGCTCGTGGCGCCGGCGCTCGTCGCGATCGCGCTCTTCGGCGCCGCGGCGTTGCTGACGGCCCCGGAAGTGCATCTCGGGGTGGCAGCGGCCGCGTTCGCGGCCACGCTCGTGGTGACGGCGCTCGTCCATCGCGGTGAGCCGCTGCCGCTGGGGTCGCTGCGCGACTACGTCACGCTGACGAAGCCGCGGATCATGACCCTGCTCCTGCTCACCGGCATCTGCGGCATGTTCGTCGGCGCCCGCGGCGTCCCGCCGCTCGGCGACCTCGCGGCGATGGTCGCCGGCCTCGCGCTCGCCTGCGGCGGTGCGAGCGCGCTCAACCACGTGCTCGATCGGGACATCGACTCGTTGATGGGCGAGCGCACACGGGCGCGCCCGGTCACATCGGGCCGTGTCCCCGCCCCGTACGCGCTCGAGTTCGGGCTCGCGCTCTCGGCCTTCTCGTTCGTCCTGCTCGCGGGGCTCGTGAACGTCTTGACCGCGACGCTCGCGCTCGCCGGGAACCTCTTCTACGTCCTCGTCTACACGCGCTGGCTGAAGCGCTCGACTCCGCAGAACATCGTCATCGGCGGCGCGGCGGGTGCGGTGCCTCCACTGGTCGGCTGGGCGGCGGCGACCGGGAACCTGGCCGTGCCGGCGCTGCTCTTGTTCGCGATCGTCTTCTTCTGGACGCCGCCGCACTTCTGGGCACTCGCGCTCCTGATCAAGCGCGACTACGCGGCCGCCGGGATTCCGATGTTGCCGGTCGTGCGCGGCGACCGTGAGACGGTGCGGCAGATCGTGCTCTACTCGTTCGTGCTGGTCGCCGTGACCCTCGTGCCATTCCTCTGGGGGACGCTCGGCCTCGTCTACCTCGTCGCCGCACTCGTGCTCGGCGGCGGGTTCATCTGGCTCGCGGTCGGACTCGCCCGCCGCACGACCCCGCGCCGCGCTGCGCTCCTCTTCCACTCGTCCCTCCTCTACCTCGCGCTGCTCTTCGTCGCGGCGGCCGTCGACCCCATCCTCTGATGCTCGATCCCGAGACCGAGCGCAAGAACATGCTCTGGGGGTGGGGCCTCTTCGTACTCTTCTGCCTGATCGCGGCCGGCACGGTCGCGATCGCCTTCATCTACCTCGCCGTCGACTAGTCCCTTCTCGGCCACACCCCGAGCCAGCGTCTTAACAGTGCCTGGCACCGCGAGACCCAACGCGTTCGCCTTAACAGTGCCTGGCACTGTTAGAACCGTGCGCCTTAACAGTGCCTGGCACTGTTAGAACCGCCCCGTGAGCGAGGTATTTCCCGGGATCTTTCTGGCCCGGCCGGAGCAGCGGGCGGCAGGCATCCCGCTAGGGGTCAAGGACCTGTTCGACACCGCGGGGCTCGTGACGACCTACGGCTCGGCGATCTTCGCCGAGCACGTGCCGAGCGAGACCGCCGAGGCAGTGCGGCGGCTGGAGGGAGCGGGGTACGTCGACGTCGGCAAGACGAATCTGCACGAGTTCGCCTACGGGACGACCTCCGAGAATCCCCACTTCGGGAACGTGCCGAACCCGATCGCGCCGGGTCGCATCGCAGGCGGCTCGAGCGGCGGATCGGCCGCGGCGCTCGCGGCCGGGCTCGTCGACGCGGCGCTCGGTTCCGACACCGGCGGCTCGATCCGGATCCCCGCGGCGTGCTGCGCCATCGTCGGCTTCAAGCCGACCCACGGCCTCGTCCCGCTCGAGGGCTGCTTCCCGCTCGCACCGAGCCTCGATCACGCCGGCCCGATGGCACGATCGGTAGCGGCCTGCGCGACGATGCTCTCCGCGCTCGCGCCCGACTTCCGGCCGCGCCACCTCGAATCGCTCGAGGACGTCGAGGTCGGGGTCGCGTGGACCGAGCACGCCGACCCGCTGGTCCGCGCGCGGGTCGAGGAGGCCGCCGCCCTCTTCCCTCGGGCGCGGAAGGTCGAGCTGGCCCTCGGCGAGGAGGCGCGCGCCGTCTTTATGCGCGAGGTCGCGGACACCCACCGCGAGCTCTACGCCGAGCAGGGCGACCTGTACGGAGCCAACGTCGCCGCGAAGCTGGAGACCTGCCTCGCCGTCACCGATTCGGAGTACGAGGCCGGGCTGCGAGGACGGGAGCGTTACCGCGAGGCATTCGAGTCGGCGATGGAAGGCCTCGACCTGCTCGTCACGCCGACCCTCCCCTTCGTTGCTCCGGCGGTGGGTCAGGACGAGCGTGAGCTCCGGCGGGACCTGACCCGTCTCACCTGGCCGAGCAACGTCCTGGGAGCGCCGGCACTCGCACTGCCGTGCGGCGCCGCCGAGGACGCCCTGCCCGCATCGGTTCAGCTGCTCGGTCGCCCAGGTACTGATGCAGTCGTCCTCGGCGCCGGCGCGCTGCTGGAAAGCCGGCTCAGGCGCTACCGAGCAACCGCGCCTCGTCCCGGCGGCGCCGGAACCTGACCCCTCTCAAGGCTCAGGATCGAGCCGGAGCGGTCGAGCCCAAGGTCGATCCGGTCGGGATGTTGCGGTACGACGACCTACTTGTCGGCGGTGCGCAGACCGAGCTCCACGGTCGCGTAGCTCGTCAGCGGCCGGAGCGCCGCCTGCCGGCGCTGGAGGTCGACGAAACGCCGGCGCTGGGCGACGAGCTCGTTCTCGAGCGCCTTGCGCTCGTCCGCGCCGAGCGTCGGGCTCTCGAGTTTCGCCTGGATCCTCGCGATCGAGTCGCGGACCGACTGCATCTGGCGAAGGCGCCGGTCGGCCGCCGGCTGGACGTCCCGGATCGAGACGTGCTGGTCGAGGATCTCGCCGAGCGCCGAGAACTCCACGATCGCCGCCTGGACGCTTCCGATCGGGACACGCAGGACGAGGTGCGCGCTCCCGCGCTCCGTGCCGGAGCCGTACGCGACGCTCCCCACGTAGCCGTGGACGCCGCGCGTCAGGCGGAGCGCGCGCCTCGCCGCCTCGGACAGGTCGGCGACCTTGACGGTCAGCTCCGACTTGTAGATCTGCGCTCGGTCTGTCGTCGCCGGCACGCTGCTGGTGGAACCGGTCGCCTTCGCGTTCGGTGCGGTGGCTGAGTCGGCGGCCCCCTTTCCCTGAGTGGCGAGGGGCATCGGCGTCCGCTCACCCCTCTTCCGTAGCTCGCCGTTCGGCTGACGCTTGGTCGTGCCGGAGGTGCTGAGCCCCACGGCGAGCGCAGCGGCGAGGGCCACCGCGAGGGCGGCCGGGACGAGGACGAGAGTGATGCGCCGCCGGGAGAGCCCGCGCCGGGGCGGCGGGGCCGGGACGCTCGCGGCGAGCTCCCGGACACGGGCGCGCAGCTCCGGCGACGCGGTGATCTGCGCGGAGCGGATCTCGTCGACGATCGCCTCGTGCTCAGGCTGCGACATCTGCACTCATCCTCTCTTCGAGCTTTCTCAGCGCCCTGCTCAGGCGCGTGTTGCAGTTCGAGGTCGAGATCCCGAGGACGCTCGCCGCCGTCTCCCCGTCCAGGTCGAGCAACACGCGGAGCGCGATCACCTCGCGCTCGCCTGCAGAGAGCTCGCCGAGCGCCCGCTCGAGCCCAGGCGAGAGACCGCCGAATACCCGATCGTCGGCCGTTTGCCGCTCCAGAGCGTACGTCTGCTCGCGGCGGCGACGCCGCTCCTCGGCCCGAAAGTGGTCGAGCGCGGTCGTGCGCGCGAGCTGGCAGAGCCAGGTGCGGGCGCTGCCGCGCCGCGGGTCGAAGCGCCGCCACTGTCGGAGCGCCCTCTCGAAGGTCTCGGCGGTCAGATCCTCGGCGGCGGCACGGTCGCGCGTGAAGTAGACGAGGTACGCGTGGACGTCGTCGAGGTGACGCTCGGCGACGGACGCGAAGCTCGGAACCTCGACGGCGCGCACGCCGGATATACGCCGCCGCCGGCGCATCCGTCACAGCGCGCGAACGGCGGCCTCGTACACGCGGTCGCGCACGAACTGCTCGAGCTGCTCCGAGAGCAGGTCGCTCGGAGAGGCTGCGGTGAGGTGCGCGGGCTCGACCCGCCTGCCGTCGACCTCGACTCGACGGACCGAGGGGGCATCCGTGCGAGCAAGCGTCACCGGTTTCCGAAGTCGCGACCGGAGCCAGCCGGCGAGGAGAAGCGCCTCGGCCTGCGGGCCCGTGACGTGAACCGAGCGGGCCTGCTTGATGCCCGGCCAGAGGTCGGCGAGGCCCGCGCGCCACCGGAGCGTGCGCGCCCACGCGAGGTCGGACACGATCACGCGGTCGAACTCCCCGGCCAGCTGCTCGTACGCGCGCGGGACGCCCTCCCATTCGACCGAGTCGACGATCAGCCGGTCGGCGACCTCGACGAGCTGCTCGAATTCGTCCTTGCCGAACGGCGGCTTCCCCCGCCAGCGCAGGAAAGCGGGTAGGTCGGGCAGCAAGAGCGAGACGACCACGCTCGCCGGAACCCTCGCCGTCCGGCCGCGCAGAAAGAGGTGGACGATCTCGGCGCAGATGTTTTCACCGGCCTCCGGGAAGCACTCGTGCTCGATCCGGGCATCGAGGCGGTCGGCACCGGCTGTCGGGTCCGGGTGGAGGATGAGGGTGCGGGACGGTACGCGGGTCCCGAGACCCTTCATCACCCGCTCCGCCTTACGCGACCACTGGGCGGGCACCCACGCCATATGCGTGAGGACGCTCGTCCGCTGCTCGACCTCGTTCTCCTCCAGCGCGTCGAGCCGCCGCTCGATCTCGCCGACCGAGACGTCCCTCAGCGTCGGCGCCATTCTCGTCCGTCCCGCTGGATCAGCTGATCTGCCTCGGGCGGGCCCCA
>JBKPCT010000289.1:0-6360 GCA_046727515.1 Actinomycetota bacterium | reverse complement strand
CTCCGGCGCCGGCCGAGCCGGCGCCTCCGCTCCTGGTCCGCCTCCGTCGAGCCTACGGCTGATGTGCTCGTCGACGAACGACGTCGTGTACTCGCCGCTGACGAAGGGCCCGCTCCGCAGCACGTCGATCGCGAAGTCGCGTGTCGTGGCGATGCCCTCGACCTCGAGCTCGCCGAGCGCACGGAGGCCGCGCGCGATCGCAGCCGGCCGGTCGGCGTCCCAGACGCAGAGCTTCGCGATCAGCGAGTCGTAGTTCGGCGGGATCGTCGAACCGCTCTCGACGTGTGTGTCGAGGCGCACGCCGGGCCCTCCCGGCACCCGCAGCCGCTCGATCAGGCCGGGCGAGGGCGCGAAGCCCTGGGCGGGATCCTCGGCATTGATCCTGATCTCGATCGCATGGCCCCGGCGCGGTGCCCTGCCCGTCACCGCGAGCGCCTCCCCGGCCGCGATCCGCAACTGCTCGTGGACGATGTCGATCCCCGTGACAAGCTCGCTGACCGGGTGCTCGACCTGGAGGCGGGCGTTCAACTCGATGAAGTAGAAGCCGCCGTCCGGTCCGAGCAGAAACTCGAGGGTGCCGGCGTTCCGGTAGCGGGTCGCGAGGCACGCGCGCTCCGCCGACGCCTCCATTTCCTCCCTGCGCTCCGGGGTGAGCGCCGCTGAGGGCGACTCCTCGATGAGTTTCTGGTGACGCCGCTGGATCGAGCACTCGCGCTCCCCAAGGGTGAGGACGCCGCCCTGCTCGTCGGCGAGCACCTGGATCTCGACGTGCCGGGCGGGGACGACTGCCTTCTCGAGGTAGATGCTGCCGTCGCCGAACGCGGTGTCTGCCTCCCCCGACGCCGTCGCGTAGGCCGACTCGAGCTCGCCGGGCGAGGAGACGAGGCGCATCCCGCGCCCGCCGCCGCCCGCCGCAGCCTTCAGCAGCACTGGAAAGCCCAGATCCGCCGCAAGCTTCCGCGCCTGCGCGAGCGTCGTCGGCCCGTCGGTCCCCGGCACGAGCGGAACCCCGGCTCCGCGCATCGCCGCCTTCGCCTCGACCTTGTCCCCCATCTGCGCCATCACCTGCGCGTCGGGCCCGACGAAGACCAGGTCGTTGTCGACGCATGCCTCGACGAAGGCCGGGTTCTCGGCCAGAAAGCCGTACCCGGGATGCACGGCCTGGCACCCGCTAGTGACCGCAGCGGCGACCACCGAGGGGATGTTCAGGTAGCTGTCCGCGGGCGCCGGCGGCCCGATGCAGACGGCGCGATCCGCAAGGCGAACATGCGCGGCCCCGCGGTCGGCCGTCGAGTAGACGGCAATCGCCTCGATCCCGAGCTCATGCAGAGCCCGGATCACGCGGACGGCGATCTCGCCGCGGTTCGCGACCAGGACGCGAGTGAACATCAGTAGGGCACTACAGGCCGGGCGGGCGGCCGTCGACGGGCTCGAGCTCGAACAGCAGCTCGCCGTACTCGACCGGCTGGGCGTTCTCCGGGACGATCCGGCGGACGATCCCCTCCTGCTCCGCCTTGACCTCGTTCATCAGCTTCATCGCCTCGAGGATGCAGAGCGTCTGCCCGACGGCGACAGCGTCGCCTTCCTGGACGAACGGCGGCGACCCCGGCGAGGCCGCGCGGTAGAACGTCCCGACCATCGGCGCCTCGATTCGAAGGACGCCGGGATCGACCGGTGGCGCCGGCGGGGCCGCAGCAGTGGTGAGCTCCTCCTCGACGACCGGCTCCGGCGAGCTGCTCGCGGAAGGGCCCTCGGCGATGTCCGGTGTCCGGCGCACGGTCACGCGCAGACCGGCGTCCTCGATCGTCACCTCCGCCACCCCCGACTCCTGGACGATCCTGACGATCTCGCGGATGCGCTCCTCCCGTGACGCGTCGACGCCCCCGCCCTCGAGCGAGTCTTCCCGCCCGCGACCGCGGATCGCCCGCAGCAGCGGCTGAGCGTCCTCGCCGAACAGCGCGAGCAGCAGCAGCTCCTCCTCGCTGGCCGCGACGCCTGCGTAGCGCACGCGCAGCTCGTCCAGATCAGGCGCCGCCGGTATCGGGTCGGCGCCCGGGGAGACGAGCTCGACTACGCGCCGGACCTGCGTCGAGATCTCGCCCGGAGGTTCCCCGTAGCGCCCGGCGAGGAGGTCGCGAAGCTCATCGACGACAGTCTGGTAGCGCTCGGCCGAGAGCACGTGCACGAGCGCCTGCGAGGCGAGCACCTGGCCGATCGGGGCGGCGAGCGGCGGCCACCCTGCCTCTTCGCGGATGCGGGTGAGCTCCTCGATCACATCGTCGAGGCGGTCCCCCGCCGCGTGCGCGCGCAGATGCAGGTCGAGCGCGGCGATCAGGCCTGCCGGCAGGCTGTGGTGCGCCGCGCGCGTCGCGATCCTGGGGGCGAGCGGCGTGACCGGCTGGTCGCTGAGGTGCTCGTCGACGAGGTCCGAGGCCCGCCAGAGCACCGCCGCGTCGACGCCCGTACCGAGACCGAGGCCCTCGAGGGTGTCCGCGATCGACTCGCCCGATGCGCGATGGAGGACGAGTGCGACCGGGTAGACGGCGGCGGCGAGCAGGTCCGCTCCGGCGCGCGCGGCCTCGATCCCGGCCGCGAGCGCCGACCCGCCGGCCCCCTGGCAGTAGAGGCCGACGGGAAGGCCGCTCGCCTCGCGCAAGGCCTCGACGAGCTCACGGACGCGGTGCGTCTCCAGCGAGCCCGACGGGTCGTGGATCAGGACGCGCGCCGCGCCCAGCTCGGGGAGTCGCTGGGCCTGCGCGACCAGCGCGTCCGTCTCGCCCGACGGGCCGGGGCTGTAGACGAGACCCGCGTCGAACTCCCGCTCGGCCGCGGTGATCGCCTCGCTCGCCTCGCGCAGGTTCGAGACGTCGTTGAGCGGATCGTGCAGGCGGAAAACGTCGATCCCGCTCTCGGCCGCGGAGACGACGAACCTGCGCACGAAGTCGGTGCCGACCGGTCGCGAGCCGACGAGAAACCGGCCGCGTAATGCAAGGGCGAGCGGCGTCTTCGTCCGCGCACGGAGCGCGCGGATCCGCTCCCACGGGCTCTCGACGCCGCGCTTGACGGCGGAGTCGAAGCAGCCACCGCCGGAGACCTCGAGGTAGGCGAAGCCGGCGGAGTCGAGGATCTCGGCAAGCCGCAGCTGCTCCGCGGTCGGCATCACTCCGGCGAGCGGCTCCTGACCGAGCAGCCGGATGGTCGTGTCGACGAGCGCCGGCATCTAGCGCGGGAGCCTACCGCCGGCCGCGAGACGATCGGTAAAGTCCACCGCGGCGTGCGCCTCCCCCTGGTCGTCACACTCGCCCTCGCGCTCGTTTTCGCCGGCACCGCCGCGGCGGGACGCGTCGTCGCCGTCGGCGGAAACAAGAACGGCGAGGACGTGACGATCGAGGTCGGCGACGCGATCGTCGTCTCGCTGTCGTCGCGGCCCCCCTCCAGCGGCTTTGCCTGGCGCCTGGCCGCCGTCAACCGCCAGGTGATCCGGCCGGACGCGACCTCCTACGTGCGCGCGCTGCGGAGGACGACGGTCACCGGCTTCGGCGGCGTCGCGGTCCTGATGTTCAAGGCGATCAAGCGCGGGACGACGGAGCTCAAGCTGAACTACGCGAAGGCGGGCAGCTCGCCCACGCGCACGTTCGCGCTGACCTTCAAGGTCGTCCCGCCGGGCGGCGCATAGTCCCGGTCAGGCGCGCGAGATATACCGCCGCTCCCGAGGGTCGACCTTGATCCGGTCGCCCACGTTCACGAACAGCGGCACCTGTACGACCGCGCCGGTCTCGAGCTTCGCCGGCTTCGTCACGTTCGAGACGGTGTCCCCGCGGACGCCGGGCTCGGTCTCGGCGACCGCGAGCTCGACCGACGCGGGAAGCTGAACACCCGCCGGCTTCCCGTCGACCATCAGCAGCTGCACCGTGCCGGAGGGCTGGAGGAAGTCGAGCGCGTCCTCGACCGACTCCCGCGGCAGGTGCATCTGCTCGAAGCTCTCGGCGTCCATGAAGACGACGTCGTCGCCCAAGTCGTAGAGGTACTGGACGTTCTTGACCTCGGTGTGAACGCGGTTGAACTTCTCGCCGGCCCGAAAGGTGCGGTCGACGACGGCGCCGGACTCGAGCGCCTTGAGCTTCGTGCGCACGAACGCCCCGCCCTTGCCTGGCTTGACGTGCTGGAACTCGACGATGCGCCAGGGCTCACCGTCCACCTCGATGTGCATGCCGTTCTTGAACTGGTTCGTGTTGACGACGTCGGCCATGGGCGGGCCAGTCTAGCCAGCATGGGGGAACCCCTGATTCCCCCTGAGCCCCCTCATTGCCGGTGGGTTGGGCTACGCAGCGACCCCATCGGCGGCCAAAGCGAGAACCTGAGAGTTAGTTGACGGTGACGAGCTCCTTCGTGAAGGTCGTCAGCACTTCCGGCCCGTCGTTGCCGACGATGACGAGGTCCTCGATCCTGATCCCGCCGACACCCGGGTGGTAGATGCCCGGCTCGACCGTGCAGACGCTGCCGGCTGCGAGGGTGTCCTCGCTCTCGGGGCGGAGGCGCGGCAGCTCGTGCACCTCCAGGCCCAGCCCGTGGCCGAGGCCGTGCCCGAAGAGGTCGCCGAGCCCCTCCGCCGCGATCAGGTCGCGCGCGACGGCGTCGACCTCGCGACCACCAAGGCCCGGCTTCACAGCTCCAAGCGCCGTCTCCTGTGCCTGCCGGCAGACCTCGTATGAGCGCGCGAGCTCGTCGGGCAGGTCGCCGGTCGCGAAGGTGCGGGTGCAGTCCGAGCAGTAGTCGCCGAGCTTCGCCGCGGCGTCGACCACCACAGTGGTTCCGGCCTCGATCACACGGGCACCGACGCTCGCGTGCGGCTGGGCGCCGCCGGGGCCGGCGGCGACGATCGTCGGGAACGCGGCCTCGTCTGCGCCGAGCTCGTGCATCAGCGACTCGAGCCACCAGGCGAGCTCTCGCTCCGTCCGCCCGACGAACGGCTGCTCGGCGAGCCGCTGGAAGCACTCGTTCGTGATCGCCGCCGCGCGGCTGATCGCCTCGAGCTCGGCATCCTCCTTCACCGCCCGGACTCCGACGACCAGCTCGTGCCGCGGTACGAGTTCGAGACCGCTGCGCTCGAGCGCCGCCCACTGCGCATAGGTGAGATTCTCCGCCTCGAACTCGATCCGACCACCGATGTGATCGGCGAGTCCCGTGTAGATGTCGCGCGGCACCTCGACGACCTCCGCGCCGGACTCGCGGGCCTTCTGGAGGTAGCGGAAGTCCGTGAACACGCGTGCCCGGTCCGGCTCGACGAGCACCACAGCGTTGGTCGAGTGTAGGCCGGTCAGGTACAGCACGTTGACGGGGCTCGTGACGAGGAGCGGCGCGTCGATCAGCGCGCGCACACGGTCGAACCGGGCCTCGTTGACGCCTTCGGCGTCACGACATCGCGTCGCACCAATGCCGACAGCTCCGCTGTCGCCTTTCTGCCGAGCTTCGTCTCTCATCTCGTCGACGCGAGGAACTCGAGCGCCTCGCGGTAGCCGTCGGGCCCCTTGCCGATCACGCGCTTGGCCGCGAGGTCGGCGATCACGGAGTTTCGGCGCCATTCCTCGCGCTCGTCGATGTTCGACAGGTGAACCTCGACGACCGGCACCGTGAGCAGCTCGACGGCGTCCCTGATCGCGTAGCTGTAGTGGCTCCACGCGCCGGGGTTGACGATCACGCCGTCCGCTCCGTCGAGGGCGTCGTGGCACCACTCGACGAACTGCCCCTCGTGGTTCGTCTGCCGGCAGCGGGCGCGGAGTCCCAGCTCGATCGCCCACTCGTAGATGCGTGTCTCGAGCTCGGAGATCGAGAGGCCGCCGTACAGCTCCGGGTCGCGGCGGCCGACGACGCCGAGGTTGACGCCGTTCAGGACGTCGATCTGCATCGCGGCACCTTACTCGGCAATGAGCGCGTCGAGCGCGGCCCGGACGTCGGCCTCGGGAAGCTCCTCCTCGCGCGCACCCTCGTCGTCGAGCAGGACGATGCGCAGCCGGCCCTTCTTGTCGCGCAGGAGGGCCTGCCAGGCCCACTCGCGGTCGACGCGAACCGCTTCCGGCGCAAGTGCCTCGTCCACAGGCGCCGTGTCCCGACCGGAGAGCCGAAGCGCCGCCAGGAGCCCGAGCGCGACGGCGCGCCCGTGGGAGAGCTCGTACCCGGAGGCGGCCTCGAGCGCGTGGGCGAAAGTGTGGCCGAGGTTGAGGGCGTGCCGCGGACCGCGGTCGTACGGGTCACGGAGACAGAGCGCCGCCTTGTACGCGGCGCACCGGCGCACGAGATCGCGGACGGGCAGCTCCCAGAGCCGCTCGCCGGCGAGCAGGCCGGTCTTCACGACTTCGGCGA
>JBKPCT010000288.1:0-4147 GCA_046727515.1 Actinomycetota bacterium | reverse complement strand
GGCGGCACGACGATCCGCGCGATTCGTGAGCTCGAGCGGGCGGGTGTGCGCGCGGCCTTCCTGAATGCGATCCAGGCGGCGATGGAGCGCTCGAAGGAGCTGGCCGAGGGCGATCTGTGATGGGCGAGGTCGAGCTCGCCGTCCTCGACGATGCCGCCGCCGCGACCGAAGCGGCGGCGCAGCGGATCGTGGAGGCCGTCGACGGTGGCGGCCACGTCGGTCTCTCCGGAGGCTCGGGCCCGCGGCCGGCGTACGAGCGGGTGGCAATCCTGCGCCCCGACTGGGGCGGCCTCGAGCTGTGGTGGATCGACGAGCGTTGCGTCCCGCCGTCGGACGGCAGGTCGAACTATCGTCTGATCCGCGAGGCGCTCCTGGACGGGCTCGCGCGCGAGCCGGAGGTTCACCGCGTCCGTGGGGAGCTCGCGCCTGAGGAGGCCGCCGACGACTACGACGCCGCACTCGAGGGCGTCACTCTCGACCTCGCCCTGATGGGGATCGGCCCCGACGGCCACACCGCATCGCTTTTCCCGAACGCTCCGACCCTCGACAGGACCGACCGCCGCGCCCTCGCCGCGGACGCCGGCATGGAGCCCTATGTTCCCCGTGTGACGATGACCCGCGCCGTGCTCGGGGCGGCGCGAACGATGGTCTACCTCGTCACCGGCGAGGCGAAAGCGGAGGCGGTCGAGCGGGCGTTCGCCCAGCCGCCCTCATCCGCGACCCCGGCCAGCCTCGTGCGCGGACAGCGGACGATCGCGATTCTCGATCGGGCAGCCGCGGCGCGTCTCCCCACCGAGTAACAGCCTGTTACTCGACCCCGAGAGGCGGGGGCAGTAGCGGCGACTCGAGGTCCGCGGCCATCCCTCGCCGGGCCGCGAGCGCCTGGAGCACCAGCACCGTGTCCGCGACCGGGACGTCCTCGAGATACTCCTCGCGGGTCTCGAAGGACTCGAGCACCGACTCGACTGCCTGGATGTAGCCGACGACGTCCTGGGCGGCCATCATCGCGAGGGCGTCGCCGACGTCACGCGGGAAGTCGTCGCGGACACGGATCGTGTCCGCCTGGATGCGGGCGTGCTCCCAGTCGCCGAGCACGGAATAGGCGAGCGCGGCCGCGTAGCGCCCGATCGGCGACTCGGCGTCCTCCGCCCTCTCGGCCAACGCCCACCGCGAAGCCTCCTCAGCCTCAGCCCAGTCGCCGGCGAGCACCAGGGCCTTGATCGCGCCGATCGGCCGACCCCAGCTCCCGGGCGGCGCCTCCGCGTAGCTCTCGCGCCACCGCTCCGCCGAGCGCTCGAGCCACTCCCGCGCGTCCGCGCCTTGCATCAGTAGGCAGAGCGCCGCGCCCCAGGCCGCGTTCCCCATCCGCGTGAGCTGGCGCTGCCGCTCATCGGTCCCGTCGCCGACCCGCCTTTCTCCGTCCAGGTAGCGTCCGACCTCCCGTTCGAACATCCCCGCCCAGTCGACCACGCCCGCAGTATGAACGGGCAATCGGGGGCCCGCACGGCGCCGCGAAAGCCGTGTATGCTTGACACCGCGACGCCCGTCCGGGGTCTCGGGCGCCCTCTCGGAAAGATTGCAGCGCCATGAACGCTGCCCCTATGCAGGAGACCATCGATCAGCTTTTGACCGTGTCCGTAGAGACGGGTTCTCTCGTCACCGCGGCGGAGCGCGCCTCGGAGTGGGCGGGCGAACCGTTCCTCCACCCGGACGAGGACGCCGGCCAGGCGCTCGCGTCCGGCACGGCGCGACGACGAGCGCTCGACGACGCGCTCGTCGAGATCGAGGCCGGTCGGGAACGCCCCTCTTACGAGTGGAAGATCCGCTATGCGCTGATGCTCGGGCTCGAGCGAGTGCTGAGCGAGCGTCCGCCGCGCCTCCGCTCGGGCACGGAGCTCCGCCGTCACCAGGTCGACGCGCTGGCCGGGATGCTCACCGAGCTGATCGCCGCCGCGCAGCGAGAGCCGGAGGCGGTCGAGGAGCCCGAGGACGAGTACGAGGACGAGGAGTACGAGAACGGCGAGAACGGCGAGAACGACGTGCTCGAAGGCGGGGTGCTCGACGTCGACGAGGAGGCCGAGCCTCGCGCCGGGGGCGACCCCGGCGCCGTCCGCCGCTACCGCTTCCGCCACCCCACCGCCTCCGGCAAGACGATCGCAGCGGCCGGTTTCGTGGAGGCGGCGCGGACGATCGGCGTGCTGATCCTCACCCACCGCCGGCTGCTCGTCTCACAGTTCAACCGAGAGCTGGGGGAGGAGGGCTACGGCGAGCGGATCACGCCGCAGATCACAGGCAGGGGCCGCCCGCCGCGGGAGAACCCGATCACGATCCAGACCTACGCCTGGTTCGCGCGGCACGTACGAGACCTGAACCACGACGCGTACCAGCTCGTGATCTGCGACGAGGCCCACACGGCCCTGGGCGAGAAGACGAGCGCGGCGATCCGCAGCTTCCCGGAGCCGATCTACATCGGGATGACCGCAACCGAGCAGCTGATCGCGAAGCAGGTCTCCGACGTCTTCCCGGCCTCGGTCGACGACCTCCCGCTCGGCGACGCCGCGCGACGCGGGCTGATCGCGCCGCTGCGCTGCCTGCGCGTGCCGCCGGCTGCGGCGATCAACTCGGTGCCGATCGTCGGCGGCGACTTCGACCAGGACGCCCTCGCCAAGGTACTCGACCACGTCGCCCTCAACCAGGCGGCCGCAAGCCTCTACCGCGATCGCTTCGACTCGACGCCCGGGATCGTCTACGCGGCCGGCGTCGACCATGCGTACCACCTCGCCCAGGAGTTCCGCGCCGCCGGTCTGAAGGCCGAGGGCGTCAGCGGTCGCACACCGCCGGTCAAGCTCGCGGAGATTCTCGCCGCCTACGAACGCGGCGAGATCGACGTGCTCGTCAACGCGATGCTGCTCGCCGAGGGGTGGAACTCACCGCGCGCCACCGTGGTCATGCACCTCGCTCCGACGGCGAGCCGTCGCGTCTACCAGCAGCGCATCGGCCGGATCATGCGCCTGCACCCGCGCAAGGAAGCGGGGATCGTCGTCGACTTCGTCCAGAAGGGGGCGACGCACACGGACCGCGTCGTCACGCTCCACTCGCTGCTCGGGGCGGACTTCTACCGCGAGGGCGCTCGGGTCACACCCGCTCCGCGGCGCCGCGTGCAGCGGCGGGCCCGCCGTAGGCTCCAGCCGGCGCCGTGGCTCGTCCCCGTCACCCCGGACGTCAACCGCCGCCTCGCCGTCATCCAGCGAGAGTGGCAGCGCGTCGACCCGCGTTACCTCGACGAGGAGGAGCAGCGGTTCTGGGCGCGCATCGCCGGTCGCCAGGCGCGCTTCGACGACCGGGTCGCGCTCTTCGAGAAGCTGACCGCGCGCGCCAGCAGGGCAGCGCTCGAGCAGTTCCTCTTCACCTGCGCCGCGGAGAACCCGAACCGCCGGCTGCGGATGATGGCGCTTGCGGACCGCGTCGGCATGACCGTCGACCGGGCGAGCTTCGACGACCTCGTGACGCTGGTGACCCAGGCGCCCCCGTGGGAGAAGGACCGCGTCCAGGGCGTCCGCATCCTCTTGCGCGCGATCGGCGAAGGCAAGGCCGACGCGCCTGAGCAGATCCTCGCGCGCTGGACCTGGCGCCTCGCGCGCGCGGTGCGGAAGGTGCTCGACCGCAAGGCGAGCGCCGAGTACCCGGAGGCGAAGCGACTGCTCGGCGCGCTCGCGAACTCGCGCGGGCACCGGCACGAGGAGAACGCGGCCAAGCTTGCCGGAGCAGCCAAGGAGGTACCGCTCGCGACCGCTGCGGCGCTGCTCGCCTCGGCCGAGGGCTACACGCCGCGGGCGAACCACGCGCTCGAGGCCGCCCGCGAAGAGCTCGGCTCGATCGCCGAGGTCGCGAACGCGCTCGCCGACGACCTGCCCGCGCCGAAGGCGCATCCGGGGAGGCGCCGCCGGCGGCGCAGGAAGAAGAAGCCGGCGGCCGCGCAGGCGGCGGCCCCTCAGAACGGCAACGCGCCCGAGCGGGGCGAACCCGAGCCGGCTGCGCCCGAGCAGGCCCAGGCGTAACGAACACGCCGGTACGCTGACGGAGCAGGGATGTTCCTGCTGCTGCTCGGCATCGGATTCGTCGCGGGCCTGATCACGGCCGTCTCACC
>JBKPCT010000287.1:0-16592 GCA_046727515.1 Actinomycetota bacterium | reverse complement strand
GGTCGAGTGACCGGGCGCCGTTAGCGGCCGGTTGGCGCGCCGTGGGGGAGCGGTTAGAGCGCAGCCCGACCGTCGGGGCATGACCACAAAAGCCCCGCATATCAACCGCAGAGGCACTCGCAACGCCTCTCTCCTCTTCGTCCTCGGAAGCTCCCTCGCAGCGCTCCTCCTCACCATTGGGACGAGCCCTCAGGCTCCGAACGAGCTGTTCGAAGGCCGCGCGCCGACGGCCGAGGAGCTCCGCCCCTCCGTCGAGGCTGCCTTCCAGCGCGAGAGCTACGCGCCGGGCGCGCACGCCTCCCTTGTCTTCTTCAACAGCGCCCGCGGCGTCACCGTCCGCATCTTCCACACCGGTCCCGAGCACGTCACGACGGTGGGCCACAACGAGATGCAGGGCGTGCCGGTCACCGTGACCACGGAGGTCGGAACCGTCCGGAACGGCCGCGGCATCCGGGTCTCGATCGGCAACTGGAAGAGCGGCGTCTACTTCGCCCGGCTCGAGTCCTCGGACGGCCGCATCGGCTTCGCGCCGTTCGTCGTTCGGCCGCGCCGGTTCGGTGAGCGCCCGATCGCCGTCGTCATGCCGACGATGACCTGGCAGGCATACAACCTCCGCGACGACAACAAGGACGGCAAGGGCGACTCCTGGTACGCCGACTGGAACCGGCACACTGCCCTCCTCGGCCGTCCTTATCTGAACCGCGGCGTGCCGTACAACTTCCGCCGCTACGACCTCCCGTTCCTGCACTGGCTGAGCTGGACGGGTCGCGCCGTCGACTACCTCGCCGACGTCGACCTCGACACGGCGGGCAGCGCCCGCGAGCTGTCGGCCGCGTACGACCTGATGATCTTCCCGGGCCACCACGAGTACGTGACGACGCGCGAGTACTCGATCGTCGAGACGTACCGCGACCTGGGCGGGAACCTCGCGTACCTCTCGGCGAACAACTTCTTCTGGCGGATCGTGAAGCACGGCAACGTGATGGAGCGGACGAAGCAGTGGCGCGACCTCGGACGCCCGGAGGCAGCATTGATCGGAACGCAGTACCGGGGGAACGACAGCGGTCAGCACCGGGGCCCCTGGATCGTGCGCAACGTCGGCGCGGCACCGTGGCTGTTCGCGGGTACCGGCCTGCGCAACGGCTCGACCTTCGGCTCGGGCGGGATCGAGATCGACAAGACCTCGGTCGCCTCGCCGCGCCGCGTCAAGGTCCTGGCGGAGATCCCGAACCTCTTCGGGCCCGGCTTCACCGGTCAGATGACCTACTACGAGACCGCCTCGGGCGCGAAGGTCTTCGCCGCCGGAGCCTTCACTCTTGCAGGCGCCGTCATAGACAACCCGGCGGTGACGAAGCTGATGAAGAACCTCTTGAGGCAGCTGACCACGAAGTAACCGGACGCGCCTCGCGGGCGCCGCATTAGCGCGGCACGTACCGCTCTCGGTCGGCCGCGGATAGAGGTCGGGCAAGCGCGTCTCGACGCGACTCCGCAGCCTTGGCGAGGGCATCCACGCCGCCGCAGACCTGACACGCGTACGTACGCACCGTCCCATCGCGACTCGATGTCAAGATCTGCGTGCCGTCGGGCGAGAACGACGCAGCGGTCAGCGGTTCCTCGTGCCCGCGCAGGTACGCGATCAGCTTGCTGCTCCCGGCGTCCCACAGGCCTGCGGTCATCGGCCCGGCGGTGACGACGAAGCGTCCGTCCGGGCTGAACGAGGCGTCGAAAACCGGCCCGAAGTGGCCGCGCAGGAGGGTCGATGCGCCCGTGTCGACGTTCCAGATCCGGGCGTCGTGGTCACGGCTCGACGTCACGAGCCGCGACCCGTCGGCGCTGAACTCGATACCGGTGAGCGCATCGGTGTGTCCCGCGAAGGTGCGGACGAGCGCTCCGCTTCGTGCGTCCCAGATCCTTGCCTTGCCATCCTCGCCGGCGGCGGCAACAAGCCGCCCGTCCGGGCTGAAAGCGAGAGCGATGACGAGTCCGCCCCCGCGCAGCTCGCGCACGGGCGCGAAGGTGGCACCGTCGAGGATCCGCACGCCTCCGCGCGCGGAAGGCAGGGCCAGGAGCAGACCGTCCGGGCTGACGGCAAGCGGCCCCGTGGAGATCCCACGGGCGGCGCGGACGAGCGCGCCGCTGCCGGCTTTCCAGGCCCGGATCGTGCGAGCGGCGTCGGCGGTGAGCACGAGCGACCCGTCCGGGCTGAACACGGCGCTCGTCACGGCAGCAGGGTGCCGCAGCGTGCGGATCACCTTCCCGTCGGCGGCGAGAATCCGCGCCGCCCGGTCGTCACCGGCCTCGAGCACGCGCCGACCGTCCGGGCTGAACACGGCAGCCCGGACCGGCCCCGAGGTGGTCGTGAGCACGCGAAGCTCGTCCGCGGTGCCCGGGTCCCAGACGCGCGCGGTGTCGTCGGCGCTCGCGGTGACGGCGGCAGAGCCGTCGCGGGCGAACACTCCCTCGCCGACCGCGTCCGTGTGGCCGCGCAGGACGGCGAGGGACCGGCCGGTCGCCACATCCCATACGCGGGCCGTCCCGTCGCTGCTCACGGTGAGCAGGAACCGCCCGTCCGGGCTGAACGAAGCCGCATTGACACTGTTCGCGTGACCGACCAGAATCACGAGCCGCATCCCGGTCTGGGCGTCCCAGATCCGCGCCACTCCGTCCGCGCTCGTCGTCGCAATCACCTTCCCGCCCGGGCCGAAGAGCGCATCCGTCACCGGTTCCTGGTGGTCTGCGAGCAGGTGCAGCCGCCGGCCGGTCCTTACCTCCCAGATCGCCGCCGTGTGGTCGAGGCCGCCGGTGACGAGCAGCCTCCCGTCAGGGCTGAACGAGGCCGTGGTGACGCCGGGGGCCGGAAGCAGATGGAGGAGCCGCCCGCTCGGCACGGCAAAGAGGCGCGCCCGCCACTTCTCGCCGTTGGGGTCGCTCCCCACGGTGACGAGCGTCCTTCCGTCCGGGCTGATCGCCGCCGTGTGCACCGGGCCGTTCTGCCTGACAGCGAGGACGACCGTCCCGGTCGTCGGTCGCCACAAACGGGTGACGCCATCCTCGCTCGTGGTCACGACGAGCCGTCCGCCGGGCCCGAAGGCGCCGCTCGTAACGGGAGCTCCACGGGGCAGCGAGGCGACGACGGCTCCGGTCGAGACCCGCCGGACGGCGGCTATGCCGTCCCGGCTGCCGCTCAGCACGAGGCGCCCGTCCGGGCTGAAACTCGCCGCGGTCACCGGGCCGCCCCGGGAAAGCGTTCGGACCGGCGTGCCGTCCCGTCGCCACAGGCGGACAGTCCCGTCGTCGGATCCGGTCAGCACCAGAGACCCGTCCGGGCTGAACGAGGCGAACCGCACCGGGCCGCGGCTCGGGAGCACGGCCCGCTCGCGGGCCGAGATCAGGGCCCGCCTGAGCACGTCTTCCGCCTCGCTGGTGCTCTTGCGATGCGCCGACTCGATCGCCAGCGCGAGGCTCCGCTGCGGATCGACGTCGAGCTGCGACACAGCCTCGGCGGCAAGCTGGCGCGCCCCGGCGAGCTGCGCCTGCGACCTCGCCTCACCTCGCTGCGTCAGCGCGAAGACGGTCACCCCGGCCATCGCTGCCAGCGCCACCCCGGCGAGAACGGTGATGCGGAGCAGCCTCCGATGCCGTCGCTCGGCCTCCGCGCGCTGGTGCTCCAGCTCCCGCTCCGTCTCGTGGGCAGCCTTCCAGGCGAGGACGGGCTCGGCGAGAACGTCGTGGAAGATCTCGTAGCGGCTTCCGTGAGTCCCGCCGTCCGCGATCGTACGGACGATTCGATCGCCGCCGAGCCGGTCGAGCACGGAGACGACTGCCGGCTCCTGGGCACCGGCGTATCGGGCAAGGTCGGCAACCCCGTGGGCGATCTTCGCACCGGACGGAGTGACGAGATGGTCGAACATCGTCGCGGCCAGGTCCTGCTCCGCCGACGTCAGCGCGGTCAGGGCACGGTCGACGTGAGCGCCGACGATCTGCTCCGCCCCGCCGAGCCGCTGGAGGGTCTCGAGCCGGAGGACCCGGGAGCCGGCTGCGCGCTCCTCGTCCCACAGGCGCTGCATTACGAGCTGCAGATACGGCGTCTCGATCCGAGACTCGGCGTCCTGGTCTTCGGGGACGCCGCGCCCGCCCTGCCCGAGCTCGACCCTGCCCACGGCGACCTGATCGAGGACGGCCTCGACGAGCCCCGGCTCGATCTCGACTGCCTCGTCCGGTCCGACCAGCTCGGCGTGCCGAGTAATCGGACCGACGATCGCCGAGCGCGCAGCGTCCCGGTCGAGGTGCTCGAGCCGCAGGTAGTTCCCGAGCACGTTCGGGATCCGGGCCTTGAAGGCGTCGAGCTTCGCCAGCGACTCCTCCCGGACGGCGGCGACGAAGTTCACCCGCAGATCGCGCGGCCCGACGGCGGCGGGGAACTCGGCCGCGAACGTCCCGGGGCCATCCTCCTCGGAGTGGTAGAGAAAGTACTCCTCGAGCTGGTCGAGGACGACGTAGATGTCCCCGCCGAGCAGCTCCTGCCACGCGCGCAGAGCGCCGGCGAGCGGCGCGTCCTCGTCCGGCGCCGGCAACGTCCCGCCAAGGGCACGGGTCACCTCCTCGGCGACCGCGGCGCGCAGGGCCGCGACGGGATCATCGCGCCAGTCGTCGAAGACGACGACCGCGAGCTCCGGCTCCCCGTGCCGCTGGAGGTTCTCCCGAGCGACCTCGCGCAGATGATGGGCGACCCCGGCCCGGAGGACGGAGCTCTTTCCCACGCCGGTCTCGCCGTACACGACGGTCAGGCGCGAGGCCATCAGGTTCGCCTCGATCTGCGCACGCTCGCGCTCGCGGCCGAAGAAGAAGGGGACGTCGCCCTCGGAGTCCTCGAAGGGCCGCAGGCCCTTGTAAGGAGAGAGCGCCTCCGCAGCGATCATCCGGCCGCTTCCGCCTCGACACGGCCGCGCAGCCGCGCCAGGTACTCCGCCAGAGGCAGGTCGAAGGTGTCGATCCCTCGCTGCCGCCAGAGCTCGCGCTCGATTTCGTCCCCAGCCGATCCGACTGCCCACGAGCGGTACGCGACCTTCTCCCGCCCGAACATGCGGTGGAGGAACACCCGCAGGCTCCACTCGTCGAGCTGGTACCCGAGGAAGAGGAAGTGGCTCCGCCGCAGCCTCGCTGCCAGGGTCACCGGCAGCACGACCGAGATGTCGGCCTGGGCGAGGTAGTCGATGTAGTCGTCTTCGCTGACGACGAAGCTCTCCCATTCGCGCTCCGGCCGCACGTCCACGCCGCCGTGGATCTTGAACAGGACCGTCCGCTCGGAGGACAGGTCGGTATAGGCGTTCGGGATCTCGACGACGGTGGAGTGCCCGTTGGCCCCCAGATGGAGGAACTTCCCGCGGTGACGTCCGAACGCGAGGTAGAGGACGACGTCCAGCTCCTGGTTCGTTTCCTCGAAGGCCTGCTCGAGCAGCCGGTCGAAGCCCGTCGTCAGGAGGAGCTGGGGCGGCGCGTCGTGGGCGCGGACGACTCCGGCGAGCTCGGCCAGTGCCCGGTGGACCGGTCCGGGCGCGCCGCGGTGGAAAAGCCCGTGCAGCTCGTCGTAGAGCGGGCCTGCGCCCTTCGCTACGGCGACCCACTCCGCGACGTGCGCGAGGTCGCGGGCGCGCTCACGCGGGCAATCGAACACCCGGGCCAGATGCGCAACCACCTCGTCCGGCCCCGGCACCGGCTCCTCGCCGGACTCCCCGCCTCGGTTCGCAGCGGGGCCGAGGACGACGACCAGGCGGCCGGCGAGCAGCGCCTTGGCGACGTCGCCGACGTGGTCGGTGACGGGCTCGGCGGGCCTTGCCCGCTCGAGTGCACCCTCCTGCCTGAGGATCGAGCGATAGAGCTGTTGAAGGGCAGGACCGGGCTCGACCCCGAGCTCTTCGACGAGCACATGCCGGCCGTGATGGTAGGACTGGAGCGCCTCGGCCTGCCGTCCGGCACGGTACAGGGCGAGCATCAGCTGGCCGCGCAGCCGCTCGCGCAGCGGCTGGTCGGCGACGAGCCTCTCGAGCTCCGCCACGAGCTCTCCCCCGGCGCCGAGCTCGAGCTCGGCGTCGATGCGCTCCTCGATCACGTCAAGCCGAAGCTCCGTGAGGCGCCGAATCTCGCCTAGCGCGAAGTGCTCGTACGAGAAGTCGGCGAGCGGCGACCCGCGCCAGAGATCGAGCGCGACGCGGAGCGTCTCCGCCCGGTGTGAGGCATCCTGGGCGCGCGCGTTGCGCACGAGGTGCTCGAAACGCGAAACGTCCAGTTGGTCCGGACCGACGCGAAGCAGGTAGCCCGGCGGCCTGGTCACGAGGACGTCGGCCGGCAGCACCTTGCGAAGCTGAGCGACGAAGTTCTGCAGCGACGTCGTCGCCGTCCTGGGCGGTCGCTCGCCCCAGAGCTCGTCCACGAGCCGATCGGTCGGGACGACCTCTCGCGCATGGATCAGGAGCAGCGCGAGCAGCGCACGCTGCTTCTGGCCTCCGAGCGGGAGCGTCGCTCCCCCGACCTCGACCTCGAGGGGACCGAGGAGACGGAACGCGATCTCAGCCGGCGCACCCGTAGCGCTGGTCATCGCTCGGAAGCCCAATTGAACCATGAAGCGACGGCGGCGTGAGGGCGCACGACGGCGACGAGGCACCATCGGAGCACTCCCGATGTCTAGCTCGGGCTGGAGCAACCTCCATCCGTGAGAGGAGCAATCATCCTGCGTGAAACTACGGAAGCCGTGTTGTCGGCTACAGACCCAGCGCGGCGCCCAGGCGCACCGCCGGCTCGACGTTCTTGGCGTCCGGGAGGAGTCCGGTGAAGCCGGCGCCGACGACTGCGGCGTCCGACGCGACACTCCGGAGCAACTCCTCGGTCTCGGCGACCGCCATCCCGCCCGGCACCGGCATGAACGCCGAGACCTCGTCCTGGTCGAGCCCGTCGAAGTCGACGGCAACGTAGGCGCAGTCCACCTCGCCGAGAGCGAGTTGGACGGCGTCCTTCCCCGTGTGGATCCCCGAGTGGAGGATGAAGTCGCGCTCGGGCGGGTCCAGGTCACGGGCGGCGACGAGCGCGACGTCGGTCGGACGGACGGCGCCGGAGTCGACGATCATCCGCAGGGGCATCCCCCACTCGTTCCCGGACGGCGAGCTCTCCGGAGTGTTCAGGTCGCCGTGCGCGTCGATCCAGATCAGCGCGAGCCGCTCATGGCGCGCCGCCAGGCCCTCGACCGCGCCGACGTGTGCGCAGCAGCAGCCGCCGAGGACGAGTGGGCGCTCGGGAAGCTCGGACGCAAGCACGAGGTGTTGGTCCCCGAGCGTGTCCTCGGCGATCACCGCAGCCTCGGGATACGGGAGCTCGAGGCTCGCGGCCTGCGCCATCCCCTCGCCGCCTTTCCCCCACGCCCGCGGCACGCGCACGAGGCCGGCGCCGAACTCTGCGCCGCACGAGTGGCACTGGTAGTCCGGGCCCAGCGCGACCGCGGTGAAGGTCTTGCAGTGGGGACACTTCGCGCGGAGGCGCGACACCGAGTCAGCGTACCTGGAGCGTCCTGCGTGCAGTTCCGCGCGTGATCGCGCTCTCGCGACCGGCTCCGCGTCTAGCTCGGTCGACCGCGGAACTCGTGCGCCGTCAGAGGCCCACGAGCTCGTCGAGCACGTCGGGCAGAAGCGCGAGATTGTGGATCTCGCGGGTCGCCTCCGGCCCGGCGCGCTCGCCGAGGCGGTTCACCCACACCGTCGGAAGGCCGAGGTCCCGGGCGGGGGCGACGTCGTGGAAGAGGCTGGCGCCGACGTGGACGTCCGGCAGGCGTCCTGTCTCCCGCTCGAACGCCTGCCAGTGGCCGAGCGCCGGCTTGTACGAGCCGATCTCGGAAGCGACGATGGTCGCGTCGAACGGCACGCCGAGCCGCGTCTTCGATGCCTCGATGAAGTCGCGATCGGTGTTCGACAGGATCGCAAGCCGCCAGCCACGCACACGAGCCTCTGCGAGCGCCGCCGGCACCTCCGGGAAAGGGGTCCACGACGGGAGCGAGTCGCCGAGCGCCTCGCGCTCCGCGGCAGGCGCGCCCAGCTCGGCGAGCGCCCGCGCCATCACCTCGCGGTAGCTGAGCCCTGGCTCGGCGCGCTCGATGTCGAGCTCGACCTCGTGGTAGCGGGCGAGCCGCTCGTCTGCGCGCTCCTCCCCGAAGATCCGAGCAAGCTCGCCGCGGATCCCTGCGTTCCAGTCGATCAGCGTGCCGTAGCAGTCGAACGTCACGCACCTCTCTCTCGTGGGGGAACCCATGCTTCCCCCACGGACCCCCTCCTTCATCGCCGCGCTCCTAAAACGTCACCTGGGCTCTCGGCGGGCAAAGCCCGGCTTTGCCCGCGACAGGGAAGCGCCATCAGGATGTCAGTCCTCGTAGCACTTGAGGACGATCGAGGCATTGTGACCGCCGAAGCCGAACGAGTTCGACATCGCGACGCGGACGTCGGACGGGCGCGCCTCGTTCGGGACGTAGTCGAGGTCGCACTCCGGGTCCGGGTACTCGTAGTTGATCGTGGGCGGAACGACGCCCTCCTTGATGGCGAGCACCGCGAACACTGCCTCGACCGCGCCCGCCGCGCCGAGACAGTGACCCGTTGCGCCCTTGGTCGAGGAGACCGCCGCCTTGTGGGCGTTCTCCTCGCCAAGCGCTCTCTTCAGCACGCGCGTCTCGCTCGCGTCGCCGAGCGGCGTCGAGGTGCCGTGGGCGTTGACGTAGTCGACTTCGGACGGGTCGATCCCCGCGTCGGCGAGCGCCATCTGCATCGCGCGGGCGGGGTGCAATCCGGTCGGGTCGGGCTCGGTGATGTGCTGCGCGTCCGAGGAGACGCCGTAGCCGGCCAGCTCCGCGTAGATCGTCGCTCCCCGGGAGCGGGCCCGCTCGAGCTCCTCGAGGACGAGCACCGCGCCCGCCTCACCCATCACGAACCCGTCGCGCTCGAGGTCGAAGGGGCGGCTCGCATGCTCCGGGTCGTCGTTCCGCCGGGAGAGGGCGCGCATCGCGCCGAAGCCGGCGATGCCGACCTCCGTCACCGGTGCCTCGGTGCCGCCGCAGAGCATCACGTCTGCCCGGCCGAGCCGGATCGCGTCCAGCCCCTCGCCGATCGCCATGTTCGACGCCGCGCATGCGGTGCATTGCGCCGAGAGCGGCCCGCGCGTGCCGAGCTCGATCGATACCCACCCCGCGCCGAGGTTCGGGATGATCGCCGGGATCGAGAACGGGTTGACCCGGTCTGGCCCCCGCTCTCGGAGCTGGGTGTGACAGTCCTGGAACGACTGCAGGCCGCCGATCCCGGTCGCGACGGCCGCGCCGATCCGTGCGGAGTCGGCGGCGATGTCGATTCCGGAGTCGGCCTCGGCCTGCCGGGCGGCGGCGACGACCATCTGCGCAAAGCGGTCCATCCGGCGCGATGTCTTGCGATCGATCCAGACCGTCGGATCGAAGTCCTTCAGCTCGCACGCGAACTCGGCGAAGTAGCCGCTCGGGTCGAACTGCGTGATCTTGCCGGCGCCCGACTGGCCGGAGACGAGGTTCTGCCACGTCGTCCCCACGTCGTTGCCGAGGGGCGTCACCGCTCCCATCCCCGTGATCACGACTCTGCGACGCCCGTTGACGCTCATGCTCTGCTCACATCCCCAGTCCGCCGTCGACCAGGAGCACCTCGCCGGTCACGAACGCGGCCTCGTCGGAGCAGAGGAAGCGTACCGCCCCCGCGACGTCCTCCGGCGTCCCGAGCCGGGCGAGGGGCGTGTTCGCGAGGATCGCCTGCTGCGTTTGCTCGGGTAGGACGTCGGTAAGCGCCGTCTGGATGTAGCCCGGCGAGACCGCGTTCGCGCGAACGCCGCGCGACGCGAGCTCCCGCGCCAGGGACTTCGTGAACCCGATGATCCCCGCCTTTGAGGCCGCGTAGTTCGTCTGGCCCGGGTTTCCGTGGATGCCGACCACGCTCGTCAGGTTGACGATCGCGCCCGACCGGCGGCGCATCATTCCGCGCGCGGCGGCGCGGCAGGTGTGGAAGGTCCCCCCGAGGTTCGTGTCGAGCACCGCCTTCCAGTCCTCGTCCGACATCCGCGCGATCAGGCCGTCCCTGGTCAGGCCGGCGTTGTTGACGAGGATGTCGAGGTCACCAGCCTCCTCGACCAGGCGCGCGGCCTCCTCCGGGTCGGCGACGTCCGCTTGCACGGCGCGCCCGCCGATCTCCCGTGCGAGCTCATCGGCCTCCTCCGCGCCGCTCCGGTAGCCGACGACGACCGACGCCCCGGCGCGCGCCAGCTCCGTCGCGATCGCGTGTCCGATGCCCCGCGAGGCACCGGTGACGAGCGCGGTCCTCCCCTCCAGGGAGCAGAACGCGTCCCCTCCAGCACCTCCGCTCCCGGGCGGCTCCGCCGAGTCTACGCCGCTCGCGCTCACGCCGACGCGAGCAGCTCCTTGATCCCCTCGAGCTTAGTCAGGTCGTTGACGGAGACAACCTTCACGCTCCGGTCGATGCGCTTGAGGAGGCCGGAGAGCACGTTTCCGGGCCCGACCTCGACGAACGTCCGCACGCCGTCCCTGACCAGCTCGGACGCCGCCTGCGTGAAGCGCACCGGTGCGGTCAGCTGGTCGACGAGCAGTGCGCCCATCCGCTGCGCATCCTCGAACCGCGCCGTCACCGTCGACATGAACGCCGCCTCGGGCTCGCCGAAGCGCACGCGCTCGATCGCCGGCCGCAGCCGCTCGGCCGCCCGCGCGACGAGCGGCGAGTGGAACGCGCCCGAGACCTTCAGCTTCACCGTCCGCCGTGCGCCTTCCTCCTCGGCCTGCGCGCAGCACACGTCGACCGCGTCGTGCTCGCCCGAAACGACGATCTGACCCGGGCAGTTGTAGTTCGCCGGCCACACGCCGAGGATCTTGCGGCAGAGCCGCTCGACGACCTCGTCGTCCAGGCCGAGGATGGCCGCCATCGAGCCGGGGCGCTCCTTGGCGGCCTCTGCCATCGCGAGCCCGCGCTCGCGAACGAGCGCGATCGTCTCGCGGATCCCGACCGACTTGGCGGCGGCGAGCGCTGCAAACTCACCCACCGAGTGCCCGATCACGTAGTCAGGCCGAATACCGCGCGTCCGCAGCGCGGCGAGCGTCGCCAGGCTCGTCGCGACGAGGGCCGGCTGCTGTACCTCCGTCTCGACCATCTCCTCGAGCGGAGTGTCGAAGCACAGCTGCCGCAGGTCGAGGCCGCAGGCTTCGCTGCCGCGGTCGTACACCTCCATCGCCTCGGGGACCGACTCGGCGATGTCCTTCCCCATGCCCAGGGCAAGCGAGCCCTGGCCCGGGAAGCAAAACGCGATCTTCATGCCGCCTCCGTCCATCGCATCAGTGCCGACCCCCATGTCAACCCTGCTCCCATGCCTGTCATCAGCACCATCGAGCCCCTCCGAACGCGCCCGTCGCCGACCGCCTCCGCCAGCGCGAGCGGGATCGAGGCAGACGAGGTGTTGCCGTAGCGATCGACGTTGACGACCACGCGTTCCTCCGGGATTCCGAGCTTGGCAACGGCATGATCGATGATCCTGACGTTTGCCTGATGGGGAACGTAGACGTCCACGTCCTCGATCGCCACTCCGGTCTTCGCGAGCAGGCTCTCGGCCGAGCTGACGAGGACGCGGGTCGCGAACCTGAACACCTGCCGGCCGTTCATGTGCACATAGTGCAGGCCGCCCGCGACCGTCTCCGCCGATGCGGGCAGGCGTGATCCGCCGGCCGGCATCTGCAGGTCGACTCCGCCTGCACCGTC
The DNA here is from genome assembly GCA_046727515.1 of Actinomycetota bacterium. Taxonomy (GTDB): domain Bacteria; phylum Actinomycetota; class Thermoleophilia; order Gaiellales; family Gaiellaceae; genus DATBLE01. The sequence continues at coordinate 4,788 of JBKPCT010000287.1, read as the reverse complement.
GGCCCCGAGCTCGAAGCCGAGGAACCCTTCCGCCGGAACCGGCTCGAGGACGACCGCCCCGGCGCCGTCGCCGAAGAGGACGCAGGTCGAGCGGTCGGCGAAGTTCATCACCTTCGAGAGCACGTCCGCGCCGACGACGAGCGAGCGCCGGCTGAGACCCGCGGCGAGCATTCCCGCCGCCTGCGCGATCCCGTACATGAACCCCGTGCACCCGGCCGAGAGGTCGTACGCCGCGGCGTCGGTCGCGCCGAGCTGGTCGGCGAGGATCGCGGCGGTCGACGGGAAGAACATGTCCGGCGTCACCGTGGCAACGATCAGCAGGTCGACGTCGGCAGCTGCAACTCCCGCCTGCTCGAGCGCCTGTGCCGCAGCCGGTAGGGCGATGTCCGACAGCGCCTGGTCGTCCGCCGCGTAGCGTCGCTCGCGGATCCCGGTCCGCGTGCGGATCCACTCGTCGGAGGTGTCGACGAGCTTCGAGAGATCGTCGTTCGTGACCACGCGCTCGGGCACGTGGCACCCGAGCCCGGTGATCGAGATCGGTGTTCCGTTGGTGATCGCGATCATTGCGCAGCGGTCGCGAAGGTCAGCGTCCCACGGACGGCGAGCTCGTCGCCCACCCGCGCGGTAGCCCGGCCCCGCCCGATCGGGCCTCGCGCAGCCTCGATCTCGCAGACGAGGGTGAGCTCGTCGCCTGGCTCGACCAGCCGCTTGAACCGGACGTTGTCGATCCCGGCGAAGAGCGCGAGCTTCCCCCGGTTGTCCTCCAGCGACAGCGCTGCGATCGCACCCGCCTGGGCAAGCGCCTCGACCATGATCGCGCCGGGCATGATCGGCCGCCCCGGGAAGTGCCCCGGGAAGAACCACTCGTCCCCGGTCACCCGCTTGCGGGCGACGACGCGCACGCCGGGCTCGAGCTCGAGCACCTCGTCGAGGAAGAGAAAGGGGTCCCGGTGCGGGATGATCGTCTCGATCACGTCCCGTCCGAATGGCGCCCGAGCGACGGTCATTGCGCCAACCGCTCGCGCAGCGAGGTCCGCGCGCGGTGCGCGTAGCACTTCGCCGTGCCGACCGGGATCCCGTCCCGCGAGGCGATCTCGGCGAACGACCAGTCGAAGGCGTCCTTCAGCACGACGACCCGCGCCTGCTGGGCGGAGATCGAGGCGAGCTCGGCCGAGAGCTCCGAGCGGAGCTCGGCGAGCGCGAGCGCCCGCGCCGGGTCGCCGTCCGAGGCTTCGCGGCGATCCTCGATCAACGGCTCGCACCGCCGCGCCCGCTGCCGCTCCGCCACATCGCGACACGTGTTAACGACGAGGCGGTGCAGCCAGGTCGTGAACTGCGACTCGCCGCGGAACTGCTTCACGCGGACGCAGAGCTTCACGAGCGCCTCCTGCGCCGCGTCACCTGCGTCCTCGGGGTCGGCGAGCATGTGCGCGGCGAGGCGCTCGACGCGGGGTGCATGCCGCTCGCACAGCGCCGCCAGCGCAGCCGGGTCGCCGTCCTTCGCTCTCTGAACCAAGATCGGGTCGCTCAGCTTCTCGTAGGCGAGCGGCCGGACAGGCCGCAGCTCGATCATCTGACGCCGGCGCCGGCCCAGAGGTTGCATTGGCCGGAGTCTAAACAGGCCCTAGCGGGCGACCGTGATCGCAGCCTCGTGCCGCGTCTCTCCGAACGGCCCGCGGACGATCACCGCGACGACATAGGCCCCTGCGGGAACAAGCGCACCACCGCTCGCGCCGTCCCAGGTGACCTGCTGGCCTCCCGGCCCGAGCGGGCCTGAGAACAGGCTCGCGACGACCGCCCCACCCTGCTCGACCTGCACAGTCACGCCGGCGGCAGCGCTGAGCGTGAAGCCGATCTGGACCGAATCGTCGGCGCCGTCCCCGTTCGGCGTGATCGTCCCGGTGCTGAGCGTCAACGGCGAGAGCGTCCGGTCGATCGAGAACGAGGCCTGGGTGCGGCCCGTCCGCTCATCCTCGCCGACGGCGAAGACTGTCAGTGTGAATGCACCGTCCGCCAGGCCCGACGCTTCGTACGAGAACGACTGCGTGCGGGCGCCCTGAAGCTGTGCGTTGAACAGCGTCGCGACAACGGCGCCCGTAATCGCATCCGAGACCGTCGCCGTGACCGCCGCACGGGCGGCGAGCGTGTACATGATCATCAGCGAATCGGCGAGCCCGTCGCCGTCGGGTGAGATCACCGGCGGATCGACGTGGAGGCCCGAGAGGAGCAATCCAGGCCTGGGCGAAGGCGAGGGGGGCGGTGCCGAGACACGGCCGAGCGTCCCCTGCGCGGGCCGGGTCGCCGGCCCGGCCTCCATCGTCCACGTGTAGCTTCCGCCGCGCCGCCCCGCGGTGTTCCAGGTCCAGGCGATGGTCGCGCCGCGCCCGGTCGCGCGCGCGGCGACCGCGCCGGTCGCATCACGCACCGTGACCGTCCAGCTCGCGGCCTGCGAGAGCCGCGCGCCGAAGGCGATCGGGCCGCCGAACGATCCCTTGACCGTCGGCGCGTAGAGCTTCGGCAGTCCGATCGACGCGACCTGGTGCGCGAGGTCGGGCAGCTTCGCGTAGAGCCTGCTCCCGGGACACGACGTGAAGCCCGTGTCTCGGTGGCCCGAGATCGCACGCAGCATGACCGGCGTGCCGCGCTTGAACTTCGGGTTGCCTCCCGAGATCCAGGTCACAGTACCGAGCGGATCGACATGCGCGACGTCGAGCCGCCACGCAAGCAGCGCAGCGAGGGCGCGCTCGGACGCGATGGGCACGGAGGCGCTCCCGTAGTTGCCGATCAGCGCCACGCCCACCGACCCCGTGTTGAAACCCTGGGCCTGTGCCCCGATCACGTTCCGGTCGATCCCGCCGGCGCGGCCCTCGAACACCTGCCCGAAGCGGTCGACGAGGAAGTTGTAGCCGATGTCGTTCCAGTGGTTTCCGCGCACGTGGTAGAGCTCGATCCCGCGGACGATCGCGGCGGAGGTGTCCGGTCCGTAGGCGTTCGTGCCGGCTGTGTGGTGGACGATCGCGAGCGCCACCGACCTGGCATAGCGCGGCGGAGCGCGTTTGATCGCCTCGTTCGCACGCCATTCCGAGCGCGGGACGATCCGGGGCGAGCCGGCCATGGAGACCCGGCGCAAGGTGGGGTGGCCGACCGGGCTCCAGACGTACCAGGCGCGCAGCCGCCGCACGTCGCCGACGAGGCGATAGGCGACCCGGTCGGACGGCCCGACCCAGTAGGGGTTGCCGAGGTGCCAGCCGCGCCGCCCCCGGCTCTCCGGGCTCCCCGGATCCGGCAAGTCCTCGGCCTCTGGGTCGACCCGCCGCCACGCGCTCCAGCGACCGACCTGGCTGCGCGTCCGGAAGAGCACGCGTCCCGGGCCCTGCCAGTGGAACGCGACGAGATCGAAGCGTGTCGGTGCGACCGCCGCGGCAGTCGTCCGCACGACCCCGATCGGCAGGTCCTGCGAGCGAATCGTCGCGTCTGCGGCGCGCGCGGCGGCGGGCGACACGACCAGGAGCAGCAGGGCGATGCGTAGCGTCTTCACGTCGAGGTCTTCGGCAGTGTGCACGCGCCCAAGGCATCCCGACACCCGTTGATAGAATCCTTACGGCTGTGAGAACGGCTTTCCTGCGGGCACTTCTCGTCTCGCTGGCCGCCTTCGCAGTGCTCTTCCTGGCCAGTGGAGTGCTCGCTGGTGGAACAGCCCGCGCGGCGTCTGACCACCCGCGCGTGCTCGCCGTCGAGTTCGACAACGACGTCAATCCCGTCACGCAGAGCTACGTGAATGACGAGATCGACCGCGCGAACCGCGAGGGCTACGATGCGGTCTCGATCCTGCTCGACACCCCGGGCGGCCTGTCGGAGTCGATGCGCAAGATCGTCAAGAAGGAGCTCGCGTCGAAGATCCCGGTGATCGTCTACGTCTCGCCGAACGGCGCGCGGGCCGCCTCGGCCGGTGTCTGGATCGGCCAGGCAGCCGACATCCTCGCAATGGCGCCGCAGACGAACATCGGCTCGTCGACGCCGATCAACCTCGGCGGCGAGAACATCCAGAGCGACCTGCGCCGCAAGGTCGTGAACGACGCCGCCGCGTCGCTGAAGGTGCTCGCCAGGACGCACGGGCGGAACGTGAAGTGGGCGGACGCCGCCGTCCGCAAGGCTTCGAACCTGCCCGCGTACGCCGCGCTGCAGCAGAACGTCATCGATGTCATCGCGCCGACCCTCCCCGCGCTGCTGCGGAAGATCGACGGCTGGAAGACGGTCCCGAAAGGCTTCGTGCTGCACACGGCCGGCGCCGAGATCACGACCGCCAAGATGAGCTTCTGGCAGCGTCTGCTCGACACGCTGATCGACCCGAACCTGATCGCGCTGATGCTCTCGTTGGGTGTGCTCGGGATCGTGATCGAGCTCTGGCACCCGGGCCTGATCTTCCCGGCCACGTTCGGTGTGCTGTCCCTGGCGATCGCCTTCTACGGCCTCGACGTGCTGCCAACCAACTGGGCAGGACTGCTGCTGATCGGCGCCGCCTTCGCCTGCTGGATCACGGAGCTCTTCGTCGCCTTCAGCCACGGCGCGCTTACCGTCGCCGGAGCCGTCCTCTTCGTCTTCGGCAGCCTGATCCTGTTCCAGCCCGCAGGCTCCGGGTATCAGGTCTCGCTGCCGGTGGCGCTCGCCATCGCCGGGACCTTCTCGGCCTTCTTCGGGCTCGCGCTCGCGAAGGCGCTGCAGATCCGCCGCCGTCCGGCGGCAGTCGGCCCGAACACGATCGTCGGCGACCACGGCCAGGTTCGGCGC
>JBKPCT010000286.1:0-34163 GCA_046727515.1 Actinomycetota bacterium | reverse complement strand
CCGGTGGACAGGCCCAGGTCCTCGCGGATCGAGGGCAGGGCGACGCCGATCATCGAGACGTCCATCGCGTCGAGGAACAGGGCGCCGCAGAGGACGAGCAGCATGCCGACGGCGCGCGCGCCCAGCCGCTCGGCCGGTTCTTGAGCTGAAGAAGCCGCTTGAGATGTCATGCATCGATCGTTGCTGCCGCGATCAGCCTGGTACCAGAGCGTGTCCATCCTGGTATCAGCGCTACCCGGCTCCGCCCCCCACCCAGCGGGCATACTGCGGGTACGTGGCCACCGCGGCACCCGAGCTCGGGGCAACCGTCTCCCGCAACGGCAGTAACCTGCGCCGCCGCGAGCTCGGCGCATTCCTGCGCAACCGCCGCGAGCGCCTCCAGCCCGACCAGGTGGGGATGCGCAGCTCGCGGCGCCGACGGACCCCCGGGCTCCGCCGGGAGGAGGTCGCCCAGCTCGCGGGTGTCGGCGTCACGTGGTACACGTGGCTCGAGCAGGGACGCAACATCAATCCGTCCGCGCAGGTCCTCGACGCGATCGCGCGGACGCTCCAATTCGACTCCCACGAGTACTCCCACCTCTTCACCCTCGCCGGCGTCCCGACCACGACGATCGCGCATCAGTGCCTCGAGCTGTGCCCCACTGCACAGGTGCTGCTGGACCAGCTCGAGCCGTTCCCGGCCGCCCTCGTCACCGACCGCCTCGACCTGCTCGCCTACAACCGCGTCTACGCGAGCTTCTTCGGCGACGAGCTCGAGCGGATCCCGATCGAAGACCGGAACATCCTCTGGCTCGTGTTCACAAACCCGAGCTGGCAGAGGGCGATCGTCGACTGGGACGAGTCCGTGGGGTACCTGGTCGCCGAGTACAGAGCAGCGATGGCCGAGCATCTCGACGAGCCCGCCTGGAAGACGCTCGTCGCACGGCTCCACCGAGCGTCGCCCGAGTTCACGGCGTTCTGGGAGCGGCACGACGTCCAGCTGGTCGAGACGCGGACGAAGCGCGCGCTCCACCCCACCGCCGGCCCCCTCTCGCTGATCTACACCCATCTCTGGCTCGGCCAGCGGCTCGGCACACGGATCACCGCGTACACGCCCGCGGACGAACGGACTCGCCGACGGCTCGAGGAGCTCCACCGCTCGCTTACGGAGTAGCGTCTGCGCATGCAGGCGCCGACGTTGGACGACGTCCTCGCAGCGCGCGAGCGGATCTCGCCCTACCTCCGAGAGACCGCGCTCAACCGCTACCCCGCGCTCGACGAGCTCGTCGGCGCCGAGGTCTGGGTCAAGCACGAGAACCACCTCCCGGTCTGCAACTTCAAGATCCGCGGCGGGGTGAATCTCGTGTCGCAGCTCTCGGACGAGGAGAAGGAGCATGGGCTCGTGACCGCGTCGACCGGCAACCACGGCCAGTCGATCGCGTATGCCTCACGGTTGTTCGGCGTCCAGGCGACCATCTTCGTGCCCGAAGGTGCAAACCCGGTGAAGCTCGCGTCGATTCGGGGCCTCGGCGCCCAGATCGTCGAGCACGGCCGTGACTTCGACGAGGCGCGCGAGCGTTGCGCAGTGGTCGCCGCGGAGCACGGCTACCGCTACGTCCACTCGGGGAACGAGCCGCACCTGATCGCCGGCGTCGGCACCCACACACTGGAGATCCTCGAGCGGCAGCCCGATCTCGACGTCCTGATCGTCCCGGTCGGCGGCGGAAGCGGCGCCGCCGGAGCGTGCATCGCCGCGGCGGCGATGCGGCCGGAGCTGCGCGTGATCGGCGTTCAGTCCGAGGCCGCACCGGCCGCGTACCGCTCCTGGAGGGAGGGCGTGATCGCCGAGGACGCGATGGGCACGGCCGCCGAGGGCCTCGCCACCCGGGTCGGCTTCGAGCTCCCGCAGCAGATCCTGCGCATGCAGCTCGCCGACTTCCTGCTCGTCTCGGAGGACGACCTCCGCGCCTCGACGGTGCACATGCTCGAGCGAACGCGGAACCTGATCGAGCCGGCGGGCGCTGCTCCGCTCGCCGCCGCCCTGAAGCTGGAGCTCGACGGCGCGAAGGTCGGCCTGATCGCGAGCGGCGGGAACGTCAGCCTCGACCAGCTCCGGCGTCTGCTCGAGCTCCGCTAGAGCCGGCCGTCCCGAACCCGTCGGGCTCGGACCCACCGTAAGGTCGTCCCGGCAGCCGCATCGTCCAGCTCGGCGTGTTGAGCCGGAACCCGTCAAGCAGCGTGTACGCCACGTCTCGCCGATTCGGCCGCGCTCGAGGACCACGTGCTCGCGACCGTCATGGGTTCCGTACTCCGGGACGAAGAGGGATACAAACGCCGGTAGGCTTGCGCGCGTCGTGGCGCACGACTATCCGATGCTGCTCGACCTGATCGGCCGGACGCCGGTCGTCCGTCTGCAGCACATCGGCGCCGAGCTCGGCCCCACCTTGCTTGCGAAGCTCGAGTACCTCAATCCCGGCGGGTCGAACAAGGACCGCATCGCACTGTCGATGATCGCGGGAGCGGAGCAGATGGGGACCCTCAGGCCCGGCGGGACGATCGTCGAGCCGACCTCGGGAAACACCGGCGTGGGGCTCGCGCTGGCGGCGGCGATCAAGGGCTACAAGATGCTCTTCGTCGTCCCCGACAAGGTCGCCCCGGAGAAGATCGCCCTCCTGCGCGCGTTCGGGGCCGAGGTCGTGATCTGCCCGACCGCGGTCGAGCCCGATTCGCCCGAGAGCTACTACCTCGTCTCCGACCGGCTCGCGGAGGAGATCCCCGGCGCGTACAAGCCCGACCAGTACTCGAATCCCGGCAATCCGGAGGCGCACTACCTGACGACGGGCCCGGAGATCTGGGAGCAGACGGGCGGCGAGCTGGACGCGGTCGTGATCACGGTCGGCACCGGCGGCTCGATCACCGGCATCGCCCGTTACCTGAAGGAGCAGGACCCTGCCCTCGCGGTCGTCGGCGCCGATCCAGAGGGATCGATCTACTCGGGCGGCCCCGTCCACCCGTACCTGGTCGAGGGGATCGGGAAGGACACGTTCCCGGAGAGCTTCGACCCGTCGGTCGTCGACGAGTACGTCCGCGTCTCCGACCGCGACTCGTTCCTGACCGCACGCCGCCTCGCGCGCGAGGAGGGGATCCTCGCCGGCGGCTCCGGCGGTACCTCGGTCTACGCGATGCTCGAGACGGCCAGGCGCTTCGGCCCGGAGGCGACGATCCTGACCACGATCCCCGACGGGGGCCGCGGCTACCTCTCCAAGCTCTACGACGACAATTGGATGCTGGAGCACGGGTTCCTCGAGCGCTATGGCCCGGTCGACACGGTCGAGCAGGTACTCGCCTTCAAGCACGCCGACGGCGGCGTTCCCGACCTGGTCGTCTGCGAGTCGCACCAGAAGCTCGCCGCGGCGATCGAGCTGATGCAGCGTTATGCGATCTCGCAGCTGCCGGTCGTCCGTCACGCGCCGGCGGAGACGCTCGCAGACGTGATCGGATCGCTGAACGAGCGTGGGCTGCTCGACCGCGTCTTCCGCAACCCGGACGCGCTCGGCGAGGAAGTGGCCGGGGCAATGGGGCCGCCGCTCCAGGCCGCCGACGTCCGCGACAGCGTCGAGCAGGTGTTCGCCGACCTGCGCGAGCAGAGCCAGGCAGTCGTCGTCGCGCGCGACGGACGGCCGGAAGCGGTGCTGACGCGCTCCGACCTGCTTGAGTACCTGGCGCACAGGCGCTAAACGATGCGGCTCTACAACTCGCAGCTCTCGGGAAACTGCTGGAAGGTGCGGCAGCTGCTCGCGCTGCTCGGGATCCCATACGACCGGATCGAGGTCGACGTGGTCGACCGCTCGAACCGCCGAGAGCTCCTCGGGGGAAAGAATCCGGCGCTGCGTGTGCCGACGCTCGAGCTCGACGACGGGCAGTACCTGGCGGAGTCGAACGCGATCCTCTGGTACCTCGGCGACGGAACGCCCTACGTGCCGACCGATCCACTCGAGCGCGCCCGCGCGCTGCAGTGGATGTTCTTCGAGCAGTACGAGGTCGAGCCGAACCTCGCCGTCGCGCGGTTCTGGATCACGGTCCTCGGCGAGCGGGAGCGCCACGCGGCCGAGCTGGAGGGGAAGTGGAGAGCGGGCAACCGCGCCCTCGAGGCGATCGACGAGCACCTCGCCGATCGCGACTGGCTCGTCGGGGACGCCTTCTCGATCGCGGACATCTCGGTCTACGGGTACACCCACGTCGCCGCCGAGGGTGGGTTCGACCTCGAGTCCTTTCCGGCCGCGCGCAGGTGGGTCGCGCGGGTCGCCGCCCAGCCGGGATACGTGCCGATGGAGGCATAGCCACCCGTACTCGCGCGTTGACCCGGGGAGTGGAGACGATCTCGCTCGCGGGGCTGCGGCGGTACCTCGTCGTCCACCAGGGCTACGCGAGGCGGTTCCAGCGGGGTCGAACCGGCGACATCGAGGCGACAATCCGGCGGCTCCGCGCAGTGCAGCTGGACTCGATCTCGACTGTCGATCGCGCTCACCGTCTGACACTGAGCTCGCGGATCGGCGCGTACCCGGAGGGGACCGTCTCGCGCCTGCTCGCAGGCGGCCGGATCTTCGAGTACTGGGCGCACGAGGCCTGCCTCGTCCCGATCGAGGACTACCCGCTCTTCAAGCGCCGGATGGAGCACCTTCGGGGGCGCCACTGGTGGGGCCGCAAGCACGACCACGATCCAAAGGTGAAGCAGCGTGTCCTCGAGGCTCTCCGCGAGCGCGGGCCGCTGCCGACGCGCTACTTCGAGGGCGGCAGCGGCGTAGGCTCGACGGAGCCGCAAAGCGGAGGTGCCGGCTCCGCCGATGCGTCCGCAGCAAGCACCGGAGGCATGTGGAACTGGAAGCCCGAGAAGCGCATCCTCGAAGACCTGTTCGCCGCCGGGGAGGTCGTCGTCGCCGGGCGCGAGAGCTTCCAGCGGCTGTACGCGCTCCCCGAGCAGGTGATCCCGGCCGAGCAGCTCGCGGCGCCCGCGCCGAGCGAGGAGGAGTTCGTCCGGGGCTACGCGCTCCGTGCGATCGAGGGCCGCGGCGCCCTGACCGAGTCGGGCATCGCAGAGCACTGCCGCTTCGCAGGCGGGATCAAGGCGATGCGGCCGGTCGTCGACGAGCTCGAGCGGGAGGGCCTCGTTCGCCGCGTCGCGGTCGACGACGGCGGCCCGCCGGTCGTCGTCCCAGCCGATGCAACGCTCGACGGAGCCGCCCCGAAGGGCGGTGTTCTCCTCTGCCCCTTCGACAACATGCTCTGGGACCGCCCCTTCGTCGAGCGCGTGTTCGGCTTCCGGCACGTGATCGAGGTGTACAAGCCCGCCTCGCAGCGGGCATACGGCTACTACGTGCTCCCGCTTCTCTACGGCGACAGGCTCGTCGGGAGGACCGATCTGAAGGCGGAGCGCGCCGAGGGGGTCCTCCGCGTCCGCGCCTTCCACCTCGAGCCGAAGGTGCGGCGGTCGGCCGCGCTCGAGACGGCATTCGACAAGGCGCTCGACCGGCTCGCCCGGGTGCTCGGGCTCGAGCGCGTCGAGCGGTGAAGCCGATCGAGGTCTCGCGCGAGGAGGCGCGCCGGATCGCCGTCCGGGCGCAGCTCCTCGACGGCTCCGCGAAGGGCGTCCTCGACACGGTTCGCCGCCTGGGGTTCCTACAGATCGATACCGTCTCGACCGTCGCGCCGCCGCAGCATTTCGTCCTCTACTCCCGGCTCGGCCCACGCTACGACCAGGCGGAGCTCGACCGCCTGGTCTGGACGAAGCGGAAGCTCGTCGAGATCGACGCGTTCATCTAGCGGGAGAAGCATCCCTGGTGGGGCGACCGGAAGATGGCGCTGATGCTGATGGTGCTCGCCGACCGAGGCCAGGTGGCGGTCGTCGGGCGTCGGCGGGGCCAGCGGGTTTGGGACCTCGCCGCGCGCTGGTACCCCGAGGTCGTGCCGCTTCTCGTCGAAGACAAGGTCGTCGGTCGCGCCGAGCCGGTGTTCGATCCGAGGACGCGCACGCTCCGCCTGCTCGGCGCCTGGGGGGACACCTCCCGTCTCGACGAGGCGCTCGACGATCTCGCCGGCTGGCTGGGAGCTACTAAGCTGCATCGGGGACAGGAGCAATCCTGTCCCTGATTCTCTGTTCGATGGACTTCGAGACGCGCGCGATCCACGAGGGCCAGCAGCCGGACCCGGCGACCGGCGCGATCACGGTCCCGATCTACCAGACCTCCACCTACGCCCAGGAGGCGGTCGGCGTGCACAAGGGCTACGACTACGCCCGCACGGCCAACCCGACGCGGCGCGCGCTCGAGCTCTGCCTCGCCTCGCTGGAGAGCGCTGAGTACGGGTTCGCGTTCTCGTCCGGGATGGGCGCGACGACGACGATCATGCACCTGCTCTCGCCTGGCGACCGGATCGTCGCCGTCGACGACGTCTACGGCGGCACCTATCGCCTGTTCTCGAAGATCTACGCACCGAAGGGCTACGAGATCGACTTCGTCGCGCACGACGAGGTCGGCGCGGCGAGCGACGAGCAGACGCGGCTCGTGTGGCTGGAGACGCCGACGAACCCCCTGCTCGACATCGTCGACATCCGCTCTGTCGCCGACGCCGCCCACGCCGCGGGTGCGGTCGTGGCCGTCGACAACACCTTCGCGACGCCGTACCTGCAGCGTCCGCTCGAGCTCGGCGCCGACATCGTCGTCCACTCGACGACGAAGTACCTCGGCGGGCACTCCGACCTCATCGGAGGGTTCGCCTGCACGAACGACCCGACAATCGCTGAGCGCCTCGCTTTCCTGCAGAACGCGCTCGGCGCGGTGCCGGGTCCCTTCGACTCGTGGCTCGTCCTCCGCGGGTTGAAGACGCTCGCGTTGCGGATGCGCAAGCACTGCGAGAACGCTCGCGCCGTCGCCGAGCTCCTCGACGGCCACCCCCGGGTCGAGCGCGTTCTCTACCCCGGCCTCCCCGACCATCCGGAACACGACGTCGCCGCCCGGCAGATGGCGGACTTCGGCGGGATGGTCTCCTTCCTCGTCTCGAGCGCCGAGGAAGCGGCCGCGCTCGCCGCCCGCACGCACATCTGGAAGCTCGCCGAGAGCCTCGGCGGCGTCGAGAGCCTGATCGAGGTGCCGGCGCAGATGACGCATGCCTCGGCTGCCGACGCGCCGTTCGCCTCTCCACCGAACCTCGTGCGCCTCTCCGTCGGGATCGAGTCGGCGGACGACCTGGTCGCCGACCTCGACGCGGCGCTCGTGCGCTCTGCGGCGCGCGCGTGACCGCCCCGATCGACCTCCACCACCAGACCGAACGCGTCGTCGGCGCCTACCTGCTCGAGACAGACGACGGTCTCGGCCTCTTCGACTGCGGCCCGTCGACCTGCATCGACGCGTTGAAGGCCGGCCTGGCCGAGCGTGGGCTGCGGCTCACGGACGTCCGCCACCTCCTACTCTCCCACATCCACCTCGACCACGCGGGCGCCGCCGGGAGACTCGTGCGCGAGCACCCCGCCCTGCAGGTGCACGTCTCGGAGATCGGTGCGCCGCACGTCGTCGACCCGAGCCGGCTGGAGGCGAGCGCGCGCAGGCTCTACGGCGAGGCTTTCGACGAGCTGTGGGGCGAGCTCGCGCCCGTCCCGGAAAGGAACGTTCGCATTGTCGGCGACCGGGTGCTCGGCCTCGAGTGCTTCCCGTCGCCGGGCCACGCGTCGCACCACGTCTGCTACCTGCACGCCGACGGAACCCTGTACGCCGGCGACGCGGCGGGCGTCCGGATCCTCCCGGGTCGCCACGTGCTGCCGGTCTGCCCGCCGCCGGACGTCGACGTCGAGGCCTGGTTCCGAACCTTCGAGGAGATCGAGCACCGCCAGCCGGAGCGCCTTGCGCTGATCCACTTCGGTGTCGCCGAGTCGCCCTCCGAGCATCTCGCGCTTGCCCGCGAGGAGCTCGCGCGCTGGAGCGAGTGGTGCGAGCGGGGGCTGGACGAGGACGCCTGGATCGAGGCCGCGCGTGGCAACCTCGTATCCGCGGTCGGCGACGAGGCCGACCTGTGGGAGCGCGCCGCCCCGCTGTGGCAGTCCTACGCCGGAATGAGGCGCTACTGGGACAAGCGGAACGAGGCTGCTGCCTGAGCGACCGAGTTCTCGCCCGCTCGGCCGGTCTCAACCGGCGAGAACCGAGGAGGCAAGCCATACTCGCTGGTCTGCGTACCGACTGCGACCGTCCCGCTGAGCTCGCCGACGACCTTCCGCTCAGGCGTCGCGCCCAGCATCGTTCTCTCCTTCTGACTGGACGTGTTCCTCAGCGGCTGAGGCCTTCGCGAGCCGGGCCGCTTGCTTGCGCTCCTGCTTGCGCGCGCGGCGTTCCTTGATCGCCTGCTCACGCTTCGATTTCTCGAAGGTCTGACGAGACTTTTTCTTGGCCACGTCAGTGCCCAATCCTTGGGGGTCGCGCGATCTGCGCCTCGATCCACGCATCCGCCTCGTCCCGCTCCAGCCCGCGCGCCGAGCACAGCTCGCGCGCGAGGAGCTCGCGCGCTTGTAGGTACACACGCCGCTCCGCGTCCGAGAGGCGCGAGCCGTTCGGCGACTGCTCGACGGTGGCTGCGTCACGGACGAGCTCGGCAAGGTCGGTTGCGCGGCCGCTCGCGAGCTTCGCCTGGCTCTCCTTGATCCGCTTGGGCCACGGGCCGGTGCGAGCGACCGGTTCGGAGGCCAGCGTCGTGCGGACGTTCTCGACCTCGGTGTCGTCGGCTACGGCGCGCAACCGCTCTGTAGCGTCTTCGAGGGCAAGAGTGACGCGAAGTCCCGAAGCGAGCTCGATCACGATGCAATCGCGCTCCGTCGCTCCGACCCGCCTCTGCTCGCGCGCGACGATACGACCGACTCCGTGCGCGCGGTAGACGACGGTGTCACCGACGCCGACCCGGACGCGATCGGCACTAGAACTAGGGAAGGCGGTAGACAATTCGTCCCCGCTAGGCGATCGGGGCGACGTTCGTCGCCTCGGGACCCTTCGCGCCCTGGCGCTCCTCGTACGAGACGCGCGCGCCCTCGGCAAGCGACTTGAAGCCCTCACCGGCGATGTTCGAGCGATGCACGAAGACATCCTTCGCCCCCTCGTCAGGCGCGATGAACCCGTACCCCTTCGAATCGTTGAACCACTTGACGGTTCCGGTGGCCACCTAAGAAAACACCTCCCTTACTCCATTACGAACGGGTAAGGAAGGCGCCCTCTAGCGCGAACCGGACTCGCTCTGTTGCAAGCACGGTAGCAGGCCGCCGCAGCGAGCACGGGCCCCCGCCGCTAGCCTCTGCCTGGATGGCTGACCCAGACCCCGCGGCGCTGAAGCCCCGTCTGCGGGGCGTGTTCCATGAGATCGGCCTCTATGCCACCATCCCCCTTGGCATCGCGCTCGGGCTCTTGGCCGCCGGCACCCGAGCGCAGATATCCGCCGCAGTCTTCGCGGCGACCGTCGTCGCCATGTTCGGGGCGAGCGCCCTCTACCACCGCTTCACCTGGTCGCTCGGGACCCGCCTCTGGCTGCGCCGGCTCGACCACGCCGGCATCTTCGGGCTGATCGCCGGCACATACACCCCCTTCGGTCTACTCGTCCTCCGCGGCGTCTGGCAGATCGTCGTCCTCTCGATCGTCTGGGGCGGCACGGCGCTGGCGATCGTCACCAAGCTCGCCTGGGTCGCGGCACCGAAATGGCTGTCGGCGCTGACCGGACTCGCGCTGGGCTGGGTCGCGATCGTCGCCTTCCCGCAGATCCTCGAGCACGCGGGGACAGGAGTAACGGCGCTTGTCGCGGCCGGCGGCCTCTGCTACACGGTCGGCGCGATCATCTACGTGCTCGGTCGGCCGGACCTCCTGCCGCGCCTCTTCGGCTACCACGAGCTCTTCCATGTGCTCGTCGTCGCGGCGGTCGCACTTCAGTACGTCGCCGTCTCGCTCGTCGTTAGCTAGCCGGCCGGGAGGAACTCGGTCAGAGCCGTGTCGCGTTGAAGCCCCGGCGTGCGGCCCGCTACCCGCTCCAACTACAGTACAGCCGCGGTCTTCTCGGCGCGCCGATCGCGGTAGTCCGGCCCGAGCCGCTCGGCGAGCGTGCGCTCGAGCTCGCCCGTCTGCTCCAGCTCCTCGACGATGTCGGCGCCCCCGACGAGCTCGCCGCGGACGAAGACCTGCGGGATCGTCGGCCACCCGGAGAGCGCCGAGAGCTCCTGCCGGATCGCCGGCTCGGGGAGGATGTCGACCGCGGTCACCGGTGCGCCGGCGCGCCGAAGCGCCTCGAGCGCGCGCAGCGAGTTCCCGCACATGACCATCTGCGGCGTGCCCTTCATGAACAGGGCGACGTCCTCGCCCTCGATCACCTGCCTGATCTTCGCCTTCAGGTTGTTCATCCCGCCCCCTTCACGTCAGTCCTCCCGCGGCCGCCGGTCGGAGCCCGACGGCGTGCCTGAGGCGGCCGCCGGCTTCGTCCGTATTCGTAACTCGTGGATGGTGCCGTCGGCGAGCGGCGCGGCCAGAGCCTCGTTCACGAGGCGGTGCTGGTCGAGGAGCGGGAGCCCCTGGAAGCGCGGGCTCGCGACCGTGACCTGAAAGTGGTCGCCGGTGCCTGTCCGGTCGTCGACCGAGAGCTCCGTCGCGTCGGGAAAGGCGTCGGTCAGCAGGGCTCGCAGCTGCTCTCTCGGCATCGCTCTCATGCTAGCCGGCAGCTCGATCCCTGAGCACGGAGCGGAACGCGCGCAGGTAGTCCGCGACCATCCGCTCCGGCGAGAAGTGCGTCTGCGCGTAGCGGACCAGCTCGAGCGGGTCAAGCTTGTCCGCCTCCTCGATCGCCGCGGGCATGATCCGGTAGTCGTCGACGATGATCCCGCTTCGTCCGTGCTCGATCACCTCGGGGACGGCGCCCCAGCGAGTGGCGATCACGGGCGTCCCGCAGGCCATCGACTCGACCATTACCAGGCCGAACGGCTCCTCCCACTCGATCGGGAAGAGCGTCGCGCGCGCGTTCTGGAGCAGCTCGACCTTCTCTCCGTGCGTGACCTCGCCCAGGTACTCGATCTGGTCGGAGAGGTGCGGCGCGACGAGCTCGTCGAAGTATTGCTGCTCCGCGGGCTCGCGCTTCTTGCCGGCGATCTTGAGCGAGAGGCCCGCTGTGATCGCGACGTCGATCGCGCGGTGACAGCCCTTGTCCGGGCTCATTCGGCCGACGAAGAGGAGGTAGTCGCCGCGGTGCGGCTTCACCGGGTAGAGGGAGAAGTCGAGCGCGTTCGGGCAGTTGGCGACCCAGGGGAAGTGCGGCTTCGGCTTGCGCTGGTTCATCGAGATCGAGATGAAGTCGATCTCGGGCGCGACCCGTGCGATCTGCTCGTAGATCACGCCACCCTCTCCGTCCAACGGCCCGTGGATCGTGTGCAGCACCGGCTGGTCGATCAGACCGCCGATCACGGCTCCCGGGAGCCCCGAGTGGTCGTTGATCACGTCGAACTCGTCGGCACGCTCGTAGCAGGCGAGGCAGTGGTGGAGCTCCGGCAAGGTGTCCCCGATCCGCGCGCTCGGTGCGCTGTGGTAGACCGACGCGAGTGTCGCCCTCGTGTGCGAGTCGCCGGAGGCGAAGAGCGTCACATCGTGCCCTGCGTCGACGAGCCCGTCGGCGAGCAGCCAGACGATCCATTCGATCCCCCCGTAGCCGGTCGGCGGCACGGAGAACCAGACCGGGCTGATCACCGCGATTCGCAGCACGTCACCGTTCACCGCGCACCTCCAAGTAACAATCCGTTGCTGGCCGCCTCGGCCCCGACGCAGGCGTTTTGCCGCGGAAGAGCCTGTTACAAGGCATGTCAGGCCGGCTCCACGCGGACGCGGCCGTCCTCGAGGTACGTGTCCCACGCCCGGTCGAACGCACGGATCCCGGCGAGCCTCAGCCTGCCCGCCCAGGACGGCACGTCGGCCGGCGCGAGCGTTTCCAGCGTCTGGCGCCGGCGATCCGGCTGGAGGCCGAGCAGGACCTGCAGGAGCAGGACGGGCGTCCCCGCGGCCCATGCCTGCGGCCGAGCCGCCGTCGGGTAGGCGATCGGAAACGGCGTCTGCGTCCGGGGCAACCCGGAGAAGACCTCCGGCAGCTCGTAGTCGAAGAACACGGACGCCTCGAGCACGCGTTGGACGATCCGGTACGCCTCGCTCCAGCGGGCGTACCGCATCAGCCCCCAGGCGATCAGCGAGTTGTCGTGCGGCCAGACCGTCCCGTTGTGGTACGCGAGCGGGCTGTAGGCGCGATCCTCCGTCGACATCGTGCGCACGCCCCACCCGGACCAGAGCGCGTCCCCCATCAGCTGGTCCACGACCTGCGTGACGCGCCCCGGCGGAACGATCCCGCTCCAGAGCAGATGGCCCATGTTCGAGCACATCGAGTCGACCGGGTGCTTGGCGCCGTCGAGCGCGAGCGCGTAGTACCCGCCGTTTCGCTCGACCCAGAACGCCTCGTCGAAGCGTTTCTTCAGGTCGTCAGCCTCTCGGTCGAGCCGCTCGGCCAGTGACCGGTCCCGCCAGGCCTCGCCCGCGAGCTCGGCCATCCGCTTCTTGGCGTCGTAGACGTAGCCCTGCACCTCTGCCGGCGCGATCGGCGGCAGTGCCAGCCCGCCGTCCGCGAAGCGCTGCGAGTCGCCCGAGTCCTTCCAAGACTGGTTGTCGAGCCCCCGGTCGCTTCGCTTTTGGTACTCGACGAAGCCGTCGTCGTCGCGGTCGCCCCACACGTCGATCCACTCGAGCGCCCGCATCGCCGGCTCGCGGAGAGCACGCACGAGCATGATGTCGTCGGTCCAGCGCCACACCTCGGAGAGCAGGACTAGGTAGAGCGGCGTTGCGTCGATCGTCCCGTAGTAGCGGTGGAACCACGTCTTGGCCGCCTTGCCGTGGCGCACTTCGTGGACGATCTTCCCGGGCTCGGCGTCGATCGTCGGGTCGTCGTCGGTCGCCTGCAGCTCCGCCAGCACCTCCAGCGCCCCGCGCGCGAGCTCCGGGCCGAAGAGCAGCGTCTGCAGCGAGGTGATCAGCGTGTCGCGCCCGAAGACCGTCATGAACCACGGCATCCCCGCGGCCGGCAGGCGCGCGAGCCCGCTGTTCGCTCCGCGCATCCGCAACGCCGCCAGGTCCGATACTGACCGCATGAACGAGTGCCCGAGCACCTCCCAGCTGGCCCGCAGCTGCGGCACTCGGAGCTGCCAGGCGGTCAGCGAGTCCTGGACGCGTGCAAGCTCCTCACCGAAACGCTGCGGGCCGCTCGCTCGCGGGTCGGCGCCGCTGCCGTCCGCCTGCGGGACCACGTCGGTGACGAGCTCCCAGCTGCTCCGCGGCTCGAGCTCGACCCGGTAGCTCACCTTGCCGCCGTCGACCTGGCCCAGTTGGGAGAAGAGCACCTGCGTTCGTGCACCCTCGCCGGACGAGTCGTCGATGACGAGGCGCCGCTTCGACCAGTCCAGGGACGGCTCGACGGGGTCCGGCAGCGGCTTCGCGTGCTCGGGATCGCCGAGCGCGAAGTCGTGCTCCTTGACCGCGAAGATGTCCGCGAAGTCGTTCGCCACCTCGAGCGCGAGCTCGAACGAGAGCGGCTCGGGCGTGACGTTTTCGACGATGATCCGGTCCTGCATCGCCCGTGAGACGAAACGCTCGCGAATGATCGCGACCGAGTCCTGGTCGAGCCCGCCGGCGAGCGGGTTGCGAAGGTAGAACGCCGCGGAGAAGTACTCGACCTTGCCCGACGAGAGGAGCAGCGGCGACTGGCCGTTCACGGTCAGCCGGAAGAGCGAGAGGTGGCGCGTGTCGTCGGCGAAGAACCCGCCGGTCGCCTCGCAGATGTCGCCGCGCTCGTCGCAGATGCAGAAGGTCGAGCCCTCGAGGATGGTGAGGGTCACGGGCCTACGCGTTCCGGAGGATGCGCCCGCCGCTCGTCTGCGCCAGCATCTTGACGACGATCTCGTCCACGTTGACGTGCAGCGGCCGGGTGAGGGCGAACATGATGCAGTCGGCGATGTCCTCCGCCGTCAACGGCTCGACGCCCTCGTACACGGTGGCCGCCTTGTCGGCGTCACCCTTGAAGCGGACGAGCGAGAACTCGGTTTGGGCCATCCCGGGCGCGAGCGCGGTGACGCGAATCGCCCGGCCGAGTAGGTCCTCGCGGAGCGCCTGGCTGAACATCGCCGACGCGGCCTTCACCGAGCAGTAGACGGCGGCGTTCTCGTACGCCGCCCGGCCTGCGATCGAGTCGACGTTGACGATGTGGCCGCCGTCGCGGATGTGCGGAAGGCAGAGGCGCGTCATGCGGATCAGCCCGTGAACGTTGGCCTCGATCATCCACTCCTCGTCCTCCTCGTTCGACTCCCAGAACGGGTAGCGACCGAGTGCCCCGCCGGCGTTGTTGATGAGGATGTCGAGGCCGCCGAGCGCGTCGAGGGCCGCGGCGACGAACCTCTCTGCGCTGTCGACGTCCGTGACGTCGAGCTCGTGGCTGAAGTCGCCCTCGAGCCGCTCCACCCGCCTTGCGCCGACCGCGACCTTCACGCCCGCGTCGCGCAGCGCCTTCGCGGTCGCGGCGCCGAACCCGGAGGAAGCACCGGTGACGATCGCGGCCTTGCCTTCCAGGCTCAACGCGGGCACGGCGACGGAATCTACCGTCGTAGCGGCGATCGGCGGCGGAAGGACGGGCCGATCTGCACCGGCCCGTGCGCGTGCTCGACCTGGAGTGTCGAGTGCTCGAGCCCGAACACCTCTGCGAGCTTCTGCTCGAGCCGCCCGCGGACCGCATGGCAGTCGGCGCCCGGCCCGACCAGGACGTGCGCGGAGACGATCGGAAAGCCGCTCGTCAGCGTCCAGACGTGGAGGTCGTGGACCTCGACCACCTCCGGCTCGTCCAGCAATGCCCGCCCCACGACGGCCGGCTCGATGTTTTCGGGCGCAGCCTCGAGGAAGATGAGCATCGAGTCCCGAAGTAACCCGTACGCGCCCCAGAACATGAGCCCAGCGACGACGAGGCCGGCGATCGGGTCGAAGCGGTCCCACCCTGTAACGAGGATGAGCGCGCCCGCGACCGCAGTACCGACGAACGCGGCCAGGTCGGTCGACACGTGCAGGAAGGCGCCGCGGACGTTCAGGCTCTCGCGGCTCGCGCGCCCGAGCAGCGCCGTCGCCGCCAGGTTGACGGCGATCCCGGCAAGCGCTACGACGAGGACTATGACGCCTTGCACGTCGCTCGGAGAAACGAGCCGGCGGATCGCCCCGTACACGATCCAGATGCCGACGAGCAGCAGCGCGAGCCCGTTCGCCTGCGTGGAGACAATCTCGAGCCGTCGGAAGCCGTACGTCCACTGCCCGCGCGCGGGCCGCGCTGCCATCGTCGCCGCGGCGAGCGCGAACGCGAGCGCGGCCACGTCCGAGATCATGTGCCCGGCGTCGGCGAGAAGCGCGAGCGAGTCGGCGACGAGCCCGGCGACGAGCTCGGCGACCATCAGGGCCGCGATCAGGCAGAGGGCCCCCAGCAATAGCCGGCGGTCGGGATCCGTGCGTGGCGAGTGGTCGTGCGCATGCACGCCCTGCAGGCTAACCAGGACGCGAGAAGTCGCGTCTACACTGGGCAAATGAGCACGGCCGACGACGCGGCACCCTCGCCCGTTCTCGCCGCCCGCGAGGAAAGCCGGGTGCTGAGCGACCAGTGGCGGGCGCTGCGCCGCTCGGCGACGTTCGTCGCGATCATCTCCGCGCCGGCCGCCTTCCTCTACCTCTGGAAGCACACCGGCCTGTCGTTCGGCTGGGCGATCGTGGCGACCGCGGTCGCGGCCTTCGCCTTCCGCGGCCTGCTCGACCTGATCTTCCGCAAGTTCATCCCCTGGCCGAGCCTGTTCGCGACCGACGACCAAAACCTGCGCGAGGAGGACGTCCTGAACCGGCGCCGCGCCTGGTTCTGGAGCTCGATTCTGCGTTGGGCGATCTACGTCGCCGTCTTCATCACGATCGTCTTCCTCGTCCAGCTCCTGTTCGGCGGCGACGTCACCTGGTGGGGGACGGCCGAGTCCATTCTGAAGGGCTTCGGCCACGCGCTCGCGAGCCGGCAGTGGTGGACGCAGGCCTTCCTCGTCCTCTTCCTCTTCCTCGCCAACTTCCTGATCTTCATGGGCCCGCTGATGCTGATGGGCATCTCGCAGATCCGCGGCTTCGAACCCGGCGACGCGAACTGGGGCGTGAAGCTCGAAGACGTCCGCGGGCAGGCCGAGGCGAAGGAGGAGGTGCGCCGGATCGTCAACCTCTGGCAGTCCGGCGAGGCGTTCGAGAAGGCCGGCGGCCGCCGAGAGCGCGGCATCCTCTTCCACGGTGCCCCCGGCACCGGCAAGACCATGCTCGCGAAAGCGATCGCGACCGGGTTCAACTCACCGTTCGTCTCGATCCCGGGGTCGGGCTTTGCCCAGACGTTTATCGGCATCGACGCGCTGATCGTGCGCTACCTCGCCCGCAAGGCGAAGAGGCTGGCGTCGAAGTGGGGCGGCCAGTGCATCGTCTTCATCGACGAGATCGACGCCGTCGGCATGCGCCGGGCCTCGCTGGGCGGGGGCGCGCCGACCATGATCGGCTCGACCACGCAGCGCTTCGAGGACTACTCCTTCTACGGCCCATGGGGCGCTTTGAATCCGACCGGCGACCTGATCCTCGAGACCAGGGGCTGGCGCGACCGGCTGTTCGTCGAGCGCGAGCCTCCCCGGCCCTCGCCGTATCCCGGCTGGGTGCACCGGCTGAGCGCCACCGTCAACCAGGGCGCCTTCCCCGGGATGTTCGGCGGCATGGGCGGTCAGCTGGCCCTCAACCAGCTGCTCGTGACGATGGACGGAATCGACAACCCGCCGTTCTGGCGGCGGTTCTGGACGAACCGGATCAACACACTGCTCGACGCCGTCTACGTCGTCCCGCGCAGGGTCCGCAACATGTCGCTTCGCCTGCCGGCGCCGCGCCCGACCGGGAACCAGATCTACTTCATCGGCGCGACGAACGTCCCGCTCGAGCATCTCGACCCGGCCCTGCGGCGCCCGGGCCGCATGGGCCGCCACGTCTGGTTCAGGACACCGACGAAGCACGACCGCGAGGACATCTTCGAGCTCTACCTTGGCAAGGTCGCGCACAACGCGGAGCTGGACGACCAGAGGGCACGCGACGAGCTGGCCCGGATCACCAACGGCTACTCGCCGGCGATGATCGAGCAGGTGTGCTCGATGGCTCTCACGCACGCGCACCACGACGGCCGCGAGGAGTTCACCCGCGAGGACATCGTCGAGGCGATGACGACGGTCGAGTCCGGCACCGCGATCGGCATCGAGTACGTCCCGGAGGAGACGCGCGCCGTCGCGGTCCACGAGGCCGGCCACGCCGCCGTAGCACATGTCTTCCTCAAGGGCGTCGAGTCGACCCGGATCTCGATCAGGATGCGCGCCGGCTCGCTCGGGCACCACCAGGCACTCGAGAAGGAGGAGCGGTTCAGCTCGTGGAAGCACGAGGAGATGGGGAAGCTCGCCTGGACGCTGGGAGCGCTCGCGGCCGAGCACGTCTTCTACGGAGAGAACGCCACGGGGGTCGGCGGCGACCTGCAGAGCGCGACCGGCCGCGCGGCGTTCATGGTCGGCGTGTCCGGCATGGGCCCCGATCCCGTCGCACCGGACCTCAAGGCCCGCACCCAGCAGAAGCGGGACGAGGAGAAGGAGAGGATCGAGAAGCGCTTCGAGAACCTCGGGCTCCAGCTGATGAACCGGGCGAGCGGCGACTTCCAGCACGACGCGATCGCCTCGGTGCTCGGTGACCCGACGAAGCGCAAGCTCGCGGGTCAGATCATCGGCCAGTCCTACCTGCAGGCGTTCAACCTCGTGCAACAGAACCAGGAGGCGGTCGGAAAGATCGCGGACACGCTCGTCGCCCGGCGCGAGCTCTACGGCGACGAGCTGATCGATCTGCTCAACTCCGTCGGGCTGAAGGAGCCGACGGTCGACGTCAACAAGGAGGAGTCGTGGCCGACGCTGTGAGCGAGCAGCCGCTGCCGAAGCGCGAGGAGCAGGCGCTCGTGGTCGCGCGGCGCAAGGCGGAGGAAAAGGTCCCGCGCCATCGCTTCGGGCTCGCCTATCTCCTGCTCGCCGCTCTGCTCGGCACTGCGGTCGGCCTCTTCGTCGTCTTCGCCTCCGACGGGGGCAGGGGCGGCGGCCAGAAGTGGTCGGCCTGGAAGCCGACGCAAGACGGCGTCCAGCGATTCGACCAGATCGCGAAGTCGGTTCAGCGCGAGTACGCGCTGAAGAATGGCCGCCAGCTCGTCGGCGTTCTCTCGACACCGCCGGTCGTGCAGGGCCAGGGCAGCCCGGTTCCACTCCGCGCGATCGCGGTCCGCACAGGCCTAACGGGCGAGACGTCCGAGGACGCCAGCTTCTACGGAGCGGGCGACGCGTGGGCATACGTGCTCTGCGGGTTCGGCACGAGCTGCTCGATCGCCGAGGGGAAGCCGTCGGTTCAGCGGTACGACCTGCTCCGGCGGGAGGCGCTCGAGCTTGCGCTCTATACCTTCAAGTACAACCACGGCATCCAGTCGGTGCTCGCGTACATGCCGCCGGCCAAGAACGCCAACTCGAGCGGGACGGCGACGAGCTCGTTGATCTTCCTGCGCCGCGGCGACCTGAAGCAGGCGCTCGGCGAGCCGCTGCGGACGACGCTGCCACCGCCGAAGACCAGCCTGAAGCCGGGGCAGATGAGCGCGGCCGAGCTCGCCCGCGTACGCCGGCTCACGGACTCGCGCGTCTTCAACTTCCAGTTCCAGCAGCTCGCGGACGGCACGGCGATCGTCGTTCTCGATCCGATCAAGGCCTGAGCCGCGACGAGGCGACGCGCGCCGCGCTCGAGCGGGCAAAGGTCCGGCTCGACCGGCTCGACCTCTACCCCAGTCCCGTACGGATCGACAACGTGCGCGTCGTCGTCTGGCCGTGGTTCTTCCGGCTGCCGTGGTTCGACCGCTTCGAAGGGCATGCGGCCTGGAACCTGATCGTCCTCCGCCGGTCGGTCGAGGCGACAGGCGACGACCTGCTGACCCACGAGCTCTGCCACGTCTGGCAGATGCAGCACAAGCCGATCCGGATGCCGCTCTCCTACCTCCTCGGCTACTCGAGCAATCCGCACGAGCTCGAGGCGCGACGAGCCGTCAGCGCGACGGGAACAGGGACCCAACGCTCCGGATGACGCCGTTGGGCTCCGTCGTCGGCCTAACGCCTTAGCCTCCCGCGGCGACCCAGCCGTGGGCCGACGTAAGCCCGCCCAAGGCTCGACCGAAGTCCCCACTACGACTGTGCAGTGCGGGCGCGGCCGCGGCGCATGGCCACGATCATCGCGGCGACGAGGAGCAGCACCACGAGCGTACTGGCGGCGCCGATGCCTGCGTCGCTCCAGTCGAAGCCGTCGCTCATAGCGGCCTTCGCAGCAGAAGGCTTCGGGTTGCTGGAGGCCGACGTCGACCGTGGTGCCGCGTAGAGGGCGTCCTCGTGCCGGAAGTGGCGTTCGAGCATCTTGGTGGCGCTGGGCGCCGATCGGATTTCTCGGCTTCCTCCGTAGATCCTGTCCTCGTGCTCGCAGTGGAGCGCCATTGCGTCGGCCGGCGTACGGGTCTCGGCGCTGTATCTCAGCCCATAGAGCGCGTCCTCATGCTGGAAGTGGCGCTCGAGCGCAGTTGTCGCCGGGTTTGGTGCCGGGGCCGCCTCCGCCCCGGAGATGCCCGCGCTCGAGAGGGCGAGGGCACCGAGGATCGGCGCAAGGAGGCCGAGCCGGCCGATTCTGTCCAGGGCGCTTGTTGGTGCGCAACAGCTCTTTCGCATCATCGTGCTCCTTTCGGGGGAGGTACTGGTCGGTGAGCCGGCTCTCGAGACGACCGCCCCCCGGCGCGCGGCAGCGCGCCTCGGTCGACCGCGAAGTTGACCGCCTGCCGCAGCGGCAGGTTGTCCCGGAACAGCGGCCGAGAGGAGTTGAGCACGTAGCCGCGCACCGTGTAGCCGGGCTGGACGAAGAAGCGTGAGCGGTTGACGCCGTACCGCTTCGCCAGGCGGCGCGCCGGATCGAAGTAGAACTGGGGAAGCGCGTAGCCCCAGTCGGCCCGTCCGCGGTCGACCGTGTCGACGACCTCGTCGTACGACGCGGCATGCAGGTCGACGTCGAAGCCGTCGACGTGGTGCGGCCGGCTGCCGCCGTAGTAGGGGTTCCGGCGGATGAGGATCCGCTCACCCGGCCGGTACCCGGCGACGTAGTACGGACCGGCGGCCGGATACGCGCCGATCCCCTCGACGTCACGGGCAGCGTCGGCGGGACGGCGCAGAGCGTCGCCACGCGGGCCGGGAAGTCCGGCTCCGGGCGCTTCAACCTGATTGTCAGCTTGTTGCCTTGTGAGACGACACGGAGGACGTCGCGGGTGTATGCCGCCAGCGGCGACCGGACTCTCGGCGCGAGCGTTCGCTCGATCGCGCTGGCAAATCCGCGTGCGTCGAGCCGTCTGCCGTTGCTGAAGCGGAAGCCGGAGCGCAGCGTGAACGTGTACGTTTGCCGATCTGACGACACCCGCGGATAGGCCACGGCGACATCCGGTACGAGGCGGGTGCCGCGAAGGGCGTGGTCGGGCACTCTCAGGAGACTCGCGCACGTCGGATCGAGCACGATGGCCGACGCCACCGTGTACTGCAGCGCGGGATCGATCGAGTTGATCTCCGACCCACGAAGCAGTACGTGGACGATCCCGCCGTTCTGCCCGCCGCGCGCTGAGAGCGCCCCTGGCACAGTCGGTGGCGAGCCCCGCTGCGAGCACGACCAGCGCACATGACCGCCGTTTGACCGGCCAGAATACGGAGCGGAGGGAGACGGTGCAGAGTCCTCGACGGACCCAGGTCTCAGGCTATTGCGCTGCGGAGGGTTCGGCGGGCGACCCGAGGGGCATATCCCGACGTCACGACAAAGCGCAGCGCTGCAAAGGAGGACCGTATGAAGAAGTCACTCGTTCCGATTGCACTCGCGGCGATGATCCTTCTCGTTGCCGTCGGGATCGCAAGTGCAACCACCTACACGATCACTGGACCGACGCTCGCCAGCGGCGCCAGTCCCTTTGCGACCGGGTGCGGTGGCCCCGGGGAGGGGTTCCACACTTCGTCGGAGGTCGCCGGCGTCAACTTCCCGAACACCGAGATCGAGCCGTGGATTCAGGTCAATCCGCAGAACGCGTCCGATGTGGTCGGCTTTTTCCAGCAGGACCGATGGTCGGACGGCGGAGCGCACGGGCTCGTCGCGGCCGTGTCGCACAACGGCGGCCTGACCTGGTCGGAGAGCTGGCCTGCACTCAGCAACTGCGCCGGCGGCACACCCGCCAACGGCGGCGACTACGAGCGCTCTTCCGATCCCTGGATCTCGTGGTCGCCGTTCCCCTCGAACGGTCTGGGCACGCTGCACGCGATCAGCATCTCCGTCGACCGCTCCACCGCGCACAACGCTGTGCTCACGAGCAGGTCGCTCGACGGCGGCGACCACTGGAGCAGCCCCATCACCCTTCGAGAGGACAACTCGAACTCCGGGCCGCTCGCCAACCTGTTCAACGACAAGGAGTCGATCACGGCCGATCCCGTCACCGCCGACTACGTCTACGCAGTCTGGGACCGGATCGAGTCCCCCAACAACAATCCGCTGACCCCGCCGCAGGCATACGCGAACGCGCTCGCTTTCCGGGGCCCGGCCTGGTTCGCGCGTAGCACGGACAACGGCGCGAGCTGGGAGACGGCCCACCCGATCTTCGCCCCGCAGGCGTCGCGGACGCAGACGATCGCGAACCAGATCGTGGTGCTGCCCGACGGAACGCTCGTCGACGGCTTCAACTACATCCGGGGCTCGAACGGTCAGGGCATCAGCAGGGGTGACAACGCCGCGGTCATCTTCTCGACAGACCACGGTACGACCTGGTCGTCGCAGGCAACGATCATCGCCAACCTCGGCGATAGAGGCGTGCGTGACCCGGAGCCGGTGAATTGCCTCGGCGACAACACGCCGTCGACGCCTTGTCTGCTGGTGCGCACGGGGAACGGGGTCCCCGACTTCGCCGTCGACCCGAACTCGGGCTCGCCGGGCACGATGTACGCGGTCTGGCAGTCGCACACCTCGGCGACCGTGAACGGCGCCCCGGTTGACGACACGATCCTTCTCTCGCGCTCGACGGACGGCGGTCACGGCTGGTCGGCGCCGGTCAAGGTCAACCACACGCCGGCCGGTGTGCAGGCGTTCACCCCGTCGGTCCACGTGGCGGCCAACGGCGACGTCGCGGTCACGTACTACGACTTCCGCAACGACACGGCCGGCGACGCGACGCTCTCGTCCGACTACTGGATCGTCCACCACCACGCCGCCGACCCGTTCGACAGCGCGCACTTCAGCGACGAGAACCGGCTGACGCCGACGTCGTTCAACATGCGGACTGCCCCGTATGCCGGCGGCTACTTCGTAGGCGACTACGAGGGCCTCGACAGCTTCGGAAGCACCTTCACGCCCTTCTTCGTTCAGGCGACCGGGACCGATCCGTTCCATCAGCTGACCGACGCGTTCTACTCTACGGCCGGCAGCTGAATCGAAGTCGCGGTCAAGGGGCCGGGGCCCGCCCCGGCCCCTTGGCCCGCGGCATCAGGTCTCCTCGACCCAGCGCTGGCCTGCCGGCGCCCTCGTTTGGGCCTGCTACTCGTAGCTCAGTTGCTCGTCCCAGACGACAGGCCGGCCTTCCGGCGTGAGGTCGAGGAGGTTCCAAGATGGTTCGAGCGTTCCGACGTGGCGCGGGTCTTGGTCTGGTTCAGACGGCGCATAGAACAGCTCGGAGCCCCAGAAGTGGCGGATACTGCCGCCCTCGCGATGGAACACGTTGAGCATCGGCCGCTGACGTCCCTCCGGCGACTCGGCGAGGTAGTCGCGGTTGTACGAGTTGCTCGCCGAGGACAGAAGACGCAGATGGCGCCAACCGCGCTCGCCAGCGAAGGCAAGAACGCGTGTCAAAGGCGCCTTCGCAACGACCGCAAAGCTCATCAGCGGACGCAGATGGGGAACAGCGCCGTCGAGCTGATCGAGCAGAGCAACACACGATGGACACGGGCCCTCGGAAAGCGGCAGACGAGCTGTCTGCCCCTCCTTCGGCCCCGGGCGGTCGTCTCGGGGGTCGCGCGGGAACATGAAGCTGTAGATGGCGAGGGAGTTGGTGCCGGGCGCGAACAGCTCTGACAGCTTCACCATCGCCGGTGTGCCGTCGGAACCGGTCCCCTCAAAGACGTAGTCCTCCGGAACGATTCCGCCCGGAGGCAGCTTGCGGCGCGCCTCCGCGACAGCTTCCATCGAACGCCGCAGCTCAATCTCCTGCTGCAGGAGCTGTTCCCGTGCCGTCCTGTAGTGGGCTGACTCTCCTGGAAAGCGGACGCTCACTGTCCTCCTCCTCTTCTGGTGGCCTTACGGTTCGATGTGGAGACTCGTCGAGGCTCGAAGAGTCATCGCTCCGCAGCCGATGGGCCAGGACCTCGCCGGGAAGCGCCGGGCAGCCGTCAGGAGACGAGGTGGGCATCCCAGAGCGCACGAGCGACGAGTTTATGACCGCCGACCGGGCGGCAGATCTGGGCTGATCGACCAACAAGGGGGGATCCACGAGATGCGTGAAGCGGTCCGCAAAATCGCACCGGCTTTCGCGGGGGTGCGCACGCTGACGAACGACAACCGGATCGTCATCGACTACCGGGCGAGGTCGGACAAGAAGACGATCGTCAACCTCACCAACCACGCCTACTGGAACCTCGCCGGTGAGGGCAGTGGCACGATCCTGAACCACGTCCTCTCCCTGAACGCCGCGCTACACGCCCATCAACTCCGTCCTCATCCCGACGGGGGCCATCGACCCGGTGGCGGGAACGCCGCTCGATTTCACCACGCCGACGGCGATCGGGGCGCGGATCGGCGGGCGGGCCGCTAGACGCTTCCGCCCGCGACTTCGACGTTCACGCCGGTCATGTACGAGGCCGCATCCGAGAGCAAGAAGGCGACGACTCGGGCGACCTCTTGCGGCGACCCGTGGCGGCGCAAGGGCACCATCTCGACCATCTGCCGTCCGACGACGTCCGGGTCGCGCGCGTAGTACTGGCTGCCGACAGCCGCCTGCTCCCTCACCTGTGTATTCCACATGCGGCCGGGGCCGACGAAGCCGGGGGAGACGGCGTTGACGCGGATGCCGGCAGGTGCGAGATCTTTGGCCGCGGCCTTGGTCAGGCCGATGACGGCGGCCTTGGAGGCAGAGTAGGCGGGCATGTTCGGGGCGCCGGAGACGCCGGCCATCGACGCGATGTTCACGATCGCTCCGCCTTGGCCGTGGGCGACCATCGTCCGCGCGCTCGCGGCGAGGACTGTGATCACGCCGAGCACGTTGATCTCGACGACGCGGCGAGCATCGTCGAGTGGGTATCGCTCGATCGGGGCGAATACGCCTTGATAGCCGGCGTTGTTGACGACGCCGCCGAGCGCGCTTAGCCCGGCGATGGCGGATGTGGCGCCGGCGTCGTCGGTGACGTCGAACGTGATCGTCGCAACGTCGGCACCGCGATCCTGGCAATCGCCGGCGGTTCGGGCGAGCTCTTCGGCGCTGCCAGGCCGGTCGGCGAGAACGAGGCTCCGCCCTGCGAGCGCCAGCTCTAGTGCTATCGCACGCCCGATGTCGCCGGCTGCGCCCGTGATGAGGACGGCGCTCACAGGGTGAGGCTTGCGCGCCTCACCTCTACCGCATCGAAGAGGTGGATGTTCCCATGCAGCGTGAGAGGATGGGACGAAAACCTAGTCGAAATCATCGCCGCCGCCAATGAAACTACGCGCCTGCACCGGCTTGCTGACGATCGAGGATTCTCTCGATCAGGGGGCGCATGCCCAGCTCGCGCGCGGTTGCGAGGGCTGCTTCGTGCAGGGCGGCGGCCCTCTCCCGGTCGCCCGGATGGTCCCGGACCAGGAGTGCGCCTGCGTAGTCGCACGCCGTCCAGGCGTACTCAGGGCGATAGCCGGCGCGGTCACAGAACGCCAGCCCGTCCTCGTAGTGGGCCAGGGCCGTCTCGATCTGCCCGAGGGTGACTGCGAGGAGCGCCAGCAGCCGATCGAACGTCAACGGGACGATGAAGCAGGCGCTGCGCTTCTGTGGCTCGATGGCGCGGTAGTGCTGGTGGGCCGCTTCGATTTCGTTTCGTTGTACGGCGATTAGCGCCCGTGCGGCCCTGGCTGCCATGGCCAACGCAGGCGCGAGGCGCGGTAGCGAGAGCAGCGCGTCCGCCGTTGCGGCGCCCGAGGTGAGGCGCTCGTCGCTGTCTGCGATCCGCTCTCCGAGGGCGATCGCACCGACCATGTACACGTGCTCCGCGATCGGCCCGGGCGGAGCGCCAACGGCCGCCTCCTGCAGCCGGGCGGTGTACGCCCCACCCGCCTCGAAGTGGCCGACCTCGTACTCGACCAGTGCGCGCATCGCCAGAGCGCGAGGATCGCGCGGCTGGGCTGTGGCGCCGACGTCGCTCATGCGGCGGGCCGCTTCCCAGTCGCCTTCGTATACGGCCAGCCGGGCGTTGTCGAATCCGGCAGAGGCAAGCGACCAGCGGTCGCGAAGCTTCTCCGCCAGAGCAAACGCCGCGACAGTGTGGTCGCGAGCCTGCTCCCGCTCACCCGATGCCATCAGCGCCCAGACGATGGAGCGGCGAGCGTTGATCTCGGCCTGGTCGTCGCCGGCACGGCCGGCGAGATCGATCGCCCGAAGGCCCTTCGCGAGGCATTCCTGCGGACGGAAATGCCACACGTCGACCCAGGCAGCATTCGCGAGCGATCGCCGCTCGAGGGCCGCGTCGTTCTGGTTCCGTGCAATCGAGAGGGCACGCTCGAAGGCTCGCTGCGCCTCGCGGTGGTCAGCCAGGACGATTCCGGAGTACCAGGCGTGCTGAGCGAGCAGCTGTCCCTCCTCCCGAGAATCGGCCGCGACGAGGTTGAGCGCGCGCGCGATCAGCTCGGGGAAATCGGTCTTTCCGAGCCCTAACGAGAGCGGAATCGGACAGGCGGCAACCGAAACGGCTCGACTGATGTCACCGGCCTGCACGTAGTAGTCGAAGGCGCGTCGCAGGCTGTCGGAGGCCGGCTCGAGCTCATATCTCGGGAGCGCCGCCAGTTGCGCTCGCCCCCGCCCGAAATAGAGGGCCGCAGTGTCGGCGTCAAATTCTGTGTCGACTTTGGCCGCGAGCGCCCGCTCGAAATGGGCGAGTGCCTGCTCGTGCGCAGAGGTGGCGAGCGCCGCCTCCCCGGCTGCCAGCGAGTAGCGGACCAGCTTGTCCGACCCGAGCAGCGTCTGGGCTTGTGCAAAGTGGTGCGCCAACTCGGCGGCGTGCTGATCGGAATCGGGGCCGTAGAGCGCCTCGAGCGCTTCGGCGACCCGTGCGTGGAGGCGCACCCTCCGCGTGAGCGACAGCTCATCGGCGAGAGTCTCCTGGATCAGCGAGTGGGTGAATTGGTAGCGGTCTACAGCCCCGGTCACCTCCTCGATCACCCGCGCCGCCAGCGCCTCCTCGAGCAGCTGCAGGAGCTGGTCTTCGGAGTAGTCGAGAAGCCTGTCCAGCTGGTCGAGGCCGAACTCCCGACCGATGATCGAGGCGACGGCGAGCGCTTCGTTGCAGTGATCGGAAAGACGGTCCAGCCGCCTCCCGATGACGTCCCGCACACCCTCGGGGATGCGGAGACTCCAGCCTTCTCGTGCCGAGAGCCGTTCCGGCGTCAACTCTCCCTCCTGAGTGAGCAGCCGGACGACCTCGGTGACGAAGAGCGGATTGCCTTCCGTCTGCGAGTGGACTGCGTCGACGAGCTCCGGCGGCGGGTGGGTTCCGCACGTCGCCTCGATGAACCGGGCGCCGTCCTCACGGCTCAGCCCACGCAGGACGATGCGCTCGAAGAGGCGTTCGCGCGTCAGCTCGGCCAGCGTCTGGGAGAGTGGGTGCCGACGCGAGAGTTCGACGTCCCGGTAGGT
This sequence comes from Actinomycetota bacterium, assembly GCA_046727515.1. Taxonomy (GTDB): domain Bacteria; phylum Actinomycetota; class Thermoleophilia; order Gaiellales; family Gaiellaceae; genus DATBLE01. The sequence continues at coordinate 7,085 of JBKPCT010000286.1, read as the reverse complement.
GCCGATCAGCAGCAGGGGCGCCTCGGCGAGCTCGCGCGAGACGAACTCGAGAAGCCGCAGCGACCCTTCGTCGGCCCAGTGCAGGTCGTCGAGCACTATGACGAGCGGCTTCGTGCGAGCGACGCGCTTCAGGAAAGCGGCGATCGCATCGAACAGACGGAAGCGGGCCGCCTGTGGATCGTCGATCGGCGGCGAGGGCGACAGGTCAGTGATCTGTTCGCGTACTTCGGCGACGACATCTGCGATCTCGGCTGCGCCTGCACCCAAGTCGCTGCGGAGTCGCGCCGCATCGGCCTCGCGGGCGTAGGAGCGGATCGCCTGCACCCACGGCCAGTACGGGGGCGCCCCGCCGGCTTCCCAACAGCGGCCCCAGAGCACAGCCGCTCCGGTTTCGACTGCCGTCCTCGCCAGCTCCTCGGCCAGACGACTCTTGCCGATCCCCGGCTCTCCGCCGATGACGAGAAGCCGTCCGCGCGCCGCGAGCGCGTCTTCGAGCGCCCGCAGCAGCGCAGCAAGCTCGTCCTCGCGTCCCACGAAGACGCCGCCCCGCCGGCGGCCGGAGGCCCGCCGGTCGTCGCGGGCCGGCCGGTCGAGCTCGAGTGAACGGTCCTGCCGCAGGATCGCCTGCTCGAGGTCGCGCAGCCGGCGGCTCGGCTCGAGGCCGAGCTCCTCGACCAGCAGCCGACGCGCGTCCTGGTAGGCCTGCAGTGCTTCGGACTGGCGGTCGCAGCGGTAGAGGGCGAGCATCAGCTGCGCGCGTAGGCGCTCCCGCAGCGGGTGGTGTGCGATCAGCGCTTCGAGCTCGCCCACGAGCCCCGCGTGGCGACCCAGTGCCAGATCGGCCTCGATCCGCTCCTCGAGGCCGATCAGCCGCAGCTCCTCGAGCCGCGCGATCACGTCCTGGGCAAAAGCCTCGTAGGCGAAGTCCGCGAGTGGTGGCCCGCGCCACAGACCAAGAGCGTCGCGGAGCATGTGGGAAGCGGTGTCCGGAGCCCCCTCGGCGAGCGCGGTTCTGGCCTCGTCCAGCAGGGACCGGAAGCGCTCGGCGTCGAGTTGCGATGGGTCGATTCGAAGGACGTACCCGGATGGCCGCGTGAGGACGGCGCCTCCAGCGACGTCTTCATCTTCGCGCCCAGCGGTGAGCGCGCGGCGCAGTTGCGAAACGTAGCCCTGGACCAGCTTGCCGGCGCTCTTCGGCGGCGCTTCGCCCCACAGACAGTCGATCAGGCGATCGGCTGACACCACTTCGTTCGCATGCACGAGCAGCATCGCGAGCAGGGCAGCCGGCTTCCCGGCGATCGAGAGCGGGCGTCCACCCCTCGAGACCTCCAGCGGCCCGAGCACACGGAACGCGATCGCAGTCCGCTCCAAGGTCGACGCCGAACGTAGCACGGCCGTTTCTTCACGTCACGTGTCGACTCGGAATCGACTCGGCCTCGACTGTTGCTCGACCCGCACCTCTGATCCTCAGTGCTCATCGAGGGAAGGAGCATGAGATGAAAGGCACGAGAAGACCTCATTACCTCAAGGCCCTGACCGTTGGCGTTGCGCTTGCCTTGCCGGCGGCACCCACCGTCGGGTCCGCGGCGGCAAATGGCCTGCCTGGCCCGGCGCCGACCGGGCCGACGACGGAGCTGCCTTCGGTGGCCGGTCCACAGCAACTGGGGCCGAACCGGGTGCAGTCGAAGGGTGACGGCAAGTCGTATTTCTTGACGGAAGCAAGCGTCGCCGCCGCTGTGCTCGCAGGCTTCATCGTGCTCGGGCTCTACGGCGACGTCGCGATCGGCGGCGTCATCTTCGCCGTGCAGCTCGCCTGCGCGAGCGCGGAACGGGCCGCCCGCAAAGTCGGCACGCTTGCGCGCGACGCGTCACCTCAGATGCAGCACGTCGCCGGGTCGGCTCCGCCGGCGCCTCCTCGGGAGGATCCCGCTCCCGCCCTGCCGCCGCCTGGTGCCGCACGGTGAGCTGCCCAGTGCGAATCGATCGTCGATGTTTCCGCTCGTCGAGTGATCGTCACACGAGATGAGGAGCCGCTTCAGTTCCAGGTTGCTGCAGCGACCGCCTACCCACGGTCGTAGCGTTCGGCTCAGTTGCCAGGCTTTAGCGTGCGGCCGATCTCACTTCGGAAGCAGCCTTTTCGATCAGGTCAGCCACGGCTGCCGGCTGCGACACGTAAATCGAATGGCTGCCCGCGACCTCGACAACGGTCGAACCCGCCCGCGCAGACATCTCGCGCTGGGCGGGAGGGGGGATCATCCGGTCTTCGGTCGTGATGAGGTACCAGCTTGGCTTGCTGCGCCAGGCGGGCTCGCTGATCGTCCCGCTCAGTGCCTCAACGCCCCACGGGACTTGTGAGTCAGCCATGAAAGCAGCCTGTTCGGCGCTGAGGTCGCCGGCGAATGAAGCATGGAACTTTTCCCGGTCGAGGAACAGGAACCCGTCCTGCGGCGGCAGAATCGGCGGCACAGGTGCGCCGGGCGGCGGATCGGCGATGAGCGTGTTCACAGACTCGCCCTTGTCCGGCGCGAAGCCCGCGATGTAGACGAGCGCAGCCACCTTGGGGTGGTTTCCCGCCTCGGTGATGACCGCCCCGCCGTAGGAGTGGCCGACGAGGATGACCGGTTCGCTCTGCGCGTCGATGGCCCGCTTGGTCACGGCAACGTCGTCGGCGTGCGAAATCGTTGGATTCTGGACGACACTGACGTTGTAGCCGTCCTTCGTCAGGTGTTCGTAGACGCCTTGCCAGCCGGAGCCGTCCACGAAACCACCGTGAACGAGAACGATGGTCCCCGCTGCTGAGCCACTCTCCATGCGAGTCTCCTTTCCGGGGTAGGAGGCGCCTTCAATGCTACGTGCCCTTGCATCAAAGACGACATCGCCGCGAGGAAGCCCGCGAGCCAACCGAAGTGCTCCTCTGCCTCGGCAGGCGAGATGCTGCGTAGGGGTATGCCGAGCCGGCGGCCGATAGCTGTCGGGACGTCGCAAGCGCCTCGACCGCGCGCCGATCGGTGCGCCCCGCGCTGATGACAGTGACTGTCAACGATGAGCTACGATCCGCTGGTGCCACGTTGGGAGCCAGACAGCCGCGGCCGTCTCGAGCAGGCGGCCATGGAGCTCTACGGCGAGCGCGGCTTCGACCAGACGACGGCGGCACAGATCGCCGCGAGGGCGGGCGTCACGGAGCGGACGTTCTTCCGGCACTACGCGGACAAGCGCGAGGTGCTCTTCGGCGGTGCCGACGCGATGAAGGAGCTCCTGGTCGGCACCGTTGCCGGCGCACCGGAATCCGCGCGCCCGATCGACGCGGTTGCGGCCGGGCTGGACGCTGCCGCAGATCAGCTCCACGAGCGTCGGGACTTTGCGCGTCCGCGGCAGAGCATCATCGCTGCGAACCCAGAGCTGCAAGAACGCGAGCTGATCAAGCTTGCGTCGTGGTCGGCCGCACTCGCCGACACGCTACGCCGACGGGGCGTCACAGACCCCACGGCGAGTCTCACCGCGGAGATGGGGATCGCCGTCTTCCGCACCGCGATCGAACGGTGGGTCGACGAGACGAACCAACGGGATCTGCCGGAGCTCATCCGAGAGTTGCTCGACGAGCTCGGAGCCCTAACGGCGAACCGACGGCCGCAGTCGGCGACAGCTACAACCTAATTCGAGCGCGGATGGCCACAACGGCAGTCGACCACGAGCACAGCGTCACGCCGCGGGAGCTCTTCTTCGACCTCGTCTTCGTGTTCGCGTTCACGCAGGTGACGACCCTGCTCACCGACGACCCGACGTTCGCGGGCATCGGCCGCGGCGTGCTCGTGCTCGCTGCGCTCTGGTGGCCGTGGACGGCCTACGCCTGGCTGACGAACACCGTCGACCCCGAGGAGGGCCTCGTCGGCGGCGCACTTCTCGTCGTGCTGATCGCGATGTTCGTGGCGGCGCTCGCGGTGCCCGGTGTGTTCCACGACGATGGCGTGCTGTTCGGTGCCGCATTCCTCGTCGTCGTCGCCGTGCATCTGACGCTGTACGCCCTCGCCGGCCGTGGGAACCGCGACCTGCTGTCCGCCGTGCTGCGGCTGGCGCCTTGGACGCTGCTCGGCGCAATGCTGATCCTCGTTGCGGGCTTCACGGACAGCGCGCGCACGTGGCTCTGGCTCGCCGCGCTGACGTGCACCTACGTCGGCGCCGGGCTGAGCGGGTCGACCGGCTGGCGAGTGTTCCCGTCGCACCTTGCGGAGCGCTACGGCCTCGTGCTGATCATCGCGCTCGGCGAGGCATTCGTCGCGATCGGGATCGGCGTGACCGGGATCGGGCTGGGCGAGATCGCGGCCGCGATTCTCGGGCTGCTTGTCGCCACCTCGTTCTGGCTGGCCTACTTCGACTTCTTCTCGATCCGCGGCGCGCGGATGCTCGCCGACCTGCGCGGGGCGGACCGCGTTGCGCTCGCCCGCGACGTGTACGCATACGCGCACCTCCCGATGATCACCGGAATCGTGCTCTTCGCGTTCGCGATGAAGACCATCGTCGGGCACGTCGGCGAGGAACTCGACTCCGTCGCAGCCTTCGCGCTCTGCGGGGGAAGCGCCCTCTACCTGCTCACCTACTCGGCGGTCCGGTCGCGGGTCGAACGACGGGTCGCGCTGAGCCGCGGCCGCTTCGCAGCGGCAGTCCTCCTCCTGCTCGTGCTCCCGCTCGCGACGGTGGTCCCGGCACTCGCGGCGCTGACGCTCGTCACTGCCGTTTGGCTGGGGTTGCACGCGTACGAGCTCGTGTGGTGGCGCGAGGCCCGCGCGGAGTCGCGCTCGATGCTTGCTTCGTCCTAAGCGGGGAGGACGGCCGGTCGGAAATTCCACAGCAGCAGCAGGAAGCGCCGGAGTCTCCGCCGCCACACGCCCCATGGGAGGCCATTTTCAGCCGAGGGGACCGGATCAAGGTTCCCTTTTCGAGGCGACGGCCTCGGCTCCTCAAGGGAGGGCCGGCCGAGGTGTAGCCGGCAGCTCGATGCTGCGGCCGACTCGATGGGGCTGCTCCAGTGCGGTGTGTGCGTCGGCGAGCGCGCGCACGTGCGCCAGCACTTCGGAGCCCGCCGAGGAAGCGCGACCCTCCGCGGTCCCTACGTGCAGGAGCATCTGCTCGACGGTCGCGAGCTCTCTGTCGTCTGCGCTGCGGCGTACCCGGTGGAAGACGTGGATCCGTTTCTCGTCGGCACCGAGGACTTGTGTCGTGATGTGTACGAGCTCACCTGCCTTCATCTCGTGTAGGTGACAGATGTGGGTCTCGACTGTGAAGTAGCTGCCCGCGTCACGGCGGTAGGCGGCGTCGACGCCCACGAGGTTGAGGAGGGCATCGGTCGCGTCGCCGGTCAGGCGCAGGTACGCGCTCTCGTGCGCGTGCCCGTTGTAGTCGACCCATGCCGCCGGGACGCGCGTCTCGTGCAGACGGAGGGGCACGGCCACGTCGTACTCGCCGGGTCGCTCCGGTGCAGCATGATCGAGGAGCCCGGCCTCGTAGGCGCGCAGAGTCGCTCCGGCGCCGACATCGTTCGTGCGTAGCGCCTGGAGAATGTCGACGAGACAGTCGTCGCGCAGCCGCTCGAGCTCGCGCACGGAGCGCCCCGCGGCCTGCGCGTCCGATTGGCGCTGGATGGTCTCGAGCAGCGCGTCGGTCAACTGGGGGACATCGGTGAGCCGCGACCAGGGCCACTGGAGCGCCGGGCCGAACTGGTCCATGAAGTCCCGGATCCCCGCCTCGCCGCCCGCGATGCGGTACGTCAGGAACGTGCCCATCACCGACCAACGGAGGCCCGGGCCGTAGCGGATCGCATCGTCGATCTCCTCGACCGTCGCCTTTCCATCGCTTACGAGCCAGAGCGCTTCGCGCCAGAGCGACTCGAGTAGCCGGTCGGCGATGAACCCATCGATCTCGTGTCTGACGATGAGGGGGTGCATCCCGACTGAGCGGTAGATCTCCGCCGCACGCTCGAGCGACTCCGGGGACGTCTGTGCACCGCCGCACAGTTCGACGAGTGGGAGCAGATAGACGGGATTAAAGGGATGGCCCACGATCAGCCGCTCGGGCCCGCGCATTCGCTCCTGGAGTACGGAGGGGCGGAGCCCGGAGGTCGACGAGGCGATTACGACGTCCGGAGCGATGGCGTCTGCTGCTGCTCGGAGAAGCTCCTGCTTCAGCTCGACGCGCTCCGGCACGCTTTCCTGCACGAGCCCGGCGCCGGCAGCCGCCTCCTCTGCGGTGCCGACGAATGTGACCGAGCCCTCGCGCGGCAGCGGGGCGAGCGTGAGACGGGCAAAGGCGCGCCGCGCGTTGTCGAGCATCTGTCTGACCCTCCGCGGCACATCCGGATCGGGGTCGAAGATCTGGACGTCGGCCCCGTTCAGCACGAACCGCGCTGCCCACCCGCCGCCGATGACGCCGGCGCCGAGGAGCCCGACCGTCTGGATAGGCGGTTGGGTCACTGATGGCGTCGCAGTCGGAGCTTGTCGCGCACCTCGTCCGGCCCGAGTATCCGGACGTTCATCGACTCGAGGATGTGCACCGCGCGCTCGGTGAGCTCGCCGTTGCTCGCGAGCCGCCCCCGCGAGAGGTAGAGGTTGTCCTCGAGCCCCACCCTGACGTTGCCGCCCACGAGCGCGGCCATCGCGACGAACGGCAGCTGCATGCGACCGATCGAGAACGTCGAGAAGACCGCGCCGGGAGGCAGCTGGTCGACCATCGCGAGCAACGTCGCAGGATCGTCGGGAGCGCCGTACGGGATGCCCGTGCAGAGCTGGATCAGGACGGGCTCGTCGATCTGGCCCTCGGCGATCAGCTCCTTGACCATCACGAGGTGGCCGGTGTCGAAGACCTCGAGCTCGGGTCGGACGCCGAGCTCCCGGATCCGACGCGCCATCGCGCGCAGCATTCCGGGGGCGTTGACCAGGACGTAGTCGCCGCCCGCGGCGAAGTTCATCGAGCCGCAGTCGAGCGTGCAGATCTCGGGGAGCAGCTCTTCGACGTGAGCGAGCCGCTCGGTCGCGCCCACCAGGTCGGTGCCGTCTTCGTCCGGGGGCAGCGGCTTCTCGTCACCGCCGAGGACA
>JBKPCT010000285.1:0-20327 GCA_046727515.1 Actinomycetota bacterium | reverse complement strand
CCGCAAAAGGAATGAGCCGCCCGCATCTCGACCCCGATCCGAGTTCCTGCGCCGCATCCGTGCGCGCCGACATAGGGCAGGGCCACCACGATCATCGCCGACGACGCCGTCATCGACGACACCGAGCACCACCGAAGCGAAGCTTGCTCCGCCGGCCCCCTTCATATAGGGGTCTGCCCCTGGATTAACCTCTGCGCGATGAGGGTCTGCCTCGTCACGCCGTTTGCGTGGTCCGTGCCGCACGAGGTCAACGACCACGTCGCCGGCGTCGCCGTCGAGCTGCGCAACCTCGGCCACACGGTCACTGTGCTCGCACCCTCGAGCAAGGCGGCCGACCTCCGCCAGGGCCGGCGCTCGCTCGCCGACGGCGCCGATGCGGAACTGATCGCGCTCGGCCCGTCGGTGCCGATCTCGCGGCGGACGAGCATGGGCCTCCCTGTCGGCGCGCGCGCGAACCTGACAATCGCGCTCACCCGGGGTGACTGGGACGTCGTCCACGGCTTCGAGCCCGCGCTGCCGAGCCTCTCCTACCTCGCCCTGCGCCACGCGCACACGATCTCGGTCGCGAGCTTCTTCTCCGCGGAACGACTGGGCTACCCGCCCGGGAAGGCGCAGCGCGAGCGGCTGCTCGGTCGGATCGACGCGCTCGTCGCCTCGACCCGCGAGGTCGCCAGGGCGGCGGCGGAGCGGTTCCCCGGCGACTACCGCGTCGTCTCGCCGGGAGTCGACACGAGCCTTTTCCACCCCGGCCGCAAGCGCCGGCTGATCGTGCTCGAGTGGCGCGGGCTGGAGCGGCCGCTCGCCCGCAGCGTGATCCGGATGCTCGACGAGCTGCCGGGCTGGGAGCTGGTCGTGCTGCGCACTCGCCCGTTCTCGGGACGCCCGTACGTCCCGCGGCGCCTGGTCGGGCGTGTCCATTCGCGTCTCGCCCGAGACGCCGAGACGCGCGCTGCTCTGCTAGCCGAGGCGTCGATCTTCGTCCCAGCCCTCGAGGGCAGCGCGCGACTCGCGCTCGAGGCCGATGCCGCCGGTGCCGCGCCGGCTGCCCCGCCCCATCGCGACGAGCAGCCGGAGCTGGTCGGCGCGGCGGTCGCCCGGCTCGCCGAGCATGCCGATGTTCGCTCGCGCCTCGGCGCCCAGGCGCGCCGCCGGGCGGGGGACAACAGCTTCGCAGTCGTCGCCGCCGAGCTCGACACCCTCTACCGCGGCCTCGCCCGCCGACGCCGGTCGGCCCGCCGCGACGGCGACCCCCTCGCCGGCCGCCCCTGGATCCTCTGCGACCTTCACATGCACACGGAGTGGTCACACGACTGCTCGATCCCCGTTCCCGATCTCCTCGACCACGCCGAGGCGATCGGGCTCGGCGCGATCGCGATCACCGACCACAACCGCTTCGGCGGAGCAGCCGAGGCCGCCGAGCTCGCGCGCGGCCGCAAGCTCACGGTCATCCCCGCCGAGGAGGTGAAGACCGACCGCCAGGGCGAGGTGATCGGCCTCTTCCTCGAGCAGGAGATCCCGCGCGGCCTCTCGTTCGCCGACACCATCGAGGCAATCCGCGCGCAGGGCGGACTCGTCTACCTCCCCCACCCCTTCGACCGCAGGCACGCGATTCCCGACCCTCGCACGCTCCACAGGCACCTCGCCGACATCGACGTCTTCGAGGTCTACAACGCGCGCCTGCTCCGCGAGTCGTTCAACGCCGAGGCGCTGCGCTTCGCGCGCAAGTACGACCTGACGATGGGTGCGGGTTCCGACGCGCACGTACTCCAGGGCGTCGGCACCGGGGCGGTACGGATGCGCGCGTTCAACGGTCCGGAGGAATTCCTCGTCAGCCTGACTGGGGCAGAGATCCTGCGCCGGCCGAAGTCGCTGGTCTACCTCCAGTCGTTGAAATGGGTCGCCCAGGCCAAGGAAAGAGTCCGCTAGAGGAGAAAACGTACCGTGCCCCCTGTGAGCGCCGTGTCGTCCGACGAGATCCATGAGAAGTACCTCCGCAAGGCGATCTCCGAGATCAACGAGCTCGGGGACGAGATCGTGCGCGCTGCCGGCGGGGCGGCGGTGCCGGTGCTCGGCTCCGGCCACCCGCTCGCGGACGTCTTCCTGCTCAAGCACAGGCCGCAGCCGTCGGAAGCCCAGGAGGGCGTCGCGTTCTTCGGCCGCGCGGGACAGGCAGTGCTGAAATCGCTGCAGCGGTTGCGCGTCGACCCGATGGCCGTGTACGGGACGAACTGCGTCAAGTTCGCGGAGGGTGCGGCCGACGACGAGGCGCGGGGCTGGCTCACCCGCGAGCTCCACATCGTCCAGCCCAAGCTCATCGTCCCGATGGGCGACGACGCGCTCGCCTTCCTGAACGACGTGCAGTTCCCGCTCGCGCAGCGGGTCGAGGCCGAGGTCGGCAAGCTGCAGCAGTTCACGCCGACGACGCAAGCGCTCGTCACCCCGGACATCGACACCTCGCTCGACGAGCAACCCGCGAAGACCGCATTCTGGAACGCGTTCAAGGTGCTCGGCTCCTGGTGGGCAGAGCTGCCTCCGTATTAGGTGTCCCGCCCAGCAATGGTCAGAGCGTCTCTGGCGGCGCCTGGAACCGCCATGCGGCGTCCTCAGTCGCGCCGATATGAGTCTCATATTGACGCTCCCTGCGTCCTTGCCTGACGGCCCCAGTCATCCGCCAGACACGGGAGACCATCACCGCGCGGAACACCTGTCCCCCCGCGGCCTCGCGTTCATCGCGCTCGCGGCCGGTCTCACGACCTGGTACTACGCGGTCGACTCGCTCCCGGCGCTGTCGGACTGGTGGGACGTCGTCGTCCTCGCCTGCGTCCTGATCCCGGCGGTCTTCTCGTTCGACCTGATCGTCCTGCCGCTCTCCCGTGCGCGCGGCCTGCTCCCGCTCGCCGTCGCGTTCGGCGTGCTCGCGCTGCTCGCGACGCTCGGCGATCTCGAGGTGCTTGCGAACTTCGCCAAGCTCGCGGGGGTCACGCTCTTCGCCTTCTGGTTCCTCGGGTTCTTCGAGGACCTCGTCCTGCTCGTGGCGGTCGCGGTGATCATCCCGTGGGTCGACGCCTACTCGGTCTTCCGAGGCCCGACCGGTCACATCGTTGCGAAGCACCCGCACGTCTTCACGAACCTGAGCTTCGCCTTCCCCCTCCCCGGCGGCCAGACCGCGCGGCTCGGCCTGCCCGACCTGCTCTTCTTTGCGCTCTTTCTGGCGGCTGCCTACCGATTTGGGCTGCGCGTGGGTTGGACCTGGTTCGGGATGGTCGCCCTGCTCGGGGTCACCGTCGCGCTCGCGCAGTGGACCGCGCTGAACGGCCTCCCCGCGCTGCCGGCGATCTCGCTCGGCTTCCTGCTTCCGAACGCCGATCTCGTCTGGGTCAAGGCGCGCGGCTGGCCGCGGCTGTCCTGAACGAACCGAACGATCAGCTGCGGCAGTTTCTCTGCACCCAGGCGGTGATGTGCTTCAGGCCGCCGGCCGCTAACACGACGCGACGGACGGGACTACCTCCGCGCCGATCAGCTCGACCATCTCGACGTCTCCGTGGTCGAGGTGCTGCAGGTACACCCGCTCGACGCCGGCCTCGGCGTACTCTCCGATCCGCGCGACCACCTGCTCCACCGTCCCGGTGATCGTCCGGTCGCTCGCGAGCAGATCGGCGGCCTCCAGGCCCGTGCCCTCGGCCACGGCGCCGGCGCGACGCTCGACCTCGGCCCGGTCGCGCCCGACGACGCAACCGGTCATCAGCGAGAATGCAATCGACTCCCGTCCCTCCGCCCGGCAGGCGGCTTCCAGCCCTTTCTTCCGCTCGGCGCAGTCGGCGACCGAGGCGAACACGGTGTTGTACTCGTCCGCGTACCGCGCCCCGAGGCGGCAGCTTCGCGGGCCCCCCGTGCCGCCGACGATCAGCGGCGGACGCGGCTGCTGGACGGGCGGTGGCGAGAGCTCGGCCCACTGGCGCCTGACGTGCTGGAGCTGCTGCTCGAGCTCGTCCATTCGCGCGCGCAGGTCCGGGAAAGGGAAGCCGAACGCCTCGTGCTCGCGCTCGTTCCAGCCCGCGCCGAGCCCGAGCTCGACGCGCCCGCCGGACACGTTGTCGGCCGTGGCGACCACCTTCGCGAGCTCGCCTGCACGCCGGAAGGTGACCGGGGAGACGAGCGTCCCGAGCCGCACGCGCTCGGTAACCGCGGCGAGCGCAGAGATCGTCGCCCAGGCGTCGAGCGCAAGCCGCCTCGGGTCGTGGCCGACCGACTGGTAGTGGTCGGAGCGGAACAGCGCCTCGATTCCGCCCTCCTCGCACGCGTCGGCGAGGGCGACCCATTGCTCCCAGGAGACGCCCTCCTGCCCCTCGATCATCAACGCGACTCTCATCGCGTGAGCAGCGCGACCGACTCGACGTGCGGGGTGTGGGGGAACATGTCCACAGGCCTCACACGCCGCAGTGTGTACCCCCACTCCCCGACGAGCTCCTTCACGTTCCCGGCGAGCGTGGTCGGGTTGCACGAGACGTAGACGATCGTCGGCGCCTCGAGCCGCGCGAGCCGGCGCAGCGCCTTGCCGGAGAGTCCCGCCCGTGGGGGATCGACGACCGCGAGATCCGGCCGCCCGGCACGGTCGGCCAGCTCCTCGAGAGACGCACCGACCTCGCCGGCAAAGAAGGCCGCGTTCGTGATCCCGTTCAGCCGGGCGTTCTCGATCGCACAGGCGACCGACTCCTCGCTCGCCTCCACGCCCCAGACCGTCAGCGCCCGGCCGGCCATTCCAAGCCCGATCGTCCCGATCCCGCAGTAGAGGTCGTACACGGTCTCGGTCCCGGTCAGTCCCGCGAACTCGATCGCGAGCTCGTAGAGGCGCTCCGCCATGCGCGTGTTCGTCTGCAGGAACGCGTTCGGGCGGACTCGGAAGCGCAGGCCGAGCAGGGTCTCCTCGATCGCCTCCTCGCCCCAGAGCAGCTGCGTCGGCAGGTTCGTCACCTCGGCGGGCGAGTCGTTCACGGCCCAATGGATCGAACGCACCTCCGGGAACTCGCGCAGCGCCGCCACCAGCCGATCCGCGCCCTGCAGGTCGTACACGCCTCTTCCGCCGAGCGTCTCCGGCTTCGCCGGCGACGCTTCCAGCCCGGTTTTTCGGCCGGGCGTCTCCGGCTTCGCCGGCGACGCTTGCAGCCAAGGCGCGGTGACGAGCTGCACGAGCGCCTGCGCGGTGTTGCGTCCCTCGCGCACGACGAGGTGCCTCAGGCAGCCGCGCTGTGCCTCCTGGTCGTAGGGCGGCAGGCCCTCCTCCTGCGCCCAGTCGCGGACGGCGTCGCGGATCGCGTTGCCGAGGTCGGTCGTGAGCCAGCAGCGGTCGACCTCGAGCACCTCGTCCCAGCGACCGGCACGGTGGAAGCCGAGCGCCGCCCCCTTCGCCGTCGACGTGAACGAGTACTCGAGCTTGTTCCGATAGTGGAACTGTTCCTCCGCCGGGAGGATCGGCTCGACGGCAGGCTCCGCGATTCCGCCGATCCGCTCCAGCGCGTCGCGCACCTGCGCCTCCTTCGCCGCGGTCTGCGCCTCGTAGCGTAGGTCCTGGAAGCGGCAACCGCCGCAGCCCTCGTAGTAGTGCTTGCACGGCGCGTCTGTTCGTTCGCGGCTGGGCTCGAGCACCTCGGTCGTCGTTGCCTCCGCGTAGCCGCGCTTCACCTTCGTCACGCGTGCGCGAACGGTGTCCCCGGGCAGGGCGCGGCGGACGAAGACGACGAAGCCGTTCAGCCGCGCGACGCCGTTCCCGCCGTAGGCGAGCGAGTCGACGTGAAGCTCGAGCTCCTCGTTCCTGCTGACGGGAGCGGTCACGCGGCTGAGCGTAGCCTCAGGCGAGCGTCGTGACGAAGACGCTGCGGTCGCGCGGCCCGTCGAACTCGCAGAAGAAGATCCCCTGCCAGCGGCCGAGGCCGAGCTTGCCCTCCGCGATCGGGACGAGCACGTTCGGTCCGATCAGGGAGCCACGCACGTGCGAGGGCGCATTCGGCCCGTCGGGATCCTCGACGTGCTGCCACGGCCAGCCGTCGTCGACGATCTTCTGGAGCGCGGCCTCGAGGTCGCGGGCAACGAGCGGGTCGGCGCCCTCGTTGATCGTCACGCCTGCAGTCGTGTGCGGAATGTAGACCAGAGCGGCCGCACCGCCGTTCCCCCCGTCCAGCGCCGCCTGCACCCGCTCCGTGATGTCGACGAGCTGCGTCTTCCGGTCCGTCCGGAGGCTGATCCGCTGCACGCCGGTATCCTAGGCGACCCCTGATGGCAGACGTTCTCTCCCAGTCCGAGCTGGACAACTACCGCGACCAGGCGGATCGCTTCATCGCCGCGATCAACGAGGAGTACTACCTCCACTACGCGGGGCTGAAGGACACGCTCGACCTGGAGCCGATCTACGAACAGTACGCCGAGGTGACGAGCCTGGAGCGCGCGAATGCAATCGGGGCGGCGGTAAAGGGCGATCGCCACATCCGGGAGCTCTGGCGCTTCGCCTGCCAGGGCTACCTCGGGAACCTGACGCGCGAGCACGCGGAGCGCGCCGCCGAGCTCGAGGCCGAGCTGACCGCGACCGTCGACGGGGAAGAGATCCCCTACCGGATGATCCGGCCGACGATGGCGAACGAGCCCGACCGCGAGAAGCGGCGGCGGCTCGAGCAGGCGCGGAACGCGCTGACCGAGGAGCACCTGCTCCCGATCCAGCTCGAGGCGTTCGCGGTCGAGCACGGGGCCGTGCAGCAGGTCGGGGCCCCGAACTACGCCGAGCTCCACCGCCGTCTGGGCTTCCGGCTCGACGAGCTCGCCGAGCGGGCGCGCGCTTTCCTCGACGAGACCGAGGCGATGTTCGAGGAGGCCGCCGACAGGCTCTTCCGAGCGCGCGCCGGCGTCGGCCTGGCAGAGGCGAACCGCTGGGACGTCGCGCGAATCTTCCGCGCCCCCGAGTGGGACACCGCGTTCCCGGGTGACCGGATGCTCCCCGCGCTCGAGGCCACCCTCGCCGACCTCGGGATCGACCTGTACGCCCAGGAAAACGTCGAGCTCGACGTCGAGAAGCGCGAGAAGAAGTCGCCGCGCGCCTTTTGCGCGCCGATCGAGGTCCCGCAGCGGATCGTGCTCGTGATCCAGCCGATCGGGGGCGTCGACGATTGGCGCGCGCTCTTCCACGAGGCCGGGCACACCGAACACTACGCGCACGCGAACGCCGACCTCCCCGTCGAGGACCGCCGCATGGGCGACTTCGCCGTCACCGAGGGCTGGGCGATGCTGATGGAACACCTCGTCAAGGACGCCGCGTGGCTGAACCGCCGCCTCGACGTCCCGCGACCCGGCGAGTTCGTCGCCGAGGGCGCCACCAGCCTCATCTACCTCGTCCGCCGCTACTGCGCGAAGCTCCTCTACGAGATCGAGCTGCACGAGGCCGACGATCCCGTCCCGCTGGGCAAGCGCTATGTCGAGATCCTCGCCGACGCACTGAAGATCGAGCCGAGCGAGACCGACTACCTCGCCGACGTCGACCCCGGGTTCTACGTCACCGAGTACGTGCGCGCATGGGCCTTCGAGGCACAGCTGGAGCGCTTCTTCCGCGAGAAGTTCGGCTCGGCGTGGTTCGCACGCCGCGACGCGGGCTCGCTGTTGCGCGAGCTCTGGTCGGAAGGCCAGCGGCTGACTGCGGACGAGTTGCTGAAGGAGCTGACGTCGGCCGAGATCGAGCTCGAGGGAGTCGCGGAGTCCGTCCGCGACGGGCTCGCTGCCGCATAGGCCGCCGGTCTAGAGCGCGCCGCCCGCGGCCGGTGGAGCGGACGGATCGACGCCCTGGTCGCCGACCGGCGTCCGGGCGAGCGCGTCCTCGGCCAGCAGGATGTTCGACTCGAGCGCACGCTCGACCAGCTTCAGCAGGTCGCTCATCGAGGACACCTCCTCGCGCTGCTCCTTCAGGAACCAGTGCATCGCTTCCTCGCCGACGAAATTCCCCTCTTCGCGGGCGAGCCTGAGGAGGTTGGCGATCTGGTCGGTCACGCGCTTCTCCTGCTCGAGCGCAACCTGGACGGGCTGGGCGGCATCCGCGAAGTCCGTCTTCGGCGCCTGGACGCCGGGGATCGTGACCGGAGCGTCCGCGTCGAGCAGGAACTGAACGAGCATCATCGCGTGGTTTCGCTCTTCGACAGCCTGGCGGTAGAAGTGCCCCGCCAGATTGGGCAACGTCTCTGCGTCGTAGTACACCCCGATAGCGATGTACTGCTGCGAGGCGGCGAACTCGTAGCCGATCTGCTCGTTGACGGCGTCGTGGAAGCGTCCCATGGTCACGGACTCTATCCTTGGGGCTCGTGAGGCAACGCGCGCTCCTCTCGTTGTCATTGCCGGTCGCCGCACTCGGGTCCCTCGGCGGTCACGCCGCCGGCTACGCCCTCGTCGGCACGACCGGCCAGGACGCTCGCATCCACGGCTACCTCGTCTTCGCGCCGCAGTTCGTCGCCGTCTGCGCGGTCTTCGTCGCGGCCTCGGTCGCGCTTCGGGTCTCGGGCCGCTTCGCCGGCCGGCCGGCGGCGTGGCCCTTCGCCGTCCTGCCGCCGCTGGCCTTCGCGGCCCAGGAGCTGATCGAGCGGCTCGCTGCCGGGCTACCCGCTCACACGGTCTTCGTGCCCGCCGTCTACGCCGGGCTCGTCGCACAGCTGCCGATCGCGATCGCAGCCTTCTTCGTCGCCCGGACACTGCTTCGCGTCGCCGACGGGGCGAGACGCTCGGTGGCGCCGCGCCCGCCCGCGCCGCTCCCTCAAGCGGTACGGGTCGGCGCCGCCGGGAGGCCCCTGCTCGCACGCGCGCCGCTCGACTACGACCGCCTCGGCCGGGCGCCGCCGCAACTCTGAGCTCGTCTTCGAGTTTCGGCACTGACGACCGAGGAGGTTCGATGCGCATTGCGATTGCGTTGTTGGCTGCGGCCGGCGCGCTGCTCCTTGCGGGCTGCGGAGGCGGCAAAGGCACGCCGAGCTCGACGGCAGTCGGCGGGGAAGCGACCACGACTGCGGCTCCGGCCACGACGTCGGCCGGCCCGGCGGCCAAGGTGATCACGATCCGGGTCGTCGGTGGCAAGCCGGTCGGCGGGATCACGCGCGAGACCGTGAAGAAGTCGGCGCTCGTTGACCTCGTCGTCCACTCGGACGTCGCCGACGAAGTCCACTTGCACGGCTACGACCTGCACAAGGACGTGAAGGCGGGCGGCACGGCGCGGATCCGCTTCCGGGCGAAGATCGCGGGCGTGTTCGAGGCCGAGCTCGAGAACCGCAAGCTCCAGATCCTCGAGTTGAAGGTCGAGTGACCTGGCTCCTCGCCCACGGGATCGGGGGCATTCGCGACCTCCCGGTCCCGCGCTACGTCTTCTTCTACGGCGCGGCGTTTGTCCTCGTCGTCTCGTTCGCCGCGCTGGCGTTCCTGTGGCGCAGGCCGGTCCTGGCCGCCCGCCGCGACGGGCGGCCGCTCCCGGCGGGCCTCCAGCGGTTGCTGCTTTCGCCGGCGCTCCGCATCGTCGCCGGCGCGCTCTCGTTCGCCCTGCTCGCCTTCCTCTGGCTGGGCGCGCTCGTCGGCCGCAACTCGAGCGGCGCGAACTTCACCCCGACCTTCGTGTACGTCTTGTTCTGGATCGGAATGCCCCTCGTCGCGGCGGTTTTCGGGAACGTGTGGTCGGTGCTCTCGCCGTGGAAGGTGGCGGCCGAGGGTGTCGGCTGGCTCGCGCGGCGCCCGGCCCCGCCCTTCGCGTATCCGCAAGGGCTCGGGCGGTGGCCGGCGGCGGTGCTGCTGCTCTCGTTCGCGGCGATCGAGCTGACGTACCCGAACCCGTCCGATCCTCGCGTCCTTGCGCTCGCGATCGCGATCTACAGCGTGGTCACGTGGACAGGCGCGGTCCTGTTCGGGTCCGACTCCTGGTTCCGGTACGGCGACGGGTTCTCGGTCTACTTCGGCCTCCTCTCGCGGATCAGCCCGTTCGGCCGCCGCGACGACGGGCAGCTCGTGGTCCGCGTGCCGCTGTCCGGGCTCTCGGTCAGCGACCCGACCCCGGGGACGGTCGCCTTCGTCGCGGTGATGCTCGGGTCGACGTTCTTCGACGGCTTCAGCCGGACGAGCATCTGGCAGAACCGCTACTACGACGTGCAGGTCAAGCTGCTCGACCGCCCGAGCCTCGCCGACCTCGTCGGGCAGCTGATGGGCCTGGGCGGTCTGCTCGCCTCGGTGGCGTTCATTGCCCTCGCCTTCCGCCTCGCCGTGCGGGGCACCGAGTCGATCGCCGGCGAGCCGAACCTCGCACCGGAGTTCATCGACAGCCTGATCCCGATCACGCTCGTCTACGTGATCGCGCACTACTTCTCGCTGCTGATCTACCAGGGCGAGGTCGGCGTGCGGCTCCTGTCGGACCCGTGGGGCCGCGGCTGGGATCTCTTCGGCACGCACGACTTCCAGCCGAACTTCACCTTCCTGACGCCGCACACGATCTGGTACGTGCAGGTCGCGGCGCTGATCGTCGGGCACGTCGCCGGGCTCGCGGTCGCGCACGACCGCGCTGTCGGGCTGTTCCGGACGCCGCGGATGGCGCTCTGGACGCAGTACCCGATGCTGGTGCTGATGGTGCTCTACACAGTCGGCGGCCTCTGGGTGCTGAGCCAGGGCTGAGCGGATGAGCCTCGTCCTCGCGCACGGCGGCATCCCGGGCCTGATCGCCGAGACCGGCAGCGTCTTCCTCGTGCTCGCGGTTTTCGGCTACTTCCTCCGCCGCTCCGCGAAGAAGGAAAGGAATCGCGAGGAGGGATCGAACCGGAAATAGCCTCGGCGCGAATACGGGCCTGTACGACGGCCACGACGACGATCCGCAACCGACCGGCCGTCAGAAAGGAGCCGCTCCGAATGCGCAAGCACCGGGCATTCATTCTGCTGGCGGTCGGCGGCGCAGCGCTCGCCGCGCTCTTCGTCGCCCGCCTCGCCCCCGGCTCGAGCACGGCGTCGAGCCATAGGGAGGCGCCGCTGATCTCGGAGGATCCGACTGCGGACAACACCGATCTGTACGCATTCCGCAGCCCGGACAAGCCGAACAGCCTCACCATCGTCGCGAACTGGATCCCCGGTGAGGATCCCGCTGCCGGGCCCAACTACTACACGTTCTCTCAGGGCGCGAAGTACAACATCCACATCGACCGGAACGGCGACGGCAGACCGGACATCACCTACAGCTTCCGGTTCAAGACGCCGACCGGGCCGTACTTCCTCGGGAACACGCAGCAGACGTGGCAGATGTGGCGGAACAACCGCGGGTTCGCGAACGGCAACACCCCGATCAACAACATCGGGCCCCGCTTCAACGGGTTCGTCGGGGTCAAGGACTACGAAGCCGCTGCGGAGAAGGAGATCGTCACCAAGCGCGGCCTGAGGATCTTTGCGGGCCAGCGGGACGATCCGTTCTTCGCCGACGTCGGCGCCATCTTCGACCTGGTCGCGATCCGCAAGGCCGGCACGACGGGGAACATGGGCGGCGGCAAGGACTTCCTGTCCGGCTACAACGTCCACACGATCGCCCTCCAGATCCCGATCGGGCTGATCGACACGCCGAGCCACACGATCGGCGTCTGGTCCTCGACCGAGCGCCGGCACGTGACCGTGAACGGCAAGGTTCGCCCGGGCTGGACACAGGTCTCCCGCCTCGGCGAGCCGCTGATCAACGAGGTCGTGATCCCGACCGGGCTCAAGGATCTCTGGAACCGCACGAGTCCGGCCCAGGACGAACAGTTCGAGCGCTACTACAAGACGCCGATCCTCGCGGCCGTGCTCAACAAGCTGTACAAGCTCGGCGTTCCGGAGACGAACCGTGACGACCTGGTCGCGGTCCTCGGCACCGGAATCCCGAAGGTGACGTACACCGGGTCGCACTTCGCCGACGAGCTCCGGCTCAACCTCGCGGTCCCCGTCACCCCTGCGGGCAAGGTCAGCCGCATGGGCGTGCTGGGCGGCGACAATGCCGGATTCCCGAACGGTCGCCGGCTCGGCGACGACGTCGTCGACATCGAGGAGCAGGCCGTCGCGGGCTTCCTCAAGGGCACGAAGGTGCCCCTCGGCGACGGCGTCGACGCGAACGACGTGGCGAGCCTCGGCCACTTCCCCTACCTCGCGGCCCCGCACTCGGGCTACGAGAACGCGAAGGCGACGAAGTAGGAACCACCAGAGGGGCCCGCCTCGCGGGCCCCTCCCTCCCCATGCACACACGCGTCCTCATCCTCGCCACAGTCCTCGCCGGAGCCGCGGTCGGAGCCCTCTACGGCGGCGTGATCCGCGACCGCACCTCCGCCTCGACGGCCGCGCTTGCCGGCGCGCAGGCGACCGAGGACTTCAAGTCGGGTTTCTCGTCGAACACGAGCACCGCCTCCCTCGTCGCCGACCTCCAGTCACGGCTCCGCGGGAACCCGAAGGACGAGCACTCGTACGCACTGCTCGGGCTCGCCTACCAGCAGCGCGCGCGCGAGACCGGCGACGCGACCTGGTACTCGAAGTCTGACGGCGTACTGCGCCGCGCGCTCGCCCTCGACGCGAAGGACTACCTCGCCGTCGGCGGGGTCGGCTCGTTGGCGCTCTCCCGCCACCGTTTCCGCGACGCGCTCGCCTTCGGCGAGCGCGCCCGTGAGCTCAACCCATACGCGGCCCGCGCCTTCGGCGTGATCGGCGACGCGCTCGTCGAGCTCGGCCGCTACCCCGACGCCTTCCACGCCTTCGACGCGATGAACCGGCTGCGGCCGAGCCTCTCCTCGTACGCGCGCGTCTCCTACGGGCGCGAGCTGATCGGGCACACCGCCGCGGCGATCAAGGCGATGAAGCTCGCGGTCGACGCCGCGTCCGGCGCCGCCGAGCCGACCGCCTGGACGCACGTCCAGCTCGGCAAGCTCTACTTCGGCCACGGCCGGATCGTCGACGCCGAGCGCGAGTACCGCCTCGCGCTGCAGATCTTTCCCGGCTACGCGTACGGGCTGGATGCACTCGCGCAGGCGGTCGCTGCAAGGGGCGAGTACCGGAGCGCGATCGCGCTCGAGCGGCGCGCGGAAGAGGCGGTTCCGCTCCCGCAGTACGTCGCCGCGCTCGGCGACCTCTACCAGGTGACCGGGAGGGCGGCGCTCGCTCGTCGCCAGTATGAGCTGATCGGCGCGATCGAGCGGCTGCTGCATGCGAACGGAGTCAAGACCGACCTCGAGATCGCCCTGTTCCAGGTCGACCACGGGATCGCGCTCGGCCACGCGCTCTCCCGCGCCCGCGTCGCCCGCGCCGAGCGCCCCTCGATCGACGGCGAGGACGTGCTCGCCTGGGCGCTTGCCCGCAACGACCGCTGCCCGGAGGCCCTCCCCCACTCGCGCGCGGCGCTCCGCCTCGGCACGCAGGACGCGTTGAAGTTCTTCCACCGGGGCTACATCGAGCGATGTCTTCGCCATTCGCAGCAGAGCCGCGCATGGCTAGCGAAAGCGCTGGCGCTGAACCCTCATTTCTCCGTCCTGTGGGGCCCCGTGGCACGGAGATGGACCGCGTGAAGAAGCGCCTCTTCGTCCTCGTCACCGCCGCGGCTAGTGCATTCGCGCTGGCCGCGAATGCGCAGGCCCACCCGCTCGGCAACTTCACGATCAACACCTTCAGCCGGCTCGAGGTGTCCGGGCACCGCGTCTATGTGCGCTACGTCCTCGACCTCGCTGAGATCCCGACGTTCCAAGCCAGGCAGGCCGGTGGGATCGACGGCGCCGCCTACGCCGACCGGATCGCACTCGGCGCGCATCTGCGCGTCGACGACCACCGGGCCCGGCTCGTTCCGGTCGCCCATGCGCTCGCGTTCCCGGAGGGCTCCGCCGGGCTGCACACGACGCGGCTCGAGGTCATCCTCCGCGGCCCCCGTCTCGCCGGCACGAGCCGAATCTCCTACCAGGACACGAACTTCGCCGGCCGCCTCGGCTGGAAGGAGATCGTCGTCGGCGCGCACGCGAAGAGCCGGAGCGACGAGCTGCGCGCCTACCCGAAGGACCTGCTCGCGAGCCCGCTTCACTCCACTTCGCTGACGACGACGCTCGCGCCGACGACCGAACCGCCGCCGACGTTGACCCGCGGGCGCGCCCTCCGGGCTCCGGACCGCGTGGCCGACGGGGGCTTCGCGAGCCTGATCGCCCGAGACCGGCTCAGCGTCGGGTTCGTCCTCCTCTCGCTGCTCGTCGCAATGTTCTGGGGCGCTGCCCACGCCTTCTCGCCCGGCCACGGCAAGTCGATCGTCGCCGCCTACCTGGTCGGCTCGCGCGGCACCGCGCGGCACGCCGTCTTCCTCGGGTTGACTGTCACCGTCACGCACACGATCGGTGTCTTCGCGCTCGGGCTCGTCACGCTCAGCCTCTCCGAGCTCATCGTCCCCGACCGGCTCTACCCCTGGCTGAACCTCGTCTCGGCCTTGCTGATCGTCGCCGTCGGCTTCAGCGTCCTGCGCTGGCGGATGCGCGAATGGCGGAAGCGCGTCTCTGCCCACCAGCATCGCCACCACCACGAGCACGACCAGGCGCTCAGCGCACGGCGCCTGCTCGGGATCGGGGTCTCCGGCGGGATCGTCCCGTGCCCGACGGCGCTGGTCGTCCTGCTGGCGGCGATCTCGCTCCATCGAGTCGGCTACGGACTCGTCCTGATCCTCGCCTTCAGTCTCGGTCTCGCCGCAGCGATGACGGCGATCGGGATTCTCGCCGTCAGCGCCAAGCGCGTCTTCCGGCGCATCGACTTCGACGGCGGCCTGGGCCGCCTCCTTCCCGCGATCAGCGCGCTCGTCGTGCTCGGCCTCGGCCTGGCGATGACCGTCCGCGCGCTCCCGAAGGTGACTTAGACGTGTTCGGGCTCGACGACTGGATCGCCCACCTCTCGAGCGGCGCGACGCTGCTCGCTGTCGCAGGTGTCGCGGTCCTGCTCGGCCTGCGCCACGCGACCGACCCGGACCACCTGGCCGCGGTGACGACGCTGATCGCGTCCGGCCGCGGGCGGACGGCGCGCCTCGCGGCGCGCCTCGGCCTCTCGTGGGGCATCGGCCACGCGGCGTCGCTGTTCGCGTTCGGGCTGCCGATCGTCCTCTGCAAGACATACCTTCCCGCGGCGGTCCGGCAGGGAGCCGAGACCACGGTCGGGATCATCATCGTCGGGCTCGCGGTGTGGCTGCTCGTCCGCTGGCGGCGCGGCCTGCTCCACGTGCACGGGCATCCGCACGTCCAGGGCATGCGTGCCCGCTCGCCCCTGCAGGCGTTCGGGATCGGGCTCGTCCACGGAATGGGCGGAAGCGCGGGCGTGGGCGTTCTCCTGCTCGCCGCGATCCACGATCGGGGTGTCGCGGTCGTTGCGCTCGGGCTTTTCGCCGTCTGCACCGCGATCTCGATGGCCGCACTCTCGACCGGGTTCGGGCTGACGCTCGCGACCGCGGCTGCCAAACCCTCGTTCGCTCGGATGATCCCCACCCTCGGCGCCGCCAGCCTGGTCTTCGGCGTCTGGTACGCGCTCGGCGCCCTGCAACTCGCGCCCTACTTCCTGTGATGCACGAGGCGGCAGCCGCCTCCCTCCTCGGTGGATGGCCCTGCGCAGCGGGCCCTCGATTGCCGGCGTCCGCCGACCGGACTGCTTCTCCTCACGACGGAGACTGCGTAGGCTCCCATGCCGACGGTGAGGGACTTCATTCGCGGACAGACCGATGCTCGGACTCCGGCGCGGGACCTCGCCCACCTCTCGGACGAGGCGCTGCTCGGGCTCTGCTCGCGCGCGGATGACTCCGCGCTCGGCGAGCTCTACGACCGCTACGGCCGCGTCGCCTACGGGCTCGCGCTGCGGATCGTCCGCGACCGCTCGCTTGCCGAGGACGCGGTCCAGGAGGCGTTCCTCGCCGTCTGGAGGTCCGCCGGGGCGTTCCTCGCCGAGCAGGGCAAACCGAGCACGTGGATCCTGACCCTCGTCCACCGCCGCGCCGTCGACCTCGTCCGGCGCGAGGAGCGCCGCCGCGCCGACCCGCTCGAGGAGGTCGAGCCGCGTGAACCTGCCGGGAGCGAGGCAACCGACGAGGAGGCGTGGGTGCGCGCACAGCGGCAGGTCGTCCAGGAGGCGTTGCGCAAGCTCCCACCGGAGCAGCGCGAGGCGATCGAGCTCGCCTACTACGGCGGCTTCACTCAGTCCGAGCTCGCCGAGAAGCTCGGCCAGCCGCTCGGCACGATCAAGAGCCGAATGTTCACCGGCCTCAGGCGCCTGCGCGAGCTGCTCGCCGAGGCCGGCCTGGACGTCGACACACCTTAGAACAGGGGACAGGCCCTAAGGGCCTGTCCCCATCGCACCCTCGGTGCCTACTTCTTCGACGCCTTGCCCTCGATCGTCGCCTGCTGACCCTTGCCGATCTGGATCTTGCGCGGCTCGGGTGCCTTCGGCTTCTTCACGTGGAGCTCGAGCACGCCGTTCTTGTAGTCCGCGCGGATGTCGTCCTCGGCGACGCCCTGCGGCAGGCCGATCGAGCGGGTGAAGCTGCCGTAGCGGCGCTCGAAGCGGTAGAAGCGCTCCTGCGAGACCTCGCTCGTCCGCTCGCGCTCGGCCGAGACGTTCAGCGTGCCGTCCTCGAACTCGATCGAGATCTTGTCCTCGGGAATTCCGGGGAGGTCGAACGCGTAGACGAGCTCGTCCTCGGTCTCCCAGATATCGACCGGCGGCGCCCAGCGCTGCTCGCCGTTCCCGCCGACGGACGTGCTGCGCAGGAAAGTGCCCATGAGCCGCTCGACGTCGTTCTGCCACTGGGCGAGCTCACGCGCGGGATCCCAACGAACCAAAGTTGCCATCGTCATTCCTCCTTCACCATTGACTCCATCGGAAGAATAAAACCTAAGCGCCTTGTTGTCAAGTCACTGGTTGCACTAGCATCGGCGCATGGAACGGTTGAAAGGACGGGATTTTCTGCGGGTGTCCGACTGGAGCCGCGAGGAGATCCTGGCCGTCCTCGATCTCGCCGACCGGCTCAAGGGCGAGCGGAAGCGTTACGCAGACGAGCCAATGCTCCCGGGCCGGAGCGTCGGCCTCTTGCTCGAGAAGCCCTCGCTGCGGACGCGGGTCTCGTTCGAGCTCGCGGTCGAGCAGCTCGGCGGCCACGCCGTCCACCTGACCGGGCCCGAGGTCGGTCTCGGCGAGCGGGAGTCGACCCGGGACATCGGCATCGTGCTCTCGCGCTACCTGGACGCGATCATGATCCGGACGTTCGCGCAGGAGACGGTCGAGGAGCTTGCCGAGCACGCCTACGTCCCTGTCGTCAACGGTCTCACCGACAAGACGCACCCCTGCCAGGCGCTCGCGGACGCGATGACGATCCGAGAGTGGCTCGGCGGCTTCGAGGGTGTGCGCGTCGCGTACGTCGGGGACGGCAACAACGTCTGCGTGTCGCTCGCGGAGATCTGTGGGGCGCTCGGGATGGAGTTTGTCGCGGCCACGCCGGAGGGCTACGACGCACCCGGGATCGTGGCGCTGCGAGACCCGCGGGAGGCGGCGCGCGCGGCGAACGTCGTCTCCACCGACGTGTGGACGAGCATGGGCCAGGAGGACGAGCGCGAGCGACGCGCCCGGGACTTCGCCGGTTACCGTATCGACGCCGATCTGCTCGCACTCGCTGCCCCGGGCGCGATCGTCCTCCACTGCCTTCCGGCCCACCTGGGCGACGAGATCACCGAGGACGTCCTCTACGGGCCGCGGTGCGCGGCCTGGGACGAGGCGGAGAACCGCCTCCACTCCGAGAAGGCGCTGCTCGCATTGATCGTTCCGTAGCCGCCGACGTGCTGCCGCTTCGCGACAACGTCCCGACCAGGACCTTTCCCGTCGTCACGGTCGCGCTGATCATCGTCAACGTGGCGGTCTGGCTCTTCTACCAGCTGCCGAACCTCGACCGATCCATCCGAGACTTGGCCTTTCACCCGTGCGAGGTGAACGGCAGTTGCGCCCAGATCGACAAGGGCTGGGTGCTGGCGGCGCTGACGTCGATGTTCATGCACGGAAGCTGGCTGCACCTCGGCGGGAACATGCTCTTCCTCTGGATCTTCGGCAACAACATCGAAGATGCGATGGGCCGGGTGCGGTTCCTCCTCTTCTACCTCCTCGGCGGGATTGCCGCGACGACGCTCCAGACGTGGGTGACGTTCAACTGGGGCAACCCGGGGGACACGATGGTCCCCAACCTCGGCGCAAGCGGCGCGATCTCCGCCGTGCTCGGCGCCTACCTCGTGCTGCTCCCGGCGGCGAGCGTGCTGACGATCGTCTTCTTCTTCCTGGTCGAGGTGCCGGCGGTGCTCTTCCTCGGGATTTGGTTCCTCTTCCAGCTCTGGGAGGGGGGCTATGCCATCACCCACCCCGAGTCGGGCGGCGGCGTCGCGTTCTTCGCCCACGTCGGCGGCTTCGTGTTCGGCGTGCTGACCGTGCGCGCGTTCAAGATTCGCGACCCGTTGTCGCCGCGATACCGATGAGCAGGTTCGAGGAGCACGTGCGCGCTGCGCTGGACTCGCTTCCGCCCGAGCTTGCGCGCGGGCTCGAAAATGTCGCCGTCGTCGTCGAGGAACAGAACGCCGAGGAGCCAGACCTCTACGGGCTCTTCGACGAGCCACCCTACTTGCCGGCGCGGATCGCGATCTACCGCCGGCCGCTCGTCGAGGATTTCGGCGACGATCCGCCCGCGCTCGAGCGCGAGATCCGGATCACCGTCCTGCACGAGCTCGCCCACTACTTCGGGATCGACGAGGACCGGCTCGAAGAGCTCGGATATGGGTAATGGAGCGCTCGAGGGGATCGCAATTGCCTCCGCAGTCGTGGGGGCGATCGTGATCGTGATGTTTTTCCTCGGGCCGTGGCGCTAAGGAATAGGCCGACCGACAGCGACGTTTGGAGCACTGATGAGAACTATCGACGACATCCGCATCGAGATCGAAGACCTGACCGAGCGCCGTGCACACGTGATGCACGAGCTCTCCCGCGGCCACGACGTCGTCCTTGCTCGGGAGCACCAGGAGCTCGAGGAGCGTATAGCCGAGCTCTGGGACGAGCAGCGTGCCGCGCGCGCCGAGCGCCGCTGGGGCGACCGAGACGTGATCATCAAGCGCGCGCGAGCCGAAGAGCGGCTCGAGCGGGCTGCCTGACCACGACCGGCGGTTAGCGCCTCTACACTGACGGCGACCAGGGGCGTTAGCTCAGCTGGGAGAGCGCCGGCTTTGCAAGCCGGAGGTCACCGGTTCGATCCCGGTACGCTCCATCGCTCAACGAAGCCACTTGAGCAGCCGCCCGCGTGCTGTGCCTGCTCGAACTCGTGCGAGTAGACGTCGAGCGTGATCGACGGCCGGGCGTGCCCGAGCTGCCGTGAGACCCTAACGACGTCAAGCCCGCTGAGCACGAGGTGCGAGCCGTAAGGTGTGCCGGAGGTCATGGCAGGAGAGTGACGGGACCCCTTCGCGGTTTGAGTCCCGCGTTGTCGGCTGCCTTCTTGAGCCCGCGGAGCGAGACGTTGCGGTGGTAGAGGGGCGTGCCCTCGGAGGTCGTGAAGACGTAGTCCTGCGGCTTCGCGCGCCGCATGCCGAACGCCGTCTCCTTGTGTCTCTTGAGCAGCGAGGCGAGGTCGGGCTCCAGGCGGATCTCGCGACGGCTGCTCCTGGTCTTCAACGGCACCCGGCGCGGTGACTCCTTCCGCGTGGCCCGAGTGAGCTGGTACTGGACGCGGATCAGTCCGGCCTCGAAGTCGGTGTCCCCCCAGACCAAGCCCAGGCACTCCTGAATCCTCAGCCCCGTGTAGACGAGCGTCGCGATCACCGGCCGGTACTCGCGCGCCGGGTCGTCGTCGCGCTCGAGAAGGCGGCCGTGGAACCTCGCGGCTCTCGTCGTCGGGCTCCGGCGATCATGGATCCGTTCGAGATCTACCGTCGAGATCCCGTGGCGTTGCGACCGGCTCTCGAGCAGCTGGATATCGAGCAGCTTAAGGATGTCGTAGCCCAGTACGCGATGGATGCCCGTCGGCTCGCGTTGAAGTGGAAGACGCCTGAGCGGCTCATCGAGCGCGCAGTCGGGGCGAACGCCGAGCAAGCCTCGAGGTCCGGGATGTCCGCGATGTAACCGCCGTCGTCGTCGCTGTAGAAGACGTTGATGTGGTACGCGGTCACTCGTTGGCCTCGGCACTCGAGGTTAGGCGATTGCTCAGGCGCTCGGCTCGAGGCGGTGGATCGTCGGCACACGGTCGATCCCGCGATCAGACATGGGCGGCGATTGTTACACAGCGTTTCCCGGCGATACCCGGTTTCTCTGAC
>JBKPCT010000284.1:0-3459 GCA_046727515.1 Actinomycetota bacterium | reverse complement strand
GCTGATGCAGTTCCACGGGAACCCGATCCCGGCCGAGGACGACCCGATGTTCATCTGGCGGATCAAGAGCCAGGGCAACGGGGAGGCGCGCCAGCAGTTCCTCGACGGCTACGTGCCGCAGATCTGGGAGCTCGGGCTGACCGTTCCCGACCCGAAGCTGCGCAAGAACGACGACGGGGTCTGGGAGTTCACCGAGCCCGACTGGGACGAGCTCATGCACGTCGTCACGGGGCACGGGCCGAAGACCGAGGAGCGGCTCGGGCTCCGGCGCACGACGCGGCACGAGACCGAGTGGGTGCGCCGCGTGGTGCTCCCCGAAGCGGCGTGATCTACGAAGTTTTCCGGCAGGAGCGGAAGGGCCAGGCGTTCGCGCACGCCGGCTCGGTCGAGGCGCCGAACGAGGAGTTCGCCGAGTGGTATGCGCGGGAGGAGTTCGGGCGACGCGGCGAGTCGGTCGCGCTCTGGGTCGTGCCGCGGGAGGCCGTCCACGAGATCGACGACTTCATCGACGAGCTGGAGCGGAACTACCACCGCGTCGACGGCTATCCGCTCAAGGAGAAGCTGAGGGAGGCGCGTGAGCGAGCTGGCACAGCAGCTCCTCGAGATCGCTGACGACGAGCTAATCCTCGGCTGGCGCAACTCGGAGTGGACCGGGATCGCGCCGTTCCTCGAGGAGGACGTCGCCTTCTCGTCGATCGCGCAGAACGAGATCGGCCACGCGCGCGCCATCTACCAGCTCGTCGCCGCAGAGTTGGGCACGACCGCGGACGAGCTCGCCTTCGACCGCAAGCCGGAGGAGTACCAGTGCTCGCAGTTCGTCGAGCTGCGCCTGGTGCCCGACTGGGCGAAGACCATCGCGCGCCACTGCCTCTACGAGGACGCCGACGAGGGGCGGATCAAGGCTCTGATCGAGTCTGACAACCCCGATGTCGCCGGCCTCGCCGCGAAGATCGACCGCGAGGAGGCGTACCACCGGATGCACGCGCAGATGTGGTTCGAGCGCCTCCAGGACGAGCCGCAGTTCCAGGAGGCACTCGAGGAGCTGCGTCCGATGGTCGACCAGCGCGGCGAGCACCTGCCCGAGTTCGAGCAGCTCTGGGAGGAGATGACCGAGGTCCGGCGCTCGGTCGCGGGGGCGACGTGGTAACCGAGGAACGCGTCTGGGCGGCGCTGGCTGAGATCCCGGATCCCGAGATCCCGCCGATCTCGATCGTCGACCTCGGCGTCGTGCGGAGCGTGTCCGTTGAGCCATGTCCCGGGACCAGGTCCCGGGACGGGGCCGAAGTGGACAGTCGCGTTCGCGTCGAGTTCACGCCGACGTTTCTCGGCTGCCCCGCGCTCGAGGTGATGCGCGACCAGATGGCGGCGCGAATCCGAGAGCTAGGCGCGGAGCCGGACGTCGAGGTCGTGCTCGACGACTCGTGGTCGACGGACCGGATCACGCCCGAGGGCCGCGAGAAGCTCCGCGCGTCCGGCTTCGCCCCGCCCGCGCCTCGGGTAGCGGGGGGCCCGCAGCTCGTCCAGCTCCAGAGCAAGGCGTTCAAGTGCCCGTACTGCGGCTCGACGGAGACGCGGCTCGAGAACATCTTCGGGCCGACGCCGTGTCGATCGATCCGCTACTGCGAGAGCTGCCGCCAGCCCTTCGAGCAGTTCAAGACGATCTAAGAAGCACGAGTCAGGAGCCGGCCTGTGGCCGTGTAACTCAGACGTCCTCCTCTCCGACGTGAGCCTCCCGCCGGGCAAAGCCCTGCTCCGGCGGCGAGTGGAAGTGGCTCTCGGATAGGTTTGCTCCGTGGCGCGCGTCCTCATCCAGTACTGCCCCGTCTGAGACGGCTACGACGTGCGGGCCGCGAGTCTCGCGGCCGAGTTGAACGACGCAGGGCACGAGGCCTCGATCGAAGAGGGCGCGAAGGGCCAGTACGACGTGTTCGCCGATGGAGAGCTGGTCTTCTCAAAACAGCAACAAGGGCGGTTCCCGGAGCATGCCGAGATTCGCGCGTCGCTCGCCTCCTAGTGGCCGAAGCCGGCGAAAACGATCGTGAACAGACAAAGCGGGATCACAACGGCGGTCGCCATGAATCCAAAGAGCGGGCGCGCGAAAGCTAGCAGCGAGGCGAGAACTCCGGCGATTGCCACCGAGAACACCCAGGCAGGAGAGAACGAACCTGACTCGGAGTACCGGGTGAGAGTCGGCAGGTAGTACGTGTCGAAGGTGTAGTAGTGCGCGACCATGAGGGCGGCGGCGGCGACGGCGAACAACGCTGCCGGAAAGCTCCATCGTGATCGCGCGGCGAGCATGTGAGATAGATGTCAATAGCGGTTTTGCTATCCTCGCAGAGATGCGACATGAGCCCTGACACCTTCGAAAAGCTCCGCGAGCGGCTCGCCCACGTCGACGAGGACCAGGGCTGGTTCTTCGCGCAGATCGCGGACCAGGTCTCCGACCAGCGGAAGGCGCTCGGGCTCTCGCAGAAGGAGCTCGCCGAGCTGACCGGGACGACTCAGTCGGCGATCGCGCGGCTCGAGTCGGGTGGGCGTCCCCCCCGCATCGACACGCTGCTCGGGATCGCCGAGGCGCTCGACTGCGACCTCACCGTCGAGCTGAGGCCGCGCTCCGGCTAGGAGCCGCTGAACTCGGGCTTGCGCTTCTCGAGGAAGGCGGCAACGCCTTCGCGGAAGTCGTTCGTCTGCGTCGCGGCAGTCTGTAACTCGGCTTCCAGCTCCAGCTGATCCTCCAGGCGGTTTCGCGCCGCGTCCGAGAAGAGCCGCTTGGTCATTCCCACCCCTCGCGTGGGCATCGCCGCGTACTGCGCCGCGACCTCGCCGGCGCGGGCGGCGAGGCCGTCGCCCTCGACGACCTCCGAGACGAGCCCCCACTCGTGCGCCTCGGCGGCGGACAGCTTCCGGCCCGACGTCATCCACTCGAATGCCCGCGCGTAGCCGAGTAGCTCGACGACGAAGTACGTGCCGCCCGAGTCGGGGACGAGGCCCACATTGATGAACGCCGGCACGAAGCTCGCGGCATCGGACGCGATCCGGATGTCGCACGCGCACGCGAACGAGAGGCCCGCACCCGCCGCGGCGCCGTTGACGGCCGCGATCACGGGCTTCTCGAGACCGCGGATGGCGAGGATGTTCGGGTGGTAGTTGCCGCGGAGGCGGCTGCCGATGTCGCCGGCCGCCTCGCGGAACTCGGTCAGGTCCTGCCCGACGCAGAACCCGCGTCCCGCTCCCGTGAGGACGACCGCTCGCACCGAGGCGTCCTCTGCCTCGGCGAGCGCTTCGCCCAGAGCCTGGTGCATCGAGGCGTTGAACGCGTTCAGCACCTCCGGCCGGTTCAGCGTGATCGTCAGCACACCGCCGTCGCGCTGGGTCTCGACATCGGCCATCCGCCGCAGCCTATAAGGAGGTTGCTAGCTTCGAGCCCATGCAGTTCATCTCCGATCCGCCGACCGAGTC
>JBKPCT010000283.1:0-11259 GCA_046727515.1 Actinomycetota bacterium | reverse complement strand
CGTCTCGCTCTCACCGGCCCCGACGACGAGCTCAAGCAACTCGCGAACACGTTCGACGACCTGCTCGGCCGGCTGGAAGCGTCCTTCCAGGCGCAGCGCCAGTTCGTCGCCAATGCCTCGCACGAGCTGCGCAGTCCTCTCGCGCTCGCCCGCACGATCGGGGAGGTCGCCCTCAGCGACCCCGAGGCGACCGTCGACTCCTTGCAGGCAAGCCATCGCCGCGTGTTGGCGGCAGGCAAACAGCAGGAGCGTCTGATCGACGCACTCCTTACGCTCGCGCGCTCCGAGCGTGGCTTCGACCGGCGAGACCCGTTCGACCTGGCGACGATCGCGGGCAAGGTCCTGGCGACGTGCCGGCCGGAAGCGGACCGTCGCGGCGTCTATGTCCGTGCGACCCTGCAGCCGGCCGAGAGTGCCGGGGATCCGCGCCTGGCCGAGCGGCTCGTCGCGAATCTGATCGACAACGCGCTCCGCCACAACCTCGCGGCAGGTGGCCGGATCGACGTGACCACGACCACGCGTGACGGGCGGGGCGTCATCTCGGTCGCCAACAGCGGAGCTCCGGTCGCGCCTGACGAGGTCGAGCGGCTCTTCCAACCGTTCCAACGCCTCGGAACCGAGCGCACCGACCACGGCGAGGGCCTCGGCCTCGGACTCTCGATCGTCCAGGCGATCGCCACCGCCCACGGCGCCACCCTGACGGCTCGCGCCCAGCCTGCGGGCGGCCTCGAGATCGAGGTCGGATTCCCGCGGGTCGACGTTCGCGCGAAGGATGCCGCACGCGGGCTCGAGGAGGAGACCGCACCTGCGGCCGGGAGGAAGGAGCTCCCGAGCAGGCGCTCGGCGGAATCACCGGTCGGCCGCGCCTAGTCGTCGACGATCGTCAGATCGAGCCGACGGAGCCGCTCCGGGTCGGCAAGGATGTCGATCGCGACGAGTAGAAGCGAAGCTGCAGGAGCTTCAGCCCGTGATTGTCGTAGTTCCAGAAGAAGTTCTGGAAGCAGGGGTTGAAGACGTTGGTC
This sequence comes from Actinomycetota bacterium, assembly GCA_046727515.1. GTDB lineage: Bacteria > Actinomycetota > Thermoleophilia > Gaiellales > Gaiellaceae > DATBLE01. The sequence goes on along the minus strand of JBKPCT010000283.1, from coordinate 10,237 downwards.
GTCACGGTAACGGGTACGTTTTGCGAAAGATCGGTGACCGGGCACGGACGCAAGCCTTGCTCGGAGGGCCTTCCGAACTCGGCAAGAGCTCGGGCCAGGGCAGTTGGATGTGCGGGTTACTCAGTTCCGGCTACGCCGATCAGATGCCCCTCGGGGTCGGTGAACTGCCCGACCACCAGGGTTCCGGGAGTGCCCTCGGGACCCAAACGGCGCTTCCCGCCGAGGCTCTCCGCCTTCTCGAGCGCAGCCTCAACGCTCGGAACGCCGACATAGAACAGGACACGACCCTCGTAGCCCTCGCCGCCGCCGACACCGCCGTTGATCCCTCCCGGGGTCGTGCTCCCGTCGACGAACCCGTAGCTGCCCGACTCGGAGACCGCCTCGGTGGCCGCGTCGCCGATCTGGAACTCCCACCCGAACAGCTCGCCGTAATAGCTCCGGAGCTTCGCCGGATCGTGTCCGATGATCTCGAAGTGCACAACTGGTTGTCCCAAAGCCGAGTCCTTTCCAGCCGCTCGCACGCCGTTGGTGCATTCCTCTCTGGTTTCGCTGTAGAGACTTCCCTGACCGCCAAAACTCATCGGTCCGACGGCACGGCGCCCGGACTCAGTCTGTCCGCATCACGAATCGTCGAACCGAACGCAGTGAACAATCTTCGCCCGCCGCGGCCTGGGTGATCTCTACGTGAGCCCACGCCTCGGTGATGACCGAGTACGCGGAATTCGGGATCGGGCTCAGCGCGGCGACCAACGACCGCAAGGCCGTCTACCTACGCTTGTGCGAGCTACTGCCCGTCGACCCGAAGCGAGTTCGACCTTCGTGGGCACCGGCCTTGTCGGCCGTCGGTGGTGCGCCGCGCCTGGTACTAAAGGCCGTCTTCATCAACCCGATCGGTAAGTACACGGGCAGAGCAGCGATCCGCGCATTCCTCCGGCGAGGCGCGTCGGAGGGGACCGTCTTCGAGCACACCAACTTCCGCGCCGACGGCGGCCGCGTCGTCTACGACTTTCGCGTCAAGCAGTACGCCTCCATCGTCGCCGCCGGTCATGACGGCCTAACCGTCGTCAAGGACGGGAAGATCGTCTTCGACGGGACCGGGGCGACGGAGCCAGGCAGCACCAGCAGCGCTAGCAGCGACAGCTCAGAGGCTCAGCAGTCTCGACTTGCTCCACATACACGGGCCCGCGCGGCCTGGCTTGGATACCTGGATCCGGACCCGAAAGGGATGATGTGGCCCGAGTTGGCTGCGTATGGTGACGAGGCCGCTTTTCTCGCGGAAGCGGGCGCCGACCGCGAGCGGTTCGGCGGCCGCGATGGATCGCACCGCGGGCATCCAGTCTCCCCAAGCGGGGATGTCGGTGAGGGTGTCCCAGACTGTCGCCGGGTCGGCTGCGATCTCGATCTGGTCGGCGGCGTACATGGGTGCCTCGCGCTCGGCCTGCACGGGCGGCTCCTCCTTCCTGTTCAGCGCATGGGCTGGGCTTGCTTGGGCGGGTGTCATGGTTAGCGGGTGGCGGCGCGGAAGGCGGCGATCGCGGCGGGGATGAGGAGGAGGCCGGCGGCGGCGAGCGCGAGCAGGGCGTTCAGGTCTTGCTGCCAGTGGTTGCCGAGGCTGGTGAGCTGCTGGCCGGTCTCGATCACGTAGGAGGCGGGGTTGGCTTTGGCGACGGCGCGGAGCCAGCCGGGCTGCAGGCTGAGCGGGAAGAAGGCGGGGGAGAGAAAGAGGGCGGGCAGGGTGATGAGCAGGCCGGCGACCATCGTCGCCTCGGCGTTTCGGCTGCGCAGCGCGACCAGGTTGGTGAGCGAGACCCAGACGAGCCCGAACAGGGTGACGAGGCCGAGCAGGGCGAGCGCGCCGGGAACGCCGGTGGCGACGCCGGCGCCGAGCAGCAGCCCGACGGCGAGGACGATCGACGCCCGAACGAGGATGGCAAGCGTGTCGGCGAGGACGCGGCCGAGCAGGATGCTGGAGCGGCCGATCGGGCTGACGAGCAACTTGTCGAACATACCGCTGTCGATGTCGGCGACGGTGGCGAGCCCGGACTGGAGGGCGGCGAACAGAACCGAGAGCACGACCATGCCCGGCACGAGGAAGGACAGGTAGGAGTCGTAGCCGAGGCTCTGAAACTGCGGTGTATCCGCGAGCCGGCGGAAGGTCTGCGAGAACATGACCAGCCAAAGCAGGGGTTGCAGCAGCGAGGCAACGAGCAGCATCGGCGTGCGGACGCTCTTGAGCAGGTTGCGGGCCGCGAGGACGGCGACTGTTCTGCTGCGGCGCACTCTCACGATCGCCTCCTGCCGCCGTGGGCGGCGGCGAAGAGGCCGCTGACGGCCCTGACGGTCGGCGCCTCGACGTGCGGCCGGCTGCCGGTGTAGCGGAGGAAGACGTCGTCGAGCGAGGTCTGCGCTTGCTCGACCGCTGCGATCTCGATCGCCTCGTCGGCGAGCATCTTGGTAAGCGCGGGCACGCTGGCGTGGACGTCGTCGACATGAGCGATCATCGGTTCGCCCGGCCTGCCGGGCTCGACGCGCGCGACGGCGCGGTGGGCGGCGAGCAGCTCGCCGGCGCGGCGGCGGTCGTCCTCGTCGGCGAGCGTGAGCAGCAGGCGGCCTTCGCCGACCTCGCGCTTCAGTTCTTCCGGCACGCCGATCTTGACCAGCCGCCCCTGGTCGATGATCGCGATCCGGTCGCAGGCGCGGTCGGCCTCCTCAAGGTACTGGGTGGTGAGGAAGATCGCCATCCCCTCCTGGCTGAGCGTGCGCAGAGTGGTCCAGAGCGCGGCGCGCGATTGCGGGTCGAGCCCGGTCGTCGGCTCGTCCAGGAAGAGGACATCAGGCCGGTGGACGAGCGCTTGGGCGAGGTCGACGCGGCGGCGCAGCCCCCCGGAGAGACGGCCGACGCGCTGGTTGAGCAGGTCGCTCAGCCCGAGCGCCTCGACCAGCTGGTCGGCCCGGTCCTTGATCTCCGCGGGCGAGGGGCGGTGGAGGAGCACCTGCAGGGCGAGGTTCTCGTGCACGGTCAGGTCGTCGTCGACACCGATCGCCTGGCCGGAGTAGCCGATCAGTTCCCGCACCCGCGCGGCCTCGCGGGCGGTGTCGAAGCCGCCTACCCGCGCTGCCCCGGAGGTCTGGCGGAGCAGGGTGACCAGGATCCTGACCGTGGTCGTCTTGCCGGAGCCGTTCGGCCCGAGGAAGCCGAAGACCTCGCCGCGGCCGACCGCGAAGGAAACACCGGCGAGGGCGGTCGCGCCGCCCGGGTAGAGCTTCTCCAGCTCGTCGACCTCTATCGCCGGCGCGCCGGCGCCGTCTCCGGCTGTGCTCATGTCGCCGGCTCCGCCTCGATACGGGCACGCTGGCTGCGCCGCGACATCTGATCGCCGGGAGCGACGACGCAGGAGAGCAGGCGCAGCCGGTCCAGCTGCGGCTCGCGCCGGAGCAGCTCGAGCACCGCGTCGGTGCGCTCGCGGGACGCCGCCCGCGCTTCCTCCGGTGGCGGCTTCGCGCTCAAACCAGCACCCGGTCGAGGGCTGCGGCGCTGAGGGGCGCGAGGTAGAGGCAACTAGCGGGGCCCCTGCTCGGTTGCGGGCGCTGGAAGCGGCTGCTGCCTGCGCCGGTAGTGGCGGTAGGCGGCGATGCCGCTGAGCAGAGCGACCCCGTTGGCGATCAGCTGGCCGAGCATGCCAGCGACGATGCCGGTCCTGCCGTCGTGGAGGTTGTCGGCGGCGTAGGGCATGAAGATCGGCCCGAGCGAGAGCCAGGCGGCGACGATCAGCCCGGGCAGCGGCTTGCGCGTCCAGGCGACGACCGTCGCCGCCGCCAGCGTCGCCACCATCACGAAGGGGACCGGGGTCAGCAGGGCACCGGCAAGACCCTGCGCGAGCGCCGCCGCGGCCATCGCCACGAGGCTGAGTACCAAGAGGTAGGTCTTGACCGTCGTCATTTCCCCTTCCGCGAGTGCGTGGTGGTCGCCGAGTGGTCCGCGGCCTGCGACCGCTCGGCCGCGGCCCGCCGCCGCCGGATCAGGGCGACGAGGGCGAGCGCGACGACGACGATCGTCCAGAAGCCGGCCACGATCGCGAGGTGGGCGCCCGCACTCATGCGATGTCGCGGCGGAGGGTGGCGATCCAGCCTGCGGCCGCGAGCGCCGCCGCGTAGAGGATGAGCAGGAGCGCGCCCGGGCCGGGTGCGAGCAGCTTGTCGGCGATCTTCCCGGCCAGCGCCTCTCCGGCTCCGCCGGGGGTGAGGCGGCCGGCGCCGGGGACGAAACTGAGGAGGAGGTTCTCGATCAGGAGCATCCAGGCGCAGAGGCCGACCACGGTCGCGACCTGGTTGCGCACGAGCGCGCCGAGGCCGAGGCCGATCGTCGCCCACAGCGCCGCCGCGGCGGTGCCGCCGACCAGCAGCTTCGCGTAGTCGCCGCCGTGGAGCTGGAGGTCGATCCCGCGTGCCGCGAGTGCCACCGTTGCCGCGCCGGCCATCAGGCCCTCGGCGACGAGGCCGAAGACGATCCCGGCGAGGGCGCTGACGGCGAGCTTGGCCGCGAGTACCGGCCCGCGCCGGGGGGTGACCAAGAACGTCGGCCGGATGGTGCCGTAGCGGATCTCGGCGGTGATCGCCATCGCCCCAGCCAGGCCGGCGAAGAGCATGCCGATCCGCGTCCCGGCCTCGAAGAATCGCAGCTGGTCGCTGCGGCTCGCGATCGAGCTTGCCGCCGGGGCGAGCACGTGCATCGCGATCGCCAGCGCGACCAGCCCGAACATGGCCAGGAAGAGGTAGAGGGTGGTCCGGGTGGAGCGCTGCTTGAGCAGTTCGCTGCGCAGCTGGCCGATCATGCCGTCTCACCGCCGGTCAGCTCGAGGTAGACGTCTTCGAGGCTTTGCCCGTTGCTCGTGAGCTCGTCGAGGCGGCCGCGGGCGAGCAGGCGGCCGTGGTCGATGATCACGACGTGGTCGACGGTCTGGGCGACCTCGGCCAGCAGGTGGCTGGATACGAGTACCGTGCGCCCCTCCCCGGCGAACTGTTGTAGGAAGGTGCGCAGCCAGCGGACGCCGGCGGGGTCGAGCCCGTTGGCCGGCTCGTCGAGGATCAGCAGCTGCGGGTCGCCGAGCAGGGCGGCGGCGAGGCCGAGCCGCTGGCGCATGCCGAGCGAGTAGGTGCGCACCCGCCGCTTGGCCGCGGCGCCCAGCTCGACGAGCTCGAGCACCTCCTCGACGCGACTCACTGGGAGCCCGGCGGCGAGCGCGAGCATCTGCAGGTGGTCGCGGCCGCTGCGCGCGGGGTGGAAGTCGGTTGACTCGAGCACCGCCCCCACGTGGCGGATGGGCTGGCCGAGCTCGCGGTAGCGGCGGCCGAAGACGAGCGCCTCGCCAGAGGTCGGCTCGGCCAGGCCGAGCAGCATGCGCAGCGTGGTGGTCTTGCCGGCGCCGTTGGGGCCGAGGTAGCCGGTGACCGTTCCCGCCCGCAGCGAGAAGGTGACCCCGTCCACGGCCGTGAGCTCGCCGTAGCCCTTCGTCAGGCCCTTGCAGCTCACAACCGCCTCGCTCGGCGTCGGCGCGACCGGCAGGACGACGCCGAGCGTCTGCTCGGTCATTCCTTGTTTGCTTGCTTGCGATTGCATGAGCCGATCGTCGCCGCAACCGGCGGGCTCCGCGTCGGCCGCGCGGAGTAACTCGACTACACCGGCGGGAGTAACGACAGGAGGGCGACGAGTTCGGGGAGACCGGCGTCGAGCGCAACGGCTTGACTTTTGCGCTCGTACGCCGCTCAGCGGCTAGCCGTCACCCCGAGCGTCCTGGCTCAGCCCCTCGTGGCGGCGTACGAGGCGGGCCTAAACCGTCGCTCGGCGATCCGTTGTATTTAAGAGGTCGTTTTCAGAATAAGCTGTCAGAGATGCGGTGAGGCTGGAGACGCAGTTCCAGTTCGAGCTCGTGGGCGATCGGGATTCCCTGCGTGCCGCGCTCGGGGATTGAGGGCTTGAGGTGGCGACGTGCCTCGGTGACCGCGTGACGGTGGAATGCGACGATCTCCAAGCCCCATCGCTGGTAGAGCTCCAGCGCGCGGAGGTTGTCGTTGGTCGTGATCAGCCAGAGCCGCGTGCGGCCTGTCTCCATGGCGGCGTCGCGGACGGCGTCGAGTAACGCTCGCCCCCACACCGCGCCCTTCGCGCAGGCTCCGGGTTGTCACCAGCTCGCACTCGTCGCCGCGCACCGCGTATGAGGCGGAGCCCGGCTCGCTGGCCGTCCAGCAGCGCGATGAAGCCGGGCAGCTGGGTCGGTCAACGAGCTCCCCGAGCCGGGCGACAACAGGCCCCGACCAGCTCTCAGCCTCGACCTGGTCGCCGCGGCCGACGTCGACGGCGACCGCGAGCCCGCGGGTCGAAATTCGTGCCTGCCTCCTTCGGCGGGGGCGCATTCATGCGAGTTTGCGACCTATCTAGCGCAGCGCCGCGGCGAAAGTTTCTTCGAATCGTGGACGCTTGGCGGAGATCGCCGTGCGCACCCGAGCCCCGTCCTTGCGCTCGACGACGCGCCCGCTCTGCGGCCCCTCCTTCTCGAGCACGGCAAGCCGCTTGCCGGCGTAGGCGGCGATCTTCGGATCGACGACGATTGCGGCCGCGAGCGGGTCCCAGAAGTACACCGCGCCGAGCGGCGCCGTCTTATCGATCAGCTGCCGCACGAAGGAGGCGCTCCGCGATCGTCCGAGCCGGTTCGCCACGTCTGTCGTCATCGGGACGAACCGTGTTGCGTCGAGCGGCACGAGCGTCACCGGGGCCCCCGAGCGGAACACGACGTTTACCGCGTGCGGGTCGATGTACGCGTTCCACTCCGCATACGCGTTCGAGATGCCGCCCAGGGCGAGGTTGCCGGAACGCCGAGCGCGCCGCCCATCATCGTGATCGACCGGATCTTCGTGCGTAGCGTCGGCGCTGCTTCGAGCGCCGCCGCGAGCTCGGTCGGCGGTCAAGTGTGAGCACCTCGACCCGTCCCGGCGCAAGGAGCCGAGAGGCTTCGAGCCGGTCGGCGTCGCGTCGCATCGGGTCGCTGGCGATGTCCCACCCAGAGCTGGACCAGCGGCAGGCCGTCATCGCCGACCACCGCCCTCGTTGCCTTGCCAAGCGACAGCGGACGACCGCTCTTTCACCGTTCCCGACCCCGATGTCGTACGGGTCCACAGTCGTGACGCAGCGGCGAGGGCCATTTGGACAGCCCTCGGAGTTCGGTCAGCGCAGCGCACCGAGCCGCCGCTCGAGTTCCGCGCGCTCGACGGCGTTGCTACTGAGCGCGATCGCCCGCTCGTACGCGCGCGCGGCGCCAGCGGTGTCGCCCGCGAGGCTGAGCAGCTCGGCGTAGGCCGCGTACAGCGGCTGGTAGCGCTCGAGCGTCGGATCGCCGAGCAGCGGCTCGAGCAGCTCCAGGCCCGCCGCGGGCCCGTCGGCCAGGCCGACAGCGACCGCGCGGTTGAGCTCGATCACCGGCGACGGGTTGAGGGTGGCCAGGGCGCCGTACAGCTCCGCGATCTGCGCCCAGTCGGTGGCGTCCGCGTCCGGGGCCTGGATCTGCAGGGCCGTGATCGCCGCCTGCAGCTGGTACTCGCCAGGACGCCGCAGCCGCACGGCATGCTCGACCCGGGCGAGGCCCTCGCGGATCCGCCCCTGATCCCAGAGCGACCGGTCCTGCTCGTCGAGCGCGACGTAGCGCCCGCCCGGATCCACGCGTGCCGCCCGCCGCGCGTCGTGTAGCAGCATCAGGGCCGACAGCCCCCACACCTCGGCGTCCTCCGGCATCAGCCGGCACAAGAGCTCGCCGAGACGGATCGCCTCTTCGCACAACTCCCCGCGCACGAGCTGATCGCCCTCGGTGGCCGCGTAGCCTTCGTTGAAGATCAGGTACACGACCCGCAGCACGCCGCGCAGGCGCTCGGGCAGCTCCTCGTCCGCCGGCACCCGATAAGGGATGTGCGCGGCGGCGATCTTGCGCTTCGCACGGACGATTCGCTTGCCCATGGTCGGCTCGGCAACCAGGAAGGCACGGGCGATCTCGCCGGTCGTCATGCCCCCGAGCGTCCGGAGCGTGAGCGCCACGCGCGCTGGCATCTCGAGGGCCGGATGGCAGCAGGTGAAGATCAGCCGCAGCCGGTCATCGACGATCGAGCTCTCGTCATCCATGGATAGCTCCTCCTCGTCCCGTGCCTCGAGGCGCTTCAGCTCGGCCAGCCGCTCGGCGCGATCCGCCACCGACCGGTCGCGGCGCAGGCGATCGATCGCCCGCCGCCGCGCCGCGGTCGTGATCCACGCCCCCGGATTGGCCGGAACACCGTCACGCCGCCACGCGGTGACGGCCGCCTCGAACGCGTCCTGCACCGCATCCTCGGCCAGCTGGAAGTCGCCCGCTTGCCGGATCAGGGTGGCCAGCACAATCGCGCGCTCGTCGCGAAACGCGCGCGCGACCGCGGCCGAGACCGCGTCTGGCAAGTGAACGCCGCCGCTCACGCCATGTCTTTGACCGCCTCGTCGGGCAGGTCGGCGCCGGCCTCGCGTGACACGTTCAGCCACTCCTCGGCGGACAGGATCGGGCGCACCTCGATCGTCCCGTAGCGCGCGGCCGGCACCCGCGCGGCCAGCTTGAGTGCCTCGTCGAGGTCGGCGCAGTCGAGTATGTAGTAGCCGGCCAGGACCTCCTTGGTAATCGCGAACGGGCCGTCGGTGATCTCCGTCTCTCCACCACGCACGCGGACCGAGGTCGCGCTCTCCGTCGACTGCAGCCGCTGGACGCCCACCAGCAGCCCCGCCTCGCGCAGGCTGCGGTGCAGCTCCACGAACATCGGCATCTCCCTCTCGCGCTCGGCCTGCGCGGCCGAGTCGACCTCCTCCTGATACACCAGCAACATGTACTGAGCCATCGCGCCTCCAGCGTTCGTGGTTTTCGCCGCACCTACGCCGCCCTCATCATTACGCCGCCGCACACCGCGCCGTTTGGACAGCGCCAGCGGAACCGGCCCTCCCCATTGGCCCGAGCGGCGGCCAGCGGATCCGCCTCGCTGGCGAGATGCGGCCGATCCACGAGGAGGACCGGAGCGCTAGACCGTCCGTTCGGCGGCTCACCTGCGCAGGTGACCCCGAGCGCACCGTGCGCGTACGAGCGGGCCGAGATTCGACCGGCGCGGCGCGTCCAGACGACGTTCGCGCAAGGACTTGACGGCGCTCACAGCCGACGCCGTGAGGGCGGTCCAAATCGCCCTCCCTGCTGCGACGTCTTGTCGAGTCCCTTAACCACTAACAACGATGACTCGCAGATCAAGGAGGCGGTTATGAGCGCGAAGGCGATCACAATCGAAGATAAGGCAGTTCTGGTGACCGGCGCCAACCGGGGTCTGGGGCAGGCGCTGGTCGAGGAGGCCTTGCGGAGAGGCGCGACGCGGGTGTATGCAGGCACACGCCAGCCGTTCGTTCACCCCGACGAGCGCGTCACACCGCTGACCCTGGACGTCACAGACCCCGCGCAGGTTCAACGGGCGACGGAGACAGTCGGATCACTCGACATCCTCTTCAACAACGCCGGCGTGGCGCTGCCCGATCAGCTGAACGAGCGTGCCGCGCTCGAGCGGCACCTCGCGGTCAATCTCTTCGGCACGTGGGGCGTGACCAACGCCTTCCTACCGCTGCTCACGCGGGCCGGCGGAGCAGTCGTCAACGTCGTCTCCGTGGCCGCCTTCGCCGCCGTGCCGGTCCTTCCGGCTTACTCGATCTCGAAAGCGGCCGTGTTCTCGCTCTCACAGTCGCTGCGAGCCCTCTTCGCGGGCCGCGGTGTGAACGTGCATGCAGTCATGGCCGGCCCGATCGACACCGACATGGTCCGAGATCTCGACATCCCGAAAACCTCTCCCGAGTCGGTCGCCCGGGGCATCTTCGACGGGGTGGAGCGAGGGGACGAGGAGATCTTCCCCGACCCGATATCCGAGAGCATGGCGGAGAGCTGGCATACGGGTCCGGCCAAGGCGCTCGAGCGCCAGAACGCGGCGCTCCTCGCCGCAGAGCCCGTCGCGGCATGAGACGTCCTGTGTCAACTCTCGGGCGCGATCAGGCGGTTGAGGCTGCCGTGGCGGTGGGGGTTGTAGGTGGTTCGGTCTTGCCAGATTCGCCAGATGATGCGCAGCCAGGCGCGGCCGAGGATGCGGGTCGCGTGGGGGTGGTCGTGGCCTCTGGCGCGGGCGCGCTGGTAGATGTCGGCGGCCCAGGGGT
>JBKPCT010000282.1:0-6170 GCA_046727515.1 Actinomycetota bacterium | reverse complement strand
ATGTGGTCGAGGAGGTGCGGCTGGACCCACACGCCGCGGTTCGCGAGCGCGCCGTACAGGGCGGCCATCTGGATCGGCGTCACCGCGATCCCCTGGCCGATCGGTACGTTCCCGATCGTCGAGCCCGACCACCGTTTGCGTGGCAGCACGATCCCCGGGCTCTCACCGGGGAAGTCGATTCCGGTCGGGCGGCCGAAGCCGAAGCGCGTGATCCAGGCGCTCAGCCGCTTCGACCCGAGCAGTTCGGCAAGCGTCACCGTCCCCACGTTCGACGAGCGGGCCAGCATCTCGGCGACGGTCATCGTCTCCGTCGGCCGCGGCTCGGCCTCGTCGATCGTGCGGTCGGCGACCTCGATGCTCGGCGCGAGCGTGAAGCTCGAGTTCGGAGTGACGACGCCCTCGGCGAGCGCCGCAGCGTAGGTGACGACCTTGAACGTCGAACCCGGCTCGTAGGTGTCCGTGACCGCGCGGTTCCGCTGCATCGAGCTCGGCACGTGCGAGAAGTCGTTCGCGTCGAACCCGGGCGCAACCGCCATCGCCATGACGGCACCGGTCCGCGGGTCCAGAACGATCGCAGTGCCGTCGAGCGCGTGCCACTTCGCGACCGTCGTCTGCAGCACCGACTCGACCTTCGCCTGCAGCGTGTGGTCGAGCGTGAGGAAGACGTCGCGGCCCGGCCGTTCCGGTGTCGAGCTGACCACGTCGATCGTCCGCCCGAACGGATCCCGGACGATCGTCTCTTTCCCGGGCCGCCCGGCGAGTTTGCGGTCCATGCGCAGCTCTAGCCCGGCGAGCCCGTTGTTGTCGACGCCGGCGTAGCCGAGCACCTGTGCGGCCACAGTGTGCTGCGGGTAGAAACGGCGCTCCTCGGGGTAGAAGTCGAGGCCCGCGAGCCCGCGCCGCTGAAGCGCCGCGGCGCGCTCGGGGTCCGCCTTCCGCGCGACGTAGACGAAGCTCCGCTTCTTGTCGAGCAGCTGCGGATAGATGCGGTTGGGGTCGAGGTTCAACGCCCGACCTGCGTCGACGGCTACTTTCTGCGCGTTCCGGATCTGGCGCGGGTCGGCGTAGACAGTGGTCGCCTGCTCGCCGATCGCGAGCTGGACGCCCGTCCGGTCGTAGATCGTGCCGCGTCCGGCCGGCGTCGTCACGGTCTGGTGGTGCTGCTGCGCCGCCAGGCGCTCGAGCGCCGGCGCGCGCACGACCTGCAGCCAGAAGGCGCGCGCGAACGTGACGACTGCGCCGAGCGCGAACACCGCGAGGAGCAGGCGAATCCGACGGTTCGCCAGCTTCGGGTGCATCGCTACGGCGTCAGGTCGAGGTAGACCGTTTCGCTGGGATCTGCCGGGACGACCCCGAGGTCTTTCCGCGCCTGCGCCTGGATCCGGGCGACGGCGAGCTCGCTCGACAGGGCCGACGCGAGCTGGGCGTTGTCGGCGTGCAGCCGCGCTCGGTCGCGGCCGAGGTGATCGAGCCGGATGTTCATTCGCAGCACGACGACGTTCATGAACACGACGCCCGCGAGCAGCACGCCGATCAGCACGATCCAGACGATGCCGCGCGCGACGCGCGGGCGGGTGCTGCGCGGGCGGGGACGCGCGACGGGCTCGGCGGGGGCCGCGACCTGTGCGTGAGGAGCGACTGCCGTCACTGCTGCGCCTTCTCGGCGACCCGCAGCCGAGCGGATGCGGCCCGTGGGTTGAGCGCCGTCTCGCGGGCGCTCGGCCGCACGGGCCGCGGGGTCAGGACGCGCAGGACGGGCTGCCGGCCGCAGACGCAGATCGGGAAGTCGGGCGGACAGGTGCACCCGCGCGCTTCGCGGCGGAAGAACTGCTTGACGATCCGGTCCTCGAGGGAGTGGAAGCTGATGACGGCGATTCGCGCGCCGGGCCGCAGCATCTCGACCGCGGCGGGCAGGACGGCCTCGAGCGCGTCGAGCTCCTCGTTGACGGCAATCCGCAGCGCCTGGAACACCCGCTTTGCGGGATGCCCGTCGCCGAACCGGGCCGGAGCCGGGATTGCCGCCTTGACCGTGTCCACGAGCTCGCCCGTCCGCTCGAAAGGCTGCTGCCGACGCCTGCGCACGATCGCCCGCGCGATCTGCCGGGCGAAGCGCTCCTCGCCGTAGCGGCGGAAGATCTGCTCCAGCTCCCGCTCGCTCCCTTCGTTGACGAGGTCGCGCGCGGAGTAGTCGGCGGAGGGATCCATGCGCATGTCGAGCGGAGCGTCGGATGCATAGGAGAATCCACGCTCGGGGCGGTCGAGCTGCATGCTCGACACCCCGAGATCGAGCAGGATCGCGTCGGCGCGGACGCCGTTCTCGGCGAGCTGGTCGAGGATGACCGAGAAGTCGCCGCGCAGGAAGCGCGCCTGGACACCGGCTGTCCGCCGGAAGCGCTCGAAGTACGGCCGGGCGGAGGGATCGCGGTCGATCGCGATCACCTTCCCTTTGCCCTTCAGATCGCGTGCGAGCAGCGAGGCGTGGCCCCCGGCGCCGAAGGTGCCGTCGACCAGCGTGTCGCCGGGCTCGAGCGCGAGCAGCTCGCGCACTTCGTCCGCGAGAACGGGGACGTGGTCAGTTGTGTTGGGCTGCAAGACGTTCGGCAACATCCTCTGCACTTCCCATGACCTCCTTCAACTGGGCGCGCCAGGCGGCCCGATCCCAGATCTCGAGGCGGTCGCGCATGCCGACGACGACCACCTCCCGGCCGAGCCCGGCGTGCTCGATCAAGGCGGGCGGAAGCATCACACGACCCTGCTTGTCGGGCGTCGCCTCGACCGCGCCCGTGTAGTAGAAGCGCTCGAGGACGCGGCTCTCGCGGCTGAGCGGATCGAGGCCGGCCAGGCGCGACTCGACCAGCCGGAGCCAGTCCTCGGCGGGGTACGCCTCCACGCAGGCGTCGAGACCCCGCGTGAGCACGACTCCGCCTGCCAGGGCCTGACGGAACCGCGCAGGCAGGGTGACGCGGCTCTTGTCGTCGATCGTATGGTCGTACTCGCCGAGCAGCATCGTTCCACGTTTCCCCACTTTACCCCACAAGTCCCCACAAGACAACCCCTGCCTCCCACCGATCGGCAGGTGGGCGGGCCGCGGAGACCGAGACCTCACACGCCACTGCCGCTACGCGTTTCCGTCGATGATGGAAGCTGTGGCGATCCCGCCGTTCGAGCGCTTCTACTCGCAGCACCGAGCCGAGGTCTTCGGAGTCCTCGTCAAGCGGCTCGGGCGCCAGCGGGCCGAGGACGCGTTCCAGGAGACCTTCCTCCGTGCGCTGCGCGCGTATTCGTCTCTCCGCCACGGCGACCACCTGCGCGCCTGGGTCCTGACGATCGCACGCAACGTCGCGGTCGACACCTATCGGCGGGAGCAGCCGACCGTCGAGCTCGAGGAGCCGGCCGAGCTTCCGCGCCGACCCGCCTACGCCGAGCTCGAGCACCTGACGGACGGGCTACCGCCGACCGAGCGCGCCGCCGTCGTCCTCCGCTACGCCTACGACCTCCCCTATGCCGCGATCGCCGCCGCGCTCGGCTCGTCCGAAGAAGCTGCCCGACAGGCGGCATCCGCCGGCGTTCGCCGGCTACGCGAAGTTTCTCGACACCAAAAGGAGCACTCATGAACGTTCCCACCGATCTCGACCGCCGCTTCCGGGAGGCGGCCGCACGCGCGGGTCTCGTCGACGTCGCCTACGACGTCGCCGCTTCTCCCGTCGGCGACCTACTCGTCGCCGTCACCGACCGCGGGCTCTGCCGGATCGCATACCGGCCCGACGAGGCCGTCGACGAGCTCGCCTCCGAGTTCGGCACACGGGTGTTGCGGATCCCGGACCGTACAGACCGGGTCCGCCGCGAGCTCGACGAGTACTTCGAGGGACGGCGGCGCGAGTTCGACCTCGACACCGACCTCTCCCCCGTCCCCACCTTCCACCGGGAGGTCCTGCGCGAGCTCGCCCGGGTGCCGTTCGGCCAGGTGACGACCTACGGCGCACTCGCTGCGAAGGTCGGTAGGCCGCGCGCGGCCCGGGCGATCGGCGGAGCGATGAACCGCAACCCGATCCCGATCGTGCTCCCGTGCCACCGGGTGATCGGCGCGAACGGCAGCCTCGTCGGCTACGGCGGCGGCCTCGAGCGGAAGGAGCAGCTGCTCCGCCTGGAGGGTGCGCTCCTCTAGCCTTCGGCCTCGGCGATCGAGCGCGGGAATCTCGCCGGCGAGAACGCGATCGCCCCGCCCGGCACCATCCAGGTCATCGCCTCGGCCGCAAGTCGCCCGGCGCGCACTGCCGGATCCTGCTGCTTGAGCTCGAGCGCGCGCGCGGGCTCGACGTTCAGGATCGAGAGGCCCCGGAATCGCTCGTGCTGCAGCGGCCCCGCAGCGAGGAGCTGCCCGGCCTCGTGCAGCTCTGCCAGAAACTCCAGATGAGCGTCCTGCAGCGCTCGGCCGGCGGCGTCGTCCAATCGCGGTGCGTCCGGCCTGAGCGTCATCAGCGCGATCGTGAAGCGGTCGAACTGCATGCGTGCCCTCCTTACGGTTGACATCCGCTCATTGTAAGTATAGACTTACGGTAACCCTTGGCTTACGAATCGGCAATGGACGCGCTGGGCGACGCGACGCGGCGGAAAATCATGGAGCAGCTCCGCCGCGGGCCCCGGCCGGTCGGCGAGATCGCCGCCGCGCTGCCCGTCTCCCGCCCCGCGGTCTCGCAGCACCTTCGCGTCCTGAAGAAGGCGGGGCTCGTGACCGAGCGGCGGCAGGGAACGCGCAGGATCTACGGTGTCGAGCCGAAGGCCATCGCCGACCTACGCGCGTACTTCGACAGCTTCTGGGAGCAGGCCCTCGCCGGGTTCAAGGCGGCGGCCGAGAAGGAAGGGAGAAGAGCATGAACAGCACACAGGCGAGCGTCGAGGCGATCCGCAAGAGCCTCGTCGTGAACTGCGGCCCCGGGCGCGCGTTCGAGGTCTTCACGCGCGAGATCGGGACGTGGTGGCCGACCGACCCGGACCATTCGATCGGCGGCGACAAGATCGTCGACGTGGTCTTCGAAGAGCGGGTCGGCGGCCGGATCTTCGAGCGGTACGGCGACGGCGGCGAATGCGACTGGGGCAGCGTCCTCCTGTGGGAGCCGCCCGGTCGCTTCGTGATGAAGTGGCATCCCGGCCGAGACGGCTCCTGGGCGACCGAGCTGGAGGTGCGCTTCGCCGCCGAGGGCGAGCGGACCCGCGTCGAGCTCGAGCACCGCGGCTGGGAGATCTATGCGGCAGAGGCGGATGAGGCCCACCAGAGCTACAACAGCGGCTGGGACGTGGTGCTCGGCCACTACGAGCGGAAGCTGAACGGCTGATCGGCCGGTCGGTCGAGGAGGTGCCGGTCCGCGCCGACACCTCCCGCGGCTAGCGCCCGAGCGAGAAGTACTCGCGGTTCGGCACCCAGCCGAGCCCGCTGGCAAGGCGATTCGTGAAGTTGAACATCGCGGCAACCTGGGCGATGTCCATGATCTCCTCGTCGTTCCAGCCCGCCTCGCGCAGCGCCTCGATGTCGTCATCGCCGCAGCGGTGGGACTCCTCCGTGAGCTTGACCGCAAAGTCGAGCATTGTCCGGTCCCGTGGGTCGAGCTGGGCGTGGGTGTAACCCGTCGCGAGCTGTTCGACGAGCACGGGGTCCTCGGTCAGCTTCCTCAGCGCCGCGCTGTGCGAGACGATGCAATAGTGGCAGCGGTTCGTCGCCGAGACGACGACCGCGATCATCTCGCGCTGCGCCTTCGTCAGACCGGACTCGCCGCGGAGCAGCTCGTCGTAGTACGCCCACCAAGCGAGCAGGTGGCTCGGGCGGAGTGCGAACACCCGGAGGACGTTCGGAACGAAGCCCAGGCGCTCGAGCGGCTTCGCCCAGAGCTCCTTTACCTCCGCGGGAACCTCGTCCTCGCCCGGGACGTGGAGCCGGGCAATCCTCGCCGTCTCGGATTCAGTCCGCGCCACCCTCCGAGTCTACGGGAGCATCAACCGGTAGCCCACCCCCCATTCGTTGATCACGTAGGGCGTCTCGGTGAGCGCCGCGATCTTGCGGCGCACGCGCGAGGCGTGCGAGTCCAGGGTTCGCGTTCGCCCCATCGCGCGGAACCCCCACACCTCGCGCAGCAGCTCGTCCTTCGTGAACACCCGCGTCGGCTGCTCGGCCAGCC
>JBKPCT010000281.1:0-9970 GCA_046727515.1 Actinomycetota bacterium | reverse complement strand
ACGCGCTCGCCCACCTCGAGCGCGCCGAGGGTCCCGCTGGGTTGTGGGTCCACCTCGACGCCGACGCGCTCGACGACGCGGTCATGCCCGCGGTCGACTACCGCCTGCCCGACGGCTTGACCTGGGCGGAGCTGAGCGCCGTCCTGCGCCTCGCCGCGGCCAGCCCACGCACAGTCGGTCTCGAGATCACGATCTTCAACCCGACGCTTGACCCCGACGGCCGGATCGCACGCGCCTTGGTCGACACACTCGCGGTCGCGTTCTCTCGCTGAGCTACGACGGGCGGAGGACGAGACCGAGGCCTACGGGGACGGCGCGCGCGGAGCTTGCGCTCGGGAACGTGGCGCCTTGAGCTGGAGACGCCCACGAGCGAACGCATCGACGCGACCCCAGCGTCCTGGAATGTCGAGCAAGGCGAGGAGGCCGATGCTCTCAGGAAGCACCGGATCCACGACGAGGTGGTCGCCGACGGGCTCGAGACCGAGCATCGTGCGCAGCAGGAGCAGAGGGGCTCCGGTCGACCAGGCCTGCGGGCTACATGCCGTCGGGTACTGCACCGGGTATTTGGTCAGGCCTCGCTCGTAGCCGCCGAACGCCTCCGGGAGGCGCCCGTCGAAGACCTCAGCGGCGTCGAGGATGCCGGCGGCCAGCCGCGCAGCTTCGTCCTTGTAGCCGTACCGCCGTAAGCCCCAGGCGATGAAGGACGTGTCGAACGGCCAGACCGTGCCGACGTGATAGCCGATCGGGTTGTACCGCCCCTCTCCTTCGGCGAGCGTTCGTACGCCCCAGCCCGAGAAGAGCCTCGGCCCGAGCAGGTGGCCGGCGACAGCCTTGGCCTTCGATTTCTCGACGATGCCGCTCCAGAGCAGGTGGCCGTTGTTCGAAGCGAGGGCGTCGACCTGGTTCCCCTCGCTGTCGAGGGCAAGCGCGAAGTACTCGCCCTCATCGACCCAGAAGTCGCGGTTGAAACGTCGCTTCAGGTCGGCCGCCTGTTGCTCGAGTGCTTCGGCGAGGGCGGGATCGCTCCAGATGTCGCGCGCGAGGCGGGCGCCGCGCAGCTTCGCGTCGTAGGCGTAGCCCTGCAGCTCGCAGGTCGCACGCGGGAAGCCGGGCAGTCGTCCGTCGCGGTAGGAGATCGAGTCCCAGGAATCTTTCCAGCACTGGTTCTCCAGGCCTGTCTCCTCGTTGCGGCGCCGGTACGAGACGTAGCCGTTTCCCATCAGGTCGGCGTACTCGTCGATCCAGTTCAGCGCCGCCCGCGCCTCGCGTTCGAGCTCGCGAACGAGACGCCTGTCGCCCGTCCAGCGCTCGTACTCGTCGAGGAGCACCACGTAGAGCGACGTGGCGTCCGCGCAGCCGTAGTACGGGGAGTGCGGCCGCTCCGCGAAGGCGGTCATCTCGCCGTAGCGCATCTCATGGAGAATGCGACCGGGATCCTCGTCGCGGAAGTCGTCGATGCGGCTGCCCTGCCATCCCCCGAGCGCACGAAGCGTCGTCGCCGCGAGCTCGGGCGTGAACGGCAGAGCCTGCAAGCTCGTGAAGATGCTGTCCCGTCCGAACATGGTCATGAACCACGGGAGACCGGCGGCCGGGAGACTCTCCCCTCTGCCCGCGACGGGCGGCGAGAAGCGCAGCGCAGCCAGGTCGACAAGGCTGCGCCGGTAGGTCTTCTTCAGCGAATCCCAGTCACAGTCGAGACGCGGCGCGTCCCCGAGCCAGCGGTCCAGGCTACGCTCCATGTTCGGTCGAGCCCGAGTCTCGCCCCGATGGTACTTCGGCCGGACGTACGTCGCGCCCGCGCGTATAGCCGTGACCACATCGAGGTCTGTCGTCCACTCCTCGCCCGCCTCGAGGTGAACGGCAAAAGAGAGGCCCTGCTCGTCGAGTACGGCCGGCGCGCTCGCCGAGATCGCGGTCACGCGCCCGAAGGTCTCGCGTTCGTACCCGAGCAGGAGCCGCCTGGGTTCGACCCGCACGTTGTAGCGCCCCTTCTTCTCGAGCGCGTCCTTGACCTCGAACAGGTCGGCGAAATCGCTGCCCGCCTCGACACGAACCGTGAGGTCGACAGGGTTCTCGTCGTGGTTGAGGATCGTGAGCTCCTCGTGGAATCCGTCGCCGACCGCGCGCTGGCGGATCACGGACAGCTTGGCGTCGACGTAGACCGTTCCCGTCCCCGGCACGAGGAAGAAACGCGTCTCGAAGTACTGCAGATCGTCGACCGAGAGCGAATTCAGGCGCCTGCCGTTCACCGTCAGCACCCAGGTCGAGAGGAAGCGGGTGTCGAACGAGAAGAGACCGGTCGGATCGGTCGGCGACGCCTCGATGTCGCCCCGCGTGTCGCTGACCACGAAGGTGTTGCCGTCGAGAATCGTGACGAGATCGTCGTTCATGAGCCGCTCCGCGGCGGGCCCGGGAAGAGTCGCTGGAACGGGAGCATCAGCCAGCGGTTGCCTTCGAACTCCAACGCGCCACGCAGGAACGCGACCAGTGCGTTCATTTCGCCACTCGCGATACGGTCGAAGAGCCCGCGCTCGCCCCGCACGACGCAATCGGCCTTTGCGTTCCTCCGCGAGACGTCGACGTCACCCTTGCGGATCGTGATCAGCCACCGGGTCGTTCGCTTCCCGTCCGTGAGGTCGAATCGCAATGTACCCGTCACCTTCTCCAGCGCCGGCTCGTGCCCCCGCGCGGCGATCTCCTGGAAGAACTGGGTCGTTGTGTCTGTCGTCAAAGCAACGCTCTCGTGCTCGAGTACGGGAGGGAGGAACATAGCTGACTTCTCGGCCTCGACTCCGGACTGCGAGACTGCGACCGTGACGGTGACGAGCGCAGCCCTCACGCAGGAAGAGCCGGGGCGGCGCGGGTTCTTGCCCCGGCATCCGTTCATCTACGAGATCAACACGTGGGTCTGGCTCGATGAGCTGAGCCGCAGGCTGCGCAGGAGCATCGGACTCGCGGATGTGCCTACGCAGGAGTGGGACGCGATCGCCGAGCTGGGCTTCGACGCGGTCTGGCTGATGGGCGTGTGGGGGCATAGCCCCGCCGGGATCGAGATCGCGCTCGAGAACGAAGGCCTCGTCGAGAGCTTTCGCAGTGCGTTGCCCGACCTCGTGAGCGCTGATGTCGTCGGCTCGCCGTACTGCGTGCGGGACTACACGGTCGCGGAGCACCTCGGCGGGCCGGCAGGACTCGCCTCGGCGCGTGAGGCGCTCGCGCAGCGCGGGCTCGGGCTCCTCCTCGACTTCGTGCCGAACCACGTGGCGCCCGACCACCCGTGGACGTCGGCACATCCGGAGTACTTCGTCGGCGGGACCGACGAGGACCTCGCCCGCGATCCGGTCTCGTTCGTCAGGGTCGGCGACCGGGTACTCGCGAACGGCCGCGACCCGTACTTCCCGGCCTGGCCGGACGTCGTGCAGCTGAACGCATTCTCGCCGGCGCTGCGCGGCGCCGTGATCGAGACGCTCGGGCAGGTCGCCGAGCAGTGCGACGGCGTGCGCTGCGACATGGCGATGCTGGTGATGAACGACGTCTTCGAGCGCACCTGGAGGGAGCGGGCCGGGCCACGGCCGACGGATGACTACTGGCCGACCGTGATCGCGGCGATCAAGAGCCGCCGGCCCGGATTCGTCTTCCTCGCCGAGGCGTACTGGGATCTCGAGTTCGCGCTGCAGCAGCAGGGCTTCGACTACTGCTACGACAAGCGCCTCTACGACCGACTCGAGCACGAGGGTGCCGAGTCGGTGCGCGGGCACCTGACCGCCGACCTCGGCTACCAGGAGGGCCTCGTGCGCTTCATCGAGAACCACGACGAGCCGCGCGCGGCGGCGACCTTCCCGCCCGGGAAGGCGCGCGCGGCGGCGGTGACGGCGCTGAGCCTGACCGGTGCGCGGCTCGTCCACGAGGGGCAGCTCGAGGGCCGCAGCGTCCGGCTGCCGGTCTTCCTCGCCCGGCGGCCGCACGAGGAGCCCGATACGGAGCTGCGCGCCTTCTACGAGCGACTTCTCGGCGCGCTCGGCGACGGGGTCTTCCGCAACGGGTACTGGCAACTCGGCGAGCGGAGCGGTTGGGATGGCAACGACACCTGGGCGAACCTCCTCGCCTGGGGCTGGCGCGGCGACGAGGCGCGGAAGCTCGTCGTGGTCAACCTGGGCGACGCCCCTGCAGCCGGCCATGTCTTGCTGCCGTGGGAGGAGCTGCGTGGGAAGACCTGGCGGCTCGACGACGCGTCCACCGGCAATGCGTACGAGCGACGCGGTGACGACCTGCGGGACGGGCTCTACGTCGCCCTCGACGCGTGGGGCTGGCACCTCTTCGACCTGACACCACTCTGAGCCGAAGGATTGACTCCGATGCCTCAGACTGCGGAGCACGCCCGCCTCGCCGAGGCGGCCGGGCGTGCCGAGGACGACCCCTTCGGCGCCAACCCCTGGTACGAGTGGGGCCCGTATCTGAGCGAGCGTGCCTGGGGCACAGTGCGGGAGGACTACTCCGAGAACGGCGACGCCTGGAACTCCTTTCCCCACGACCACGCGCGCTCGCGCGCGTACCGCTGGAACGAGGACGGGATGGCCGGGATCTCCGACATCCGCCATGACCTCTGTCTTGCGCTCGCCCTCTGGAACGGGCACGACCCGATCCTGAAGGAGCGCATGTTCGGGCTGACCGGCCCGCAGGGGAACCACGGCGAGGACGTCAAGGAGTACTGGTGGTACCTCGAGGGGTTGCCGAGCCACTCGTTGCTGCGCTGGCGGTACCACTACCCCCAGGCGGCCTTCCCGTACGACCAGCTCGTCCACCACGGCCGCGGGCTGCACGAGCCCGAGTTGGAGCTGCTCGACACCGGCGTCTTCGACGCGAACCGCTTCTGGTCGGTGGAGGTGACGTACGCGAAGGCCTCGCCGAGCGAGCTGCTGATGCGAATCGAAGTCGAGAACCACGCCACCGAGGAGGCGACGCTCCACGTGCTGCCGACGCTCTGGTTCCGCAACAGATGGTCGTGGGGCGACGAGCCCGAGCGCCCGCGGATCGAGCGCGACGGCTCCGCCCTCGCCGTCTCGCAGCACCGCCTTGCCGGCTACCGGCTCGAGGCCGCGCCGGGGCCGGACGGCGGCGCGCCGGAGGCGCTGTTCTGCGAGAACGAGTCGAACGCGCCGCGCGTCTTCGGCTCTGCGGCGACGACGCCGTATCCGAAGGACGGGATCAACGACTACGTCGTCTTCGGCGCGCCGACGGTCAATCCCGAGGGTTTCGGCACCAAGGCCGCATTTCGCTACCGCGTGACCGTCGCGGCCGGCGGCAAGGCCGAGCTGCGGCTCGAGCTGCATCGGCCCGAGCGCGAGCCGGCGGCGAGGGAGGGCTGGGCCGGCGCGGCATTCGACGAGGTCGTCGCTGCCCGCGAGGCGGACGCGGACGAGTTCTACGCGGCGCTCGCACCGGAAGGCACCACGCCCGACCTGATGCGGATCCTCCGGCAGTCGTGCGCCGGGCTCGTGTGGAGCAAGCAGATCTATCCGTACAACGTCCGGCGCTGGCTCGACGGCGACCCGGGCGAGCCGCCGCCGCCGGCATCCCACCGCCGCGGTCGCAACAGCGACTGGCGCCACCTCGACGCCTTCGACGTGCTCGCGATGCCCGATCCGTGGGAGTACCCGTGGTTCGCGGCCTGGGACCTCGGCTTCCACTGCATCGCCTGGGCGCATCTCGATCCCGCGTTTGCCAAGTACCAGCTGGTCGTGCTGCTGCGCGAGTGGTTCCAGCACCCGAACGGAGCGCTGCCTGCGTACGAGTGGAACTTCGACGACGTGAACCCGCCCGTGCACGTGATGGCCGCGCTGCGCGTCTTCGTGATCGACGGAGGCCGCGACCGCGCGTTCCTCGAGCGGGTCTTCCAGAAGCTCCTGATCAACTTCACCTGGTGGGTCAACCGTCAGGACGCCGACGGCAACAACGTCTTCGGCGGCGGCTTCCTCGGCCTCGACAACATCAGCCCGATCGACCGCTCGAACCTGCCGGAGGGCGTCGTGCTCGAGCAGGCCGACGGGACGGCCTGGATGGCCTACTACGCCCTCGGGATGCTCGTCATCGCGCTCGTGCTCGCCGAGGAGGACGGCGTCTACCTGGACATGGTGATCAAGTTCCTCGAGCAGTTCGTGATGATCGCGCGCGCGCTCGAACGGCAGGGGCTCTACGACCACGAGGACGGCTTCTTCTACGACCGGCTCGTGTACCCCGGCGGGGAGACGAAGCAGGTGCGCGTGCAGACGATCGGCGGACTGCTCCCGGTGCTGCCGGCCGTCGGGCTGCCGGCGCGCGCGACCGCGGCGGCCGACAGGCTCGGCAAGCGGTTCACGCGCCTACGGCAGACCTACGAGGAGACAGGCGGAACCATGATCGGACGAGTGCGGCAACTCGGCGACGAGGACGAGGTGACGCTCCTCTCGGTCATCGATCCGGAGGCCCTCCGCCCCGCGCTCAGGGAACTCTTCGACGAGGCGGCGTTCCTGTCTCCGCACGGCCTCAGGGCCCTCTCGAAGCGGTACGAGAACAGCCCGTACACGCTCGAGGGCGTCGAGGGAGCGTGGATCGACTACGAGCCGGCCGAGTCGACGACGACCATGTTCGGCGGCAACTCGAACTGGCGTGGCCCGATCTGGATGCCCGTCAACTACCTCGCGATCCGAGAGTTTGTCCTCTACCACCGCTTCTTCGGCGACACGTTCAAGCTCGAGTACCCGACCGGCTCGGGCCGAGAGCGGACGTTCGGCGAAATCGCGCAGGACCTGGCCGACAGGCTGCTCTCGATCTGGCTGCCGGGCCCCGACGGCCGACGCCCGGTCTACGGCGGAACCGAACGCCTCCAGAGCGACCCGGCGTGGAGGAACAACCTGACCTTCAACGAGTACTTCCACGGCGACAACGGCGCCGGCCTCGGCGCGACGCACCAGACGGGCTGGACGGCGCTCGTCGCCGACCTGATCCTCGACCCGCCCAGCAGGGGATTGCAGCGCCTCAGCGCGCCCACAGGGTCTACGGCTTCATGCTCGCCGGCTTCCGCCCCCGCGTGATTCAGGCTGCTGCGCGGCCGGTTGCCAGCCCGAGCTTCGGCCGTACCCACTCGGCCTGCCTACGGATCGCTTCGTCGGCTTCGGGAGCGCGCCCGGCGGCCATCTGGAAGGTGTGCTGCTGTTCCGGGAAGATGTCGAGGCGCACCTCGACGCCGGCCTTGTGAGCATGCTCGGCGAACCGGCGACTGTCATCGAGGAGCGTCTCGTCCCCGCCGACCTGGATGTAGATCGGCGGCAGCCCGGTGAGGTCGGCGTAGAACGCGTTCGCGAGCGGATCGCGCGGGTCGCCGCCTTCCCCCAGCAGCATGTCCGCCAGCCCCTGCACGACCTCGCGGTAGAAGAAGGCGTCCTTCTCCCGGTTCGACTCGTACGACCCGCCGAGCAGTTCCATGTCGAACCAGGGCGAGAACGGCATCGCCGCCGCCGGCAGCGGCACACCCAGCTCACGCGCGCGCAGCTGGCTCGTGAGCACCAGTCCGCCGCCGGAGGAATCACCGGTGAACGCGACCCGGCCGGCGTCGATCCCCTGCCCGAGCAGCCAGCGATAGACGGCGGTCGCGTCGTCGACCTGCGCCGGGTGGCGGTGCTCGGGGGTGAGCCGGTAGTCGAAGACCAACGCGCGCACGCCGGCGGCCTTGGCCATATGGCCGAACAGTTTGCGGTGGCTGTAGATCGAGCCGCCCACAAACCCGCCGCCGTGTATACACAAGAGCACGCGATCCTCGGCGCACCCCTTCGGCACCAGCCACATCGCCGGTAGCCCACCTGCCTCGACCTCGATGTAATCCACCCCGCGTGGCTCCGCCGTCAGGTCACCCCAGGCCTCATCGTCGTGCTGCTCACCCCTGAGCCGGGCCTCCGTCCAGCTCACGTACAGATCCCTCACTGCCTCAGATTCCTTGCTCGGCATACGTCTCGTCCTCCTTCTTGTCTGCGTCCCGTGACCGCCGCCGCTCTCGCGCGCAGCGTGGGGTGATCGCTGCCTTGTATATCCGACGATTGCTTCTCGCGGCGCTCCTGCTGCTCGCGGCGCTCCCGGTGGGTCGCGACCGCGATGACGACCAGCCCGACTCCGATCAGGTCACGCGCGGTCGGGATCTGCCGCAGGACGAGGATCCCGACGATCGTCGCGGTGGCGGGGAGCAACGAGACCATGAGGGAGTAGGTGGCGCGACTGAGGCGCGTCATCGCCAGCTGGTCGCAGACGTACGGGATGACCGATGAGCTGACGCCGACGCCGATGCCGGCCCCGATCGCGACCGGATCGGATAATGCCCCGGCGACGCCCCAGCCGCCGATCGGAGTGACGGCGAGCGCGGCGATCAGCATCGCGGCCGCGAGCCCGTCGATGCGATTCAGCAGCGGGTTACGGGCGACGCGATGCGCGAGCACGATGTAGAAGGCGAACAGGGCGGCATTGGCGAAGGCGAACGCGACTCCGAGCGGCTCGCCCTGCAGCTGAACGCCCGTGAGGACGTAGACGCCCGCAACGGCCAGGGCCAGCGCGACCCCGTTGCGGCGCGAGCGCACGCCGAGCGCCGCGAGCAGGATCACCGGCAGAAACTCGATCGCGGCCACGGTGCCGAGAGGCAAGCGGTCGATCGCCAGGTAGAAACAGCTGTTCATGACCGCGAACACGGCGCCGAGGCCGGCCAGGAGGCGGAGCGTGGAGCGATCGAGATCGCCGAGGGCGCGCCACGGCCGCCGCCAGGCGGCGAAGACGAGCCCGGCGCTGACGATCCGGAGCCAGGCGACGCCGAGCGGCTGCACGCGCGCGAACAGCAGCACCGCGAACGCCGGACCAAGGTAGTGGAAGACGGCGCTGCCCACGAAGTACGCCTGGGGAGGCAGCTCGCCCACGCGAGCGACAAGACGTGCGCGGGGCCTCGCGGAGAGGGCGGTCTCGAGCTGCGTGGCGATGCCGAGGATTGTTCCCGACAGACCCTGGTTTGGACACAGCGAATCAAAGGCATTATCATGGCTTGGCGAAATGAAGAACGGAGTTCGAACCCGCAACGGCGTTGATGTTCCGTCCCTCGACGCGACCGACCGCAGGATCATCGGCGAGCTCACGCAGGATGCTCGTGTTCCGTTCGCCGAGCTCGGCCGGCGCGTCAGCCTCTCCCCGCCGGCCGTCGCCGAGCGCGTCAAACGCCTCGAGCGGTCCGGCGTAATCACCGGCTACCGCGCCGAGCTCGACCCTCGCAAGCTCGGCTACCAACTGACGGCGATCGTTCGCGTCAAGCCCGCGCCCGGCCAGCTGCCGCGAATACCCGAGCTCGCCGGCGAGATCCCGCAGGTAAGCGAGTGCCATCGCATCACCGGCGAAGACTGCTTCTACCTCAAGGTCTACCTACGCTCGATCGACGAGCTCAGCACCCTGCTCGATCGCTTCCTCGCCTACGGCGAGACGACGACGTCGATCGTCAACGCCTCTCCGATCCCGGCACGCCAACCGCCGCTCGACGAGGAATCGCAAGAGGCCACCTCCTAGCCAAGGAGGGCCCTAGCGGGCCCTCCTTCGACACTTCTGGCCGCGGTACGGGACTCGTCGTCCGGCTCAGTCGCCGCCCCTGCGAGGCGCGAAGAGGTTCGCCAGCACCCAGCCTGCGACCTGGCGGCCGAGCTGGGCTCCCGCCGTCTCGTCGAAACTGAAGTGCTGGCCCGCATAGATCCGGCTTCGGGCCGCCTCGTCGGACGCCGCCGAGAAGCTCGTGAATGTCCGCTCGACGCCGGGCAGGACTTCCGAGCTCACCGAGAAGCTGTCGGCGTCGCTCGCGAAGAAGCTGCCGAGAACGGTGGCGGCCGCCGCGCTGACGACTGCGTGGGCGCCGGGATACGAGGGATCCTGTGCCGTGTTCGTGAGCGGCGTCCACGTCGGGTCGCCGGCCGTGGCCGGGTTG
>JBKPCT010000280.1:0-4866 GCA_046727515.1 Actinomycetota bacterium | reverse complement strand
AGCACGTAGTGGTCGAACCCAACCGTGACCTCCAGCCTGCCGCTGAGGACGAGCCCGTACTCGTGCCCGGAGTGGCGGATGGACCGGTTGCCCTCGCTCGAGGATCCGCCGACGTCGTAGGTGACGAAGAGGAAGTCGGTGTCGTGGTCGGGACCCGGCGTCAGCCGTTCCCAGCGGACGCCCGACTCGAGGTCGATGGAGGCGCGGGTGTCCGCCCGCTGGACGTGTCTCTCCACCGGGGACCGGCCAGGCGGGCTGCCCGGCGGGGCGGGCGAGGCCGACGCGGGAGCTGCGGCCTGCTGCGCCGACTTCGGCGCGCCGAAGAGCTCGTCCAGCGACATCCCGAGCTCGCTGACGATCGAGTACAGGGTGCTGACCGAGGGCCTGGACTTTCCCGTCTCGATCTGCGAGATCGCGCTCGGCGAGACGCCGAGCCGCCGCGCCAGCTCGCGCAGGCTGAGCCCGCGCCGCTCCCGGTGCGCCCGCAGCCTGGGGCCGACATCCTCTTCGAGGGGAGGTCGGGCGGAACGCCGCCCGCCGCGCCCCGGAGCCTGCTTCGTCACCGCGCGATTGTAGTCCCTGTTCGACGCGTTCACCAACGCTTGACAGAGCGGGTTATTGTTCCGCCAATGGCCGAGCTCGAGTTCCGTGAGGCCGTTCGTGAGGCGCTCGACGAGGAGCTGGCCCGCGACGAGCGCGTGGTCTTCTTCGGCGAGGACGTCGCCGCTGCCGGCGGCGTGTTCGCCGTCACGCCGGGGCTGCTCGAGAAGCACGGCCCTCAGCGGGTCATCGACACGCCGATCTCGGAGCTCGCGCTCGCGGGCGCGGCGTTCGGAAGCGCTGTCACCGGGCTGCGCCCCGTCGTCGAGATCATGTTCGCGGACTTCCTTCCGCTCGTCATGGACAGCCTGATCAACCAGGCGACGAAGTACTGGTACCTCTCGAACGAGCAGGCAAGCGCGCCGATCGTGATCCGATCGGCGTGCGGGGCCGGCGGACGCTTCGGCGCGATCCACTCGCAGATGCCCGTCTCCTGGCTGCTCGGCGTGCCCGGGCTGAAGATCGTGGGCCCGTCGACACCCGGCGACGCCAAGGGGCTGCTCAAGTCGGCCATCCGTGACGACAACCCGGTTCTGTTCCTGGAGCACAAGCGGCTCTACACGCTCAAGGGCGAGACGAACGGAGCGCTGATCCCGATCGGGGAGGCGGCCGTCGTGCGTGAGGGCGCGGACCTGACGATCGCCACGGCGATGAAGGGCGTGCACGACGCGCTCGCGGCGGCCGACACGCTCGCCGTGGAAGGGATCGAAGCGACCGTGATCGATCTCCGGACGCTGCGACCGCTCGACGTCGACACAGTGGTCGACTCGGTCGAGGCGACCAACAGGCTGCTCGTCGTCGAGGAGGGGCCGGCGACCGGCGGCTGGGCCGGCGAGGTGCTCGCACAGGTGACCGAGCGCGCACTCGGCCGGCTCGACGCGGCGTGGCGCCTGGCGACGCCCGACCTGGCGATTCCCTACAGTCCGCCGCTCGAGGACGCGTTCCTGCCCGGGCCCGACGCCATCGTCGCCTCGGTGCGGGCTCGGCTAGGCCAGTAAGACGAAGAAGAGGGCGGGGGTGTAGACGCGGGTGCCGATCCAGGTGCCCATGCGCCCGAGCAGGCGCCGCCGTCTGCCCGTCGCCGCGTCGCGCGGCTGTGCGGGCGTCTCATATCCTCGGCTCGCTCTTCGCAGAGGTCATCCTCCGGCCATGCTCTCGACGCTACGAAAGTCGCCGGCGAGCCTCTCCCAGTCGCCGCGATAGCGGAACTGGTGGCGCGACGGCGGTTGGGGCGCCTGCGTCTCGAGCCAACGGACGGGCAAGTCGGACCGGTTCGTGAGCGCGTGCAAGCTTCCGACGCCGCTCCAGAAGTAGTCGCCGGGCCCGAACGTGTGCCTCTCTCCGTCGAGGTCGGCTTCGAGCTCGCCCTCGACGAAGAAGAAGCCCTCCTCGAAAGCATGGTCGTGCTCATCGATCGCGCCCCCGGGGACGTACTGGAGCGCCATCAGGACGAGCTGGCTGGCACCGAAGTCGGGGTTGACGAGGAGGCGGACGGAGGCCCCGCCGACGTTCTGGCCGGCGCCCGCGAGGACGGCACCGCTCGGCTCGGGCAAATCGGCGACGTCGAAGTGCCCGCGACGGTACGGAAGATCCGGCGTCGCGCCGGGTCGGTCCGTGAAGACCGTGTCCTCGAAGCGCGCCCCGGGATTCGGTGCGCTCGCCTCCAGCCATGCCGCCGGCTGCGACGACGGGTTTGCCAGCGCGTGCGGCACGCCGACGTCGACCCAGACGTAGTCGTCCGCGCGTAGCTCTTCGATCGTGCCCCCGAGGTCGACGGCGATCGAGCCGGACAGGACGTAGAGCGCCTGCTCGAATGCGTGCATGTGACGTTCGAGTCGCCCTTCGGGAGCGAGCTGAAAGTGGACGAGCGAGTGGTGGACGGTACCGCGGTCGCGGTCGAAGAGGGAGCGGCGCGTCAAGCCTTCCGCCCGGCCCCCGAACGGCCCGTCGTTCGCCGCCGTCTGGGCGAGCTTTCCGACGATGTGCACGCTAGCGCGCGGAGGGGGCGAACTCGGTCGCCGGTCGGCCTGGATCGGGGAACGGTGCCGCGAGAGCCGCCGCCTCGACCGTGTCGAGCTCCGCAGTCACTTCCGTCTCACTCGCGTCCAGCTCTTCGGGCGTAACGCCCTCCTCGATCAGGCGCCTCCGTGCGATGACGAGCGGATCGCGCTGCCGCCAACTGTCGAGCTCTCCGTCGGGGCGGTACCGGCCCGGGTCGCTGCGAGAGTGGCCGACGAACCGATAGGTGAGTGCCTCGATGAACGTGGGGCCCTCGCCGGCGCGGACGTCCTCCAGCGCTGTTCCGGCTGCTTCCCGCACCGCCCACAGATCGTTGCCGTCGACGACCTGCGCGGGCAGCTGAATCGCCTCGACTCGGCTGATCGCTGTTCCCGCGGTGACGTCCTCGGACCGCGTGTACTCACCGTAGACGTTGTTCTCGCAGACGTACAGCGCGGGCAGCGCGAGGACTTTGGCGAAGTTGAGGCACTCATAGAAGTAGGCCTGGTTGACGGCGCCGTCACCGAAGAACGCAACGGCGACGTTGCCGGTATCGCGGAGCGCGAGCGCAGCTCCGGTTGCCGCCGCGATGCTGCCGCCGACGATCCCGAAGCAGCCGATCAGGCCGTGCTCGAGGTCGACGACGTTCATCGACCCGGCGCGGCCCCCGCACACTCCGGTCGCGCGGCCGAGCAATTCGTCCATCAGCTTCTGCGGCTCGAGCCCGAGCGCGAGTGCGTGCCCATGCCCGCGGTAAGTTCCACCGACGCGGTCGCCGGGCCGGAGCATGCTCGCCACGCCGACCTCCACCGCCTCCTGACCCGAGCAGAGGTGTGTCGTCCCGTGGATATGACCCTTGAGAAAGAGCGACTGCACGCGGTCCTCGAAACCGCGGATGAGCGTCATCCGCCGGTAGAGCCCGACGAGAGTCGCCAGATCCGCGCCGGCCGGAGCGTGCACGTCGGTCATGGTGACGCTTCGAGCTCAGCGAAGTCGGCGCCGCGGGTGTAGATCCGCCCGCAGACGAGCAGCTCGTCAGCCGGGAAGCGCGTCAGGACCTCGCAGCCGTCCGCCGTGACCAGGACCTCTTCCTCGATCCGCGCCGCGGACCTGCCGTCGCTCGTGGGGCAGTACGTCTCGAGGGCGAAGACCATCCCCTCCTCGATCTCGACCGGGTCGTCGAAGGAGTGCAGGCGTGAGATCATCGGCGACTCGTACAGGCCGACGCCGAGGCCGTGGCCGAACTGGAGGCCGAAGCACGACTCCTCGCTCGGGAAGCCGAGCTCCTCGGCAGTCGGCCAGACCTCGGCGATCTTGTCGGTCATCGCGCCCGGCCGGACGAGCTCGATCGCATCGTCCAGCCACTGGCGGCACTGCCGGTAGGCCTCGACCTGGCTGTGCGAGGCGCTGCCGACGCAGAACGTGCGGTAGTAACAGGTCCGGTAACCCATGAACGAGTGGATGATGTCGAAGAAGGCCTGGTCGCCAGGCCTGATCAGCCGGTCGGAGAAGACGTGCGGGTGCGGGTTGCAGCGGTCGCCCGAGACGGCGTTGATCGCCTCCACGTGCTCGGAGCCGAGCTCGAAGAGGACCCGCATCGCCTCCGCCACGACCTCGTGCTCGCGCACGCCCGGCCGGAGCAGCTCGTAGATCCGCTCGTAGACCGCGTCGACGATTGCCGCGGCGTGCGAGAGGAGCGCTTGCTCGTCCTCGGTCTTGATCTTCCGGGCCGAGAGCATCACCCGCTGCGCGTCCGTCGTCGTGATTCCGGCGCGGTCGAGCGCCTCCAACGTGACCAGGTCGGACATATCGACGCCCAGCGGTTCGCGCTTAAGCCCGCGCTGCTCGAGCTCGCGCACGAGCTTCGCCGCCATCGAGTCCGGCACCCCGGTCTCGTCCGGCATCGCACCGCGCATGCTCGTTACGCCCGCCCGCCAGCTCGACTCCGGCAGCCACGGCGCGTACAGCTGGTGGTGCCGGGCGGCCGAGCCGAAGTCCCAGAGGATCGGGTCCGAGTCGCGGCAGAGGAGGACGAAGCGCGCGTTCTTGTCGCGTGCCCACTCGCCGATGTGCGAGCTCGTCACGTAGCGGATGTTGTTCGGGTCGAATAGGAGAAGGGCGCCGAGCTCGGACGCGGCCAGCGCGGCCTTGGCTCGTTCGAGCCGCTCCCGGCGCAACCGAGGAAAGTCGACCCGCTGTTCCCAGTCGACCGCCATCGTGGCGCCGCGCGAGGCAATGGTCATGCGGTGCTCCTTCCGCTCCCAGTCC
>JBKPCT010000279.1:0-15980 GCA_046727515.1 Actinomycetota bacterium | reverse complement strand
AGGTGTGGCCGCTGAACGTCGGTCAGGTGTACACGACGCTGCAGCGCCTCGAGCGCGACGGCCTGGTCGAGAGCGGCGACGGCGAGGGCGAGCGATCGCGGAAGCGATACAGGATCACCGCCGCGGGCGCCCAGGAGCTGGCCGACTGGCTCCGCACTCCGCCGGAGCTGGTCCCTCCCCCCCGTGACGAGCTCCTGATCAAGGTGCTCGTCGCGCTCCAGGTCCCCGGCACCGACGTCCACGAGATCCTGCAGGTGCATCGCCGGCACGTGATCGAGGTGATGCAGCGCTACACCAGGATCAAGGCTGCGGCCGGCCCCGAGGATGTGGCGCTGGCACTCGTCGCCGATGCCGAGCTGTTCCGGCTCGAGGCGATCGTCCGCTGGCTCGACGCCGCCGACGTTCGCCTGAGGCAACAGCCCTCTCTCTCCTCCGCCCCGGCCCCCGCCCCGCCGGCCGACGTCCCGCCCGAACCGACTCGCACGCTGGAGGTCTCCCAATGACGTACGCCCTCGAACTCCGCCACGTATCGAAGAACTACGGCTCCGGCCCGACCGAGGTGCACGCGCTCAGCGAGGTCGACCTGATGGTCGAGCGCGGCGAGCTGGTCGCCGTGATGGGCCCCAGCGGCTCCGGCAAGAGCACGCTCCTGACGATTGCCGGCACCCTCGAGGAGGCGAGCAGCGGCCAGGTGCTCGTCGAAGGGGTCGATCTCGCGACCGTCTCGCGCTCGGCCCGCGCCAGGATGCGGCGCCGGTCGATCGGCTACGTGTTCCAGGATTTCAACCTCCTCGCCGGTCTGACGGCGCTGGAGAACGTCACGCTCCCGCTCGAGCTCGACGGCGCGCATTCACGAGGAACACGCAGGCTGGGGCTGAAGGCGCTCGAGGACCTGGGCGTTCTCGACCGCGCAGATCGCTTCCCGGACGACCTCTCCGGCGGCGAGCGCCAGCGGGTCGCGATCGCGCGGGCGATCGTCGGCAAGCGCGGACTGCTGCTCGCGGACGAGCCGACCGGCGCGCTCGACTCCGTGAACGGCGAGGGGGTCATGCGCCTGCTGCGGGCCGCCACGCAGCGCGGAGTCGCGGGTGTCGTCGTCACCCATGAGGCGCAGCTCGCCTCCTGGGCGGACCGCGTCGTCTTCCTGCGGGACGGCCGGGTGGTCGACCAGACTGTCGCGGCTCCCGGCCCGGAGTCGCTGCTCACGGCAGCGGATCACCGATGAGCGCGGTCGCCCATCCGTCCGCGTCCGGCGGGCCGCGAGACGGCGGCGTCGCTGCGCGCCGCGCCGTGATCCGCTGGGCGTGGCGAATGTTCCGGCGCGAGTGGCGGCAGCAGCTCCTGGTCGTCACCCTCCTCACCGTTGCGGTCGCCGCCGCGGTCGGAGGCATCACGATCGCCTACAACGCGGCCCAGGCGGACGACGCAGAGGTCGGCTCGGCCAATCGCCTGCTGAAGTTCGACGGCACCGATCAGCGAAAGCTCGAAGCCAGCCTCGCCTCGGCCCGGAGGTGGTTCGGAACGATCGATGCCATTCCCCACCGGTCGGTTGCCGTCCCGGGCAGTGTCGAGCCGATCGACTTCCGGGCCCAGGATCCGCGCGGGCCGTACGGGGGCGGGCTCCTTGCGCTCCGCCGAGGCAGCTACCCCACAACCGCCGGCCAGGTCGCCGTCACCGACGGCGTCGCGAAGGCCCTGCGGCTCGAGATCGGGTCGACCCTTGCGCTCGACGGCCGCCGGCGGACCGTCGTCGGCATCGTCGAGAACCCGCGCAAGCTGAGCGACGAGTTCGCTCTCGTCTCCCGCGCGTCCCTCGGTGCGCCGGACTACGTGAACGTTCTGGTCCGCGCGAGCAGCAGCTCGGTCGACTCCTTCACCGGCGTGAGCGGCGCCTCAGAGGGGCTCAACGTCGCGACCGGATCCCTTCGGGGCGTCACGAGACCGCCCAACAACCAGCGAAACACCACGTTGGCTATGTTCTCCGTGGCGACCGTCTTCTTGCTGCTGGCCTCGCTCGTCGCGGCGGCGGGCTTCGCAGTCGTCGCGCAGCGGCGGTTGCGCCAGCTCGGCATGCTCGCTGCGGTCGGCGCCACGCAGAAGCAGGTTCGGCTCGTGCTGGTGGCCAACGGCGTGCTCGTCGGGGTGATCGCCGCCCTCTGCGGAACGATCGTCGGCCTCGGGGTATGGCTCGGAACCGCCCCGACCGTCGAGTCCGCCGTCGACCATCGCATCGACCGCTTTAGCCTTCCGTGGGCGCTGATCATCGTCGCCGTCCTCCTGGCGGTCGCCGGGGCAGCAACCGCTGCGTGGTGGCCGGGACGCGCGGCGGCCCGCCTCCCTGTCATGCTCGCGCTCTCCGGGCGACCGGCCAGGCCGAGGCCGGCGCGCCACTCGGCGATCGCGGCCGTCGTGCTGATCGTGCTCGGCATCGGCTGTCTCGCGCTTTCCCACCGAGACAAGGGGCCGCTGATCGTCGCCGGGATCTTGGCGACTATCCTCGGCACCCTGCTCCTCGGCCCACTGGCGATCCGCACCTTCTCGGCGGTGGCTGGGCACGTTCCGATCGCGCCCCGGTTGGCGCTTCGAGACCTGATTCGCTATCAGGCCCGCTCCGGCGCTGCGCTGGCGGCGGTCACCCTCGCGCTCGGCATCGCCGCGGCGGTCGTCCTCGTTGCCTCTGCCGAGGGGGCGAAGAGAAACGCCGAGCCGGTCACCACCAACCTGACCAACCGGCAGATCCGGGTCTACCTGGGCCCGCCGGAGACTCGCGAGGCCGTCCCGACGCAGACGGTGACCCAGCTCGACCGCCTCGCCGAGAGCGTGCGGCGCCTCGCGGCCCGGCTCGACCGAGCGACGGTGACTCCGCTCCAGAAGGTCGTCGAATCGACCGACGCGACGCTGCTCGAGCCGTTCGCCGGCATACGGGTGTTCGCGACGATAGAGGTCTCCCGGACGGCCGACGGGAAGCAGTTCCTCCCGGAAGGGCAGACCTACGTCGCCACGCCGGCGGTGCTCGAGTACCTCGGGATCGATCCCGCCACGGTCGACCCCGGCACGGACTTTCTCGTCGACCGCAGCGTCACGACCAACGGCCTTGGCATCCCCAGCTCCGTGAGCGAAACGAAGGTGTTCGCCGTCACGAACGTCCAGCGGATCGACGTCGGCGAGCGCCTCCTCGGCTCCGCCGGCATCCCGCCCTGGGAATCGCCCCGGAAACTGAGCTTCATCACGCTCGGCGGTCTCCGCCGCCACGGGTGGAAGCAGGTACCCGCCGGCTGGCTCGTCGAGTCGAGCCGGCCCCTGACGAGCGAAGAGATCGCGGCCGCCCGCGACGCCGCAGGTGAAGCCGGCCTCTCGATCCAGGTCCGGCGAGGGTCGACCACCTTCGCGACGACGATGGCGATCGCGACGGCCGCGGGCGCTCTGTTGGCGCTCGCGATCCTCGCGATGACCGTCGGGCTGATCCGTGGCGAGAGCGCCGCTGACCTCCGCACCCTGACCGCGACGGGAGCCACCTCGTCGATCCGCCGCACGCTGACGGCCAGCACCGCCGGCGCGCTCGCCCTCCTCGGCTCGCTGCTCGGCGTTGTCGGCGCCTACCTCGTCCTCCTGGCGACGTACCGCGACGACCTCGGCTACCTCGGCGACGTGCCGGTTCGCTACCTCGTCCTCGGAATCGTCGGCGTGCCTCTGGCCGCCGCAGCGGCCGGCTGGCTCCTTGCCGGCCGCGAGCCGCCCGCGATCGCGAGGCAGGTGATCGAATGACGCGCCGCCGTTGGGCACTTGCAGCCGTGGCCGCGTTCGCAGCCGCGGCCGCGATCGTTCTGGGCGTCGTGTATGCGACCGGGGACGACCACCGGTACAGCGCCGAGATCCGCCGGACGGCCTACGGGATCCCGCACGTCCTCGCGAAGGACTACGGAAGCCTCGGGTACGGGTACGGATACGCGTTCGCCCAGGACAACCTGTGTGTCCTGGCCGACCGGGTGGTGACGCTCCGCGGCGAGCGCTCGAGGTACTTCGGCCCGACGGCGGGCGCCAACGATCCCTTCGCAGACGAGGAGAGCGCGACGAGCAACCTCGCGAGCGACGTCTACTACGGCGGCGTACGCCGCTCGGGCGTCCTGCAGCGGCTGCTCGCCCAGCCCCCGCCGCTGGGCCCGACCGATCAGCTCCGTGAGCTGGTCGACGGGTATGTCGCCGGCTACAACCGGTACCTGCGGGACACCGGGGTCGGGCACGTCCCCGACCAGACGTGCCGGGGGAAAGCCTGGGTCAGGCCGATCACGGCGCTCGACATCTGGAGCAACGTCTACGACCTCAACGGGCTCAACGGGGCAACAAAGCTCGAGAAGGAGATCGTCTCCGCGCAGCCGCCGGGCGCAAATGCGCGCCCGCCCGTCGATGCGCCGGCATCGCGCGGCCCGGGGGGAGACGAGCCTCCGAGCACCGGCAGCAACGGCTGGGCCCTGGGCCGCGATGCGACCCGTGCTCGCGACGGGATGCTGCTCGCCAACCCGCACTTCCCCTGGGCCGGGTACGCCCGGTACTACCAGGTCCAGCTCACGATTCCGGGCGAGCTGGACGTCATGGGGGTCAGCGTCTCCGGCACACCCGTCGTAGAGATCGGCCACTCGAGGGGTGTCGCCTGGACCCACACGACCTCGACCGCCCGTCGATTCACGGCCTTCCAGCTCGACCTCGTGCCCGGCAAGCCGACGAGCTATCTCGTAGACGGTCGGCCCGAGAAGATGGGCAGACAGCTGGTAACGGTCACCGTTCGCGGTCCGGGCGGCAAGCTGAGGACCGTCGAGCGGACTCTCTACGGCTCGCGGTACGGGCAGGTTCTGGCCACCGGTTGGACGCCCACGACCGCATTCGCCGTTCGTGATGCGAACGCCGACAACTTGCGATCGATGAACGAATGGCTGGAGATGGGCAGGGCCCAGACCGTCGCCGAGCTCCGCCGGGCGCAAGACACCTACCAGGGCATGCCCTGGGTCAACACCCTCGCCGCCGACTCGGGCGGCACGGCGTACTTCGCTGACGCGTCGGTCGTCCCCCACGTCACGGACGCAGGGGCCCGCCGCTGCATCGACACCCCCGAAGGCAAGGCCCTCTACCCGGAGACGTTCGTCCTCGACGGCTCGAGGTCTGGCTGCAACTGGGGCACCGACGCCGGCGCCGTCCGGCCCGGCATCTTCGCGCCCAGCCATGTCCCGCAGCTGACCCGCACCGACTACGTCGCCAACTCGAACGAGAGCCCCTGGCTCACCAATCCGGCGGCGCCGATCACCGGCTACCCGGCGATCTTCGGCGACATCGGCACAGAGCGGAGTCTGCGCACTCGCCTCGGGCTCGACATGATCGCCCGCCGGCTGCGCGGCACCGACGGCCTCGGCCCAGCCGGCTTCACGCTGCCCACCCTGCAGGCCACGATGCTCGGCGACCGTATCTACAGCGCCGACCTCGCCCTCAGCGACGTGATCGCGATGTGCCGCGCCCACCCCGTCCTGACCGCCTTCGACGGTACGCGGGTCGACGTCCGCGCCGCCTGCAGCGCCCTTGCCGGCTGGAACGGCCGGGGCGGCACCGGCAGCCCCGGCGAGAAGCTCTGGCTGGCGTTCTTCCGTGAGTTCAGCTGGCGGGTGCCGTTCGATCCCGCGCACCCGCTCACCACTCCGCGCGGGATCGACGGCAGCAACCGTGACGTGCAACGCGAATTTGCCGAGACCGTACGATCCCTCCGGAGGACCGACGCCGCCCGCGTCGCCCGCTGGGCCGGGATCACCCTGCCCGGCTGCCCCGGGGAGCGCGGCTGCTTCGACGTGATCGAGGCGAGCGACTCGACCGGCCAGTTGATCACCACGCCGCCCGGCCAGACAGGGCCAGCGCCGGGCCGGCCCGGTCCCCGGCCCGGCCCGCAGCAACGCATCGCCCCGCCGCCGAGCAGCGACGGTCAGCGCCCGGACAACAGGCCGCCGTCGATTTTCGGCACCAGCTTCGTCATGGCCGTCGAGCTGACGCCGCGCGGCCCCCGCGCACGCACCCTGCTCACCTACTCCGAGTCCGCCAACCCCGCGTCCCCCCACCACACCGACCAGACCGTGCTGTTCTCCCAGAAGCAGTGGGTCGCGGACCGGTTCACCGAGGACGAGATCGAGGCGGACCCACAGCTTCGAACGACCACCCTGCACGGCTGAGCTCCGTCACGCGCCTCTGCGCCGCACGAGCCAGTAGCTCGCCGCGAGCGCCCCCGCTCCCCAGACCGCCAGCGCCGCGAGCTGTGAGCTGAATGCCGAGACACCGAGCCACGGCTCCGTGATCGCCGGCACGGTCGAAGGGAGCACCTTGGAGACGGCCTGCATCGGGCCGGTCATGGCGCCTCGCGGCGGCCCGCCACCACCGAGGAGGTAGATCGGAAAGAAAGCAAGCAGCCCGATCGCCTGCGCCGCCCGCGCGCTCGGCACGGCGAGCCCGATCGCGATGCCGAGGAGAACCAGGCTGAGAGTGCCTGTGACGATGCCGAGTACCGTCTGCCACGGGTGCACGACGTGCGGGATGCCGTAGGTCGGAACGGCGAGTGCGAGCACGATCCCGGCCCCGAGAGCGACAAGGCAGCACGTGACGACCGCTTGGGCGGCGACCACCCTGCCGACCGAGATGCCGAAGGCCTCCAGGCGGCGCAGCACCCCTCGCTCCCGATAAGAGGCGAGCGCGACCGGTAGCCCGACGAGAGCGAGCGCGATCATCGGCACGCCGATCGAGGCCGCGACGTAGTAGTCGTCCGGCCGCTTCATGTCGTACCCGTCGTCCGGTTCGCTGCCGAACACGCCCGCGAGAATGAGCATGACGAAGGCCGGAAAGACGAACGCGAAGACGAGGACGGTCCAGTCGCGGATCAGGAGGCGCGCCTCGGTGGCGGCCAGTGTGAGAAGACGGCTCATCGGTGACCTCCGTTCAGAAGTGAGACGACGGCGTCCTCGAGGGACGGCCGGATGACGGTGAAGTCGCTGGTCGCGAGCCGGCGGCGAGCGAGCTCGGCTGCGATGTGCACGACCGCGTACGGGTCGGCGGTGATATCGGCGGCAGTGCCGTCGTAGGCAACCTCGACGACGCCCGGCACCCGCTCGAGGCCCTCGAGCGCGACGGCGCTCGGCGACGAGAAGCGAACGCCGACTGTTCCGGAGGCGGCGACGAGCTCGACCGGGCGGCCCAGAGTGAGCAGTCGACCGTCATGGATGACGGCGACACGGTCGCAGAGGCGTTCCGCCTCGTCCATGTCGTGCGTGACGAGGACCACCGTCGCGCCCCGATCGCGTGCCTGCTCGATCAGTTGCCAGGTCTCCCGGCGGGCGACCGGGTCGAGGCCCTGGGTCAGCTCGTCGAGGAAGACGAGTCGAGGACGGTTGACGAGGGCAAGGGCGAGGAAGAGTCGCTGTCGCTGTCCGCCCGAGAGCGTGCCGTACGACTTCCTCAGCAACGGGGTCAGGCTCCACGACTCCGCAAGGATCCGCCAGTCGACGACGTCGCCGGCGAGCCTCGCGAACAGTCGCAGGGCTTCCCCGACCCGCAGGCGATCCGGCAAAGCGGAGGTCTGCAGCTGGGCGCCGAGGAGCGGCCGCAGCTGCGCCTGCGCGTGGGCCGGGTCGAGTCCGAGGACCTCGACCCGGCCCGAATCGCGCTCGCGGAGTCCCTGGAGGATCTCTACGGTCGTCGTCTTCCCGGCTCCGTTTCGTCCGGCGATGCCGAAGATCTCGCCGACGCCGACCGAGAACGAGAGGCCGTGAAGGACGGGCTGACCGTTGTAGGACTTGTGCAGGTTCTCGATGTGGATGGCTGTCGTGTGCATGCCATCGACGGTAGACCGCCCCGACCGATTCCGCATCGGTCTGTGGGATCGACTTGCGACCGACCGTGGATGGAGGCGCCTTGCTACTCGGGCGTCGTACCCGGGGTGACCACTCCGTGGTCGTAGGCGAAGACGATCGCCGCGGCGCGGTCGCGCACCCTGAGCTTGAGAAAGATGCTGCCCACATGGGTCTTGACGGTCGCCTCCGCGACGTACAGCGTGCGGGCGATCTCGGCGTTCGTCGCGCCCCGTGCCATCAGGCGAAGGACGTCGTGCTCGCGCTCGGTGAGCAGATCGAGCCGCGCCGCATCTCGCGCCGCCGGCGCCACTACTCGTCTGTACCGGTCGAGCAGCCGTGGCGCGACTCCGGGATCGAACCACGCCCCGCCGCCGGCGACGGCGCGGACGGCGGCGATCAGATCCTCCGCCGAGCTGTCCTTGAGCACGAAACCGGCCGCCCCGGCCTCGATCGCCCCCCACAGCACCTCGTCCTCGCCGAAGGTGGTGAGCACGAGCACGTCGAGCGGGTCCTCGGCGCGACGGAGCTGCTCCGTGGCGGCGATCCCGTCGAGATCCGGCATCCGTATGTCCATGAGGACGACGTCGGGGTGCAGAGGCGGTAGCTCCTCGACCGCTTCTCGGCCGTTGGCGCACTCGGCAACGACCTCGAATCCGTCCTCGGGCGAGAGGATCCGCGCCAACCCCGCGCGGACGATCGCCTGATCGTCGACGAGGGCAACGCGGATCACGGAGCACCTGGCTCCAACGGAAGGCGGCAGCTCACCTGCCAACCGTTGGACGTGGGCCCCGCGCTCAGCTCACCGCCGAGGGCCGTCGCGCGCTCCCGCATTCCGATCAACCCGTACCTGGGACGCTCCGAATCGGCCGCCGGCCCGCTGGACGCGGATCCGCTCGTTTCTGCCAGAAGACGCACCTCGCCGTTTGCGAGCTCGAGCCCGAGTATGGTGCGCGCGCGCGGAGCGTGCCGAGCGGCATTCGCGAGGGCCTCCTGCGCGATTCGGTACAGCGCGAGGCCGACGCTGTCCGGGACCTGCGAAAGGTCGCCTCGCACGCGCAGCTCGACCGCGAGGCCCGCATCACGGCTTCGATCGACGAGCGCCGGGATCTCCCTCGCCGTCGGAATCGGTGGGGCCACGCCTGCGTCCTCTTCGTTTCGTAGCAGCACAAGCGTGCGGCGCAACTCCTGCATGCTGCGGCGGCCCACCTCCTCGGCCGACCGCAGTGCCTCCTCGGCAGCGGCGGGATCGCGACGGAGCACGTGTCGCGCGCTCGTCACCTG
This sequence comes from Actinomycetota bacterium, assembly GCA_046727515.1. Lineage (GTDB taxonomy): Bacteria > Actinomycetota > Thermoleophilia > Gaiellales > Gaiellaceae > DATBLE01. The sequence goes on along the minus strand of JBKPCT010000279.1, from coordinate 6,828 downwards.
GACCATGACCGCAGCCAGGCCGTGGCCGACGAGGTCGTGGATGTCGCGCGCGATTCCGCGCCGCTCCGAGCGGAGCGCCTGGCGGGCGAGCTCCTCCCGCGTCGACTCCAACTCGGCAGCGAGCTTTCCCTGGCGAGCGAGAGCTCGACCGAGCGCCCACGGGAAGGCGATACCCAGGATCCAGATGCCCACGTTGATCTCGGACGGATCCTGAACCAGGGCGACTGCTACGGGCGATAGCGCCGCGACGCAGCCGAGAGCGGCTGCGGCCGGCAGCGACGGCGACCAGCGTCCGACGACGAAGGCGAGCAGAGAGGCCTCGAAGAAGAGTGGCTCCAGGGCACCGGAACGCTGCGCGACGATCACCGGCACGAGCACGGCGAGCGTGAGCACGACGAGCGGCATGGCCCCCGGCCGAAGGGACCAGAGCCCGAAGGCGACGACGGGGATCGCGGCGAGGACGACGTTCGACGCCGACGACGGGTCGGTCACGGCAGCGAGGATGGTCACCGCGAGCGCGAACACCGGCGCGAGCAGACGAAGCTCGTCAGCGCCTGCGCGGCTTCGCTCCGTGTCACCGGCCACGAATCGACTGTACTCCGGTGCTGCACTTCGCCACATCGTCCCCGGGTCGGACGCGCCCGCTCCGCCGCAGGTCGGAGGCATCGACTTTCGTCCTACACTGGGCTCAGCCCTTCCAGTCCGGTCGGGCTCTCCAGGCGTCGGGCGCCGACGTAGCTGCTCGCGTACGAGAACTCGTCCAGGCTCGAGATCTTGACGACGTCCCCGGTGTGCGGTGCGTGGATGAACTCGTCGTTGCCGATGTAGATGCCGACATGGCCGAGGGCGTGGAAGAAGACGAGATCGCCGGGCTCGAGCTGGTCGCGGGGGACAGGGATGCCGTAGTTGTATTGGGACGCGGCGTAGTGGGGCAGAGAGATGCCGCGCTGGGCAAAGACGAACGTGACCAGCCCGGAGCAGTCGAAGCCCGTTTCCGGTGAGGCCCCGCCCCAGACGTAGGGCACGCCCAGGTACTTGGTCGCGATCCCGACGACGCCGGTGTCTGCCTGGCGGGCGACGTCTTGCTGGCCCGCGAGTCGTTCGCGGAGGCGTTGCAGCCGGACGGCGGTGTCGTCTTCGTCGGGCACGACTTCGGCGCGGGCGGTCGTGCCGGGCTTGACGCTCGGGTCGGTTTCGTCGAGGGCGAAGGTGACTTCGCGCCTGCTCGTGCCGTCGGCCGCGGGCAGGACCGGGCCGACCGAGATGACGTGAGCTGCCAGCTGCTTGGCCGGCGACGTGGAGAGCGTGACGGACGCCGGCTGGCCGACGCGAATGCTCGTTGACTGTTCGGCGGCCAGGCTGACGGTGACTTGCGGGGCGCCGAGGTCGGTCAGCGAAATGGAGCCGGCGCCGGCGCCCGAGGAGAGAACCGAGTCCCGAGCAACCGGATTCACGTCCGCGACCGTCCCGGCCGCCGGCGACCGCAGCTCGCTCGCCTCGGCGAGGCGATCGCGGGCACTGACCACTGCCAGCTTTGCGAGCTCGACCTTCGTCTCCGCGATGGCGAGGTCCGAGCGAGTCGGAGCATTCACGAAGTCGGAGCTCGAAGCGAGGGCTGAGTTCAGCGATTCCTGTGCAGAACGGGATGCGGCAGCGGCGGCGGCAACTTCCCGTTCTCGTTCGGCGAGGCTGGAGCGCCGGGCAGTCTCGGCCGACTCCAGCGCTTCCCGAGCCGAGCGTACGGCCGTCTCGCTGCTGCTCCTGCCGGCTGTCCGCTTCTGCTGCGCGCTCTCGAGCGACGACTGTGCCCGGACGACCTCCTGCCGATCGCGGGAAAGCCGAGAGTCGCGCGTACCGCTCGCCGAGTCGAGCGAGCGCTTTGCCCTCGAGACCGTCGCTTGACTCGCGGACGCACCCGACGCGGCGGTTGCCTGAGCGGACGCGAGCGCATCCTCGGCTGCCTGGACGCGTTGCGCGTCCTCAGCCTGTCCCGACGACTGTGCCTGTTGCGCGTTTGCGAGCGTGCTCTGAGCGGAGGCGACGGCAGCTTGATCGCCCGTCACCGTGTCCTCCAGGCTCGAGAGGCTGCTCTCTGCGTCGGCCAGATTCGACTCCGCCTCCGCCAGCCGAGCCTTCTCGTCCTCCAGCCTTGCGACATCCTTGTCGTAGCTGTCCCGGACAGCGCGGCAGCCCTCTGAGGGCGGCTTGGCTTTGCAGGCGTCGAGCGCTGCCGCATCCGCCTTGGCCTTCGAGTGCAAGTCGTCGACCCGCTCCCGGCGCGACCCGACCTCGTTCTCGTCCTGGTCGCGGTCGGACCTGGCCGCGGAGACTTTGTCCTGGTCGCTCGAGAGTGTGTTCTCCGCCTGGCTGGAGCCCTGCTGCGCCTCGTCGACGGCGGCCTGGTAGCTCTGCGTGTTCTGCGCCTGGCTGTCCTTGGCAGCAACGAGCGCCTGCTGTGCCTCGTCCACGGCGGCCTGTAGCCGCTCGCCCGAGGCCTGCGCCGAGTTCTGTGCCCGGGCCACTTCTTGTTTCGCCTCGGCAATCCGCTGGTCGAGCTGCGCCCGATCGGCGGTCGCCGCCGTGCGCGCCCGCTCGAGCAAGCGCTGCGCCCGATCTGCGCCCGCTCGGAGACTCTGGTCGGAGGCGAGAGCGGAGCGCTGCGTCTCGGCCAGCGCTTGCCTCGCACGGGCGGTCTGCTGCTCGACGCCAGCGCTTTTTGTCTGCGCCCTCGCACGCGTCGCGTCCAGGGCGTCCTGCGCAGTCCGAACCGCCGACGCGCGGGCCGCTGACAGTTGCTCGCGGCGGGTTCGCTCCGTCGCCTGCCGCTTGGCGCGGTCGAGCCGGGCGCGAGCGTTCTCGAGCGCCGACTCGGCCGAGCGAAGTCGCCGCTGGAGGGTCGGGCTCTCGGTGCGAGCCAGCAGCTGACCACGCTTGACCTGCTCGCCCGGGTGCACGAAGAGCTTGGTCTGTCGGGTCGGTCCGAGCGCGACGCTGATCGGCCCCGGCGCCCGTACGCGGCTGAGTTCGCTCCTCGGTTCGCGGACCGTGCCGGACCCGGTTGCCGTCCCGCCTGGGTGCCCGCCCGTCGGCCGCTCTGTGAGAGTCGACAAGGCAGGAGCCGCAGCCGGAACGATGACGACGAGCGCCAGTGTTGCCGTGGCCGCCGAAAGTCTCCGAGTCATCGGCGAGCGTTCCTAGACCGTTCGAAGTGCCTCGGTCGGCGCGAGGCGGGCTGCGCGAAGCGCCGGCAGCAGGCCGGCGACCGCCCCGATTCCGATCGCTGCGGCGAGCCCGCCGGCCCAGGCGAGGGTCGGGATCGACGTCGCCCATCCCTTGGTGTTCGCGTACACGGCGGTGGCAAGTGCCCCGGCGCTGACGCCGGCCGCGCCGCCGAGCAGGGAGAGAAGGATCGCCTCAGCGAGGAACTGCGTGCGGATCTGGCCCTTGGTTGCGCCGAGCGACCTGCGGAGGCCGATCTCGGAGCGACGCTCGAGGACGCCGATCAGCATGATGTTCCCGACCCCGACCGCACCGACGAGCAGCGAGACGGCGCCGAGGCCGAGGAAGAGGCCGTTCAGGGCGCTCCGGGCTTTCGCGCGGGCAGTAAGCGCGGCGGAGGGCTGGCTGACGTCGACCTCGTTCGGCGCCTGGGGATTGGCCGTGGCGGCGAGGACGTTCTGAACCGCTTCGACCTGGCTCGTCTCCGACCGGACGTAGACCGTCGTCGGGTGGTTGTCGAAGCCGAGGAACCGCTTGGCAGCCGGAAAGCCGACCAGGACCGAGCTGTCGATGTCCGAGGCGAGGGTTGCCGGCTCGAGGATGCCGATGACGTAGAACCACTGACCGCCGAGCCAGATTCGCTCGCCCGGGAAGATGCGGCTGATGCCGAGCCGTTGCGCGGCCTCCGAGCCGAGAACGGCGACGGGGAGGCGGGCGGTCGCCTTGTTCAGGTAGCGACCCTGGGCGACTGTGGTCCCGACCGTCTCGGGCAAGCCGATGCTGGCTGCCTGGACGGAGAGTGCGTTCGTGTTGATGCTCGGGATGAGTGGGCTGCGGTAGACGCCGGCGTCGGTCGAGCCTGTCTCCTCGACCTCGGTGACCGGGCCGATGCGGGAGATCATCGCGGGCGCGGCGAGCGGCAGCTCGGCGGTCTCGCCGGTGAACGTCTGCCCGTTCGTCACCGTCAGCAGGTTTGTCCCGAGTCGGTCGATCTCGGCCAGCAGGCCCGCCTGCGAGGAGGAGGACAGGCCTAGAACCGCGACGATCGCCGCGACGCCGATCGCGATCCCGAGCGCCGAGAGCGCCGCCCGCAGGCGCCGGGTTCGCAACCCCACACTGGCGACCCGCGCGATGTCGGTCAGGTGCAGGCGGTGCCGACCGAGGCCTGCACGTTCACTCATGGGGCCGCGGCCGGTTTGTTGACGAGCGCGAATGCAGTGTGCTGCCGGCTGCCAGCCACGGTCGCGGGGACGACGTAGCCGCCCGGCTCGCTGTTGGCGGTGAGCGGTGGTGCGACGGCGATCCCGTCGCTGTCGGTCCGAACTCGCACGACGCGGCTCTTGCGAGTCGCGCGCGGCTTGTTCGCCGGATGGATCGTGAAGCGACCGCTCGGGCCGTGCTTGGGGGCGGCAAAGGTGACGATCGCCCCGACGACGGGGTTGTCGTCGGCGTCGGCGAGGGTGACCGCGAGGCGGATCGGGAAGCGGGAGCCGACCGTGGTGGATTCGCCCGACGCTGCGCCGGCGGTGATCGAATCGGGTTTCCCGGCGATGTTTCGCAGCCGATAGCCCACCGTCCTGCCAATTCCGGTGCTTGTCGCCGAGGCGGTGAAGCTGCCGGCCGTGCTGTTGGCCGTCAGGACCGGCGAGGTCGCCCACCCGGCGCCGTTTGTGGTTGCGGTCGCCTGGCCGGTGCCGTCGGGGAACGTCGCGCCGGCCCCGTTTGCCGCCTTGGAGACGGTGAAGGTCACGCTGATCCCGTCGAGCGGCTGAGTCCTCCCGCCGAGCATGCGGGCGCGGAGCCGCGCCCGGTAGGGCTTGGTTACGGCGGCGGTCATGAGTGCCTGCGAGGCCCTTAGCCCGCCGGCCAGGTTGCGGAGCGTATAGCTGACCGGACTGATGCCGCCCGGGACGGTGGCAGTGGCGGTGAAGCGCCCCGGGGTGCCGTTGGCCACGAGCGCCGGTGAGATGGCCTTCCCGGCAACGTCGGTCAGCGCGGTCGCCTGGGCGCCTGCACCGCCGACGAAAGCGCCGGTCGCCCCGGAGGGCCCGGTCGCAACGGTAAACGTGACCGTGGCGCCCTCGATCGGCTGGCCTGCCTGGTCGAGCACCTTGACCTGGAGCCGCGCCGGGAAGCGGCTGTTGATAGTCGCCGTCTGGCTGGCCTGGCCGGTCGCCTTGACCGTGTAGGCGGCGGCGTGGTTGTCGAGGCTGAAGGTGATCGCGCCGGAGACGTCCTCGGCCGACGCCGTGGCGGTGAATCGGCCGGGTGTGCTGTTGGCGACGACGGCCGGAGAGGTTGCAAGCCCTGAGGCGTCGGACCGTGCGGTCGCCTGTGCGCCGCCGCCGAGGAAGCTCGCCCCTGCCCCCGAGGGCCCCGTCCCCAACGAGAAGCTGACCGTCACTCCCTGCACTCCCGCGCCGTGGGCGTCGAGTACCTTCGCCTGCAGCGGCTGGGGGTACTGCGTGTTCACGGTCCCCGCTTGCTCGGTCGGACCGGCGGCGGCGATCGACGCCGCCACGCCCGTGGCGGTGTTGGTCAAGTGGAAGGTGACGCTGCCGTAACGGGACGTCGCGCTCACCTCGTAGTCGCCCTCGCTGTTGTTGGCGTTGAAGATCGGCGCCGACGCGACTCCACTCGCGTCGGTACCGACGGTCGCCGAGTTCGACCCGGTGGACTCGAACGTCCCGCTCGCGCCGCCCGAGGGTGCGGTGAACGTGACCGAGACGCCGCCCGGGGAGCCGGTCAGCGTGCAGCCGCTCTTGTTCGCGAGCGTGACCTGCAGGTTGGTCCCGAACGCCGATCCCACCTTTGCCGTCTGGGGGCTGCCGGCAACCAGCCTCATCTCGTTCGGTCGACAGTTCTTCGGCTTCGTGTTCGACGGCGGAGTCGTCGACGACGGCGGAGTCGTCGACGACGGCGGAGTCGTCGACGACGTCGGGGTCGTCGACGACGTCGGCTTCGTCGACTTTGTGGGTGTCGCCGCAGTCGCGAGAGTCGCGGCGACGACGAATCCTCCGGCAAGGAGACCGATCGCCGGCACGAGCAGGCTCGCCCGCCGGAGGCGGCTGCCGGGCCGGCTGATCCGGGTCATCGGTCTTCCTCCGGTCGAGCGGTGTGCGCAGCGTGCTCACGCAGCCGGTCGGCGCGCGGGCCCGGATCGGCGTTCGTGTCGCTGACGATCCGGCCGTCGAGCACCATGATCTGGCGGGGAAGGCGGGCCGCGATCTCGCGCTCGTGGGTGATCACGACGATCGTCGCCCCCTCCGCGTGCAGCTCGTCCAGCAGGGCGAGAATCGTCTCGCCGGTGGCGCTGTCGAGGTTCCCGGTCGGCTCGTCGGCGAGCACGATCGCCGGCCGACCGACCAGCGCGCGGGCGATCGCCACCCGCTGCCGCTCACCGCCCGAGAGCTGCGTCGGACGCGCGCGGAGTCGGTCGCCCAGCCCGATCCGGGCGAGTGTCTCGGCCGCCCGCTCGCGACGTTCTCCGAACGGCACACCTGCGTACAGCAGCCCGTCGGCGACGTTCTCCAACGCGGTCGAGTGCTCGGCGAGAAAGAACTGCTGGAAGACAAAGCCGATCCGTGTCGCCCGCACCGCCCCGAGCTC
>JBKPCT010000278.1:0-3908 GCA_046727515.1 Actinomycetota bacterium | reverse complement strand
CCGGCGACCCGGCGCGCGCGGCCAGGCGAGCGCTCGTCTCGGCCGCCACCGGCGACGACGTGGGCGCGCCGGTCGAGGCAGCGCTGTCACGCGTGCTGGCCGGCCGCGCGCTCGCCGAGGCGGGCGAGATCGAGCGCGCGGTCGCCGAGCTCGAGCATGCCGCCCGGGAGCTGGAGGCGCGCGGCGCGCTCCGCCACCGGGACGAGGCGGAGCGTGAGCTGCGGAAGCTCGGGCAGCACATCCACCGTCGCTCACAGCCGGGAAAGAGCGACGAGGCTGGGATCGCGTCTCTGACCGAGCGCGAGCTCCAGCTCGCGCGGCTCGTCGTCGAGCGCAAGACGAACCCCGAGATCGCCGCCATGCTCTTCCTCAGCAAGAAGACGGTCGAGACCCACCTTCGGAACATCTTCCGCAAGGTCGGGGTCTCCTCGCGGGTCGAGCTCGCCCGCGCGGTCGAGCATGCCGACCGCGCTGGTGAAGCGGTGCCGTAACGCCGTACCCTCCCCCTGATGCGCCTCGATTGAGCACAGACGTCTGGGCACAGAGGTTTTCGGCCCAGCTGCTCGCCGACGAGCACGCGGCTGACGGGGTCGCAGTCTGCGAGCACTTGCTGGCGGTGCAGGCGCAGGACTTGCGCAGCGCGCGCCTGGCGGTCCGCGCGCGTACGAGCAGCCTTTCGGCGGCCGATGTGGATCGCGCTCTCACGAAGGAGCGGACGCTGGTGGTCGGCTGGCTCAACCGCGGCACGCTGCAACTCGTCCGCAAGGAGGACTACTGGTGGCTCCACGAGCTGACGACGCCGCCCCTCTACACCGGCAATGCCCGCCGCCTCGCGCAGACGGGCGTGACGGCCCGCGCGGCCAAGCGCGGGGTCGCCGCAATCGAGCGGGCGTTGGCCGAGGAAGGGCCGCAGACGCGCGACCAGCTGCGCGAGCGCGTCGCGGCAGTCGGAGTCCAGACGGCCGGACAAGCACTCGTCCACCTGCTCATGCTCGCGTGCCTGCGCGGCACCGCCGTCCGCGGCCCGCTGCTCGGCAACAGCCACACGTACGTACTCGCGCGCGACTGGCTCGACCTGGCCGCCCGCGCCCCGCGCGAGCGTGCACTCGCGGAGCTTGCACGGCGGTACCTCCGCGGTCATGCCCCGGCCGCCGATCACGATCTGGCGAAGTGGGCAGGGTTGCCGCTTCGGGATGTCCGCCGAGGCCTGGGTGCCATCGCGGCCGAGCTCGTGCGCCGCGACGACGGTCTCCTCACATTGAAGAGGGGAATCGCCGCCGGCTCACCGCGGGCATGCCTGCTCGACCAGTGGGACCCGCTGCTCGTCGGCTGGCGCTCCCGCGAGTCGCTGCTCGAGCACTACCCGCGCCGCGCCTCGGCCGAAGCCCACTACCGGCCCTTCGCGTACGCCCGCGCCCGTGCAGTCGCGACCTGGAGCCTACGCCAGGGCGTCGTGACGATCGATCAGCCCTTCGCGCCGCTGAAGCGAGGCGAGCGACAGGCGCTCGTGGCGGACGCCGAGGACGTCGCGCGCTTCCTCGCGCGCGGGGACTGAGCGACGGCTACGCGGACGCGTCTCCGATCACGATCCCGCCGACGTAGCCCCTCGCGCCCCGCGGCCGACTCGACAGCCGGGCGACCGCGCGCGACCCGCCGGCCTGGGCGAAGATCATGTCCCGCGCATGTGAGGTATCGGCCGGGCCGTGGCTCGAGTAGGGAGCCTGCTTGTACACGGCGGCGGTGACCGCCTCGTTGAAGAAGACCTGGCCGGTGTGGACGACCCTGTCGGCGCTGCCGACGTGCACCTTCATGTGGACGTGCGGAGTTCGGCCCTGGTACCAGCCCGGGAACACGGTCAGGAAGCTCGCCTTCCCGGCCGCGTTCGACCGCTGGTGGCCGCGCAGGTAGCGCGTGCTCGACGTCGGAGTCGCATGGCCGCCGGGACCTCCGCCGGGCCCGCCGCTGGACGAGCCTGAGTCGTAGCCCGAGTAGTTCCCGAGCGCGTCGCAGTGCCAGATCTCGACGTCTGCGCCCTTGATCGGCTTGCAGGTGTTCGCGCTCACGATCGTGAGCTCGAGGACGAGCGGCAGTCCCGGCTTGCCCTCGCGAATGTCCCTGCGGGTGAGCTTGTTGTCGATCCAGTACGGGCCCTCGGTGACCTCGGGCGTCAGGACGCATGTCGCTGTCGTCTCTGCATCGGCGCCGAGCGCGTCGACGGCACGCGCGCCGAAGGCAACTGCGAGGCCTGCGCCGCCGGCTGCCTTGATCAGCGCGCCACGGCTGAGTGTTCGGTGGTCGGGTTCGATTGACACGGCTCTCCTTGGTGGTCGTGGTCTCCGGCCGCCGACCGTACAAACGCGACCTGAGATGAGCGTGAGAGCTCCGTGCGCCGGCATCTCGGCGGGACGCCGACCCGATCCGGTTCGGTCCGGGTTTCTGACACGAAGAAGCCGCGGCACGACGGAATCATCGGCGCGTAGGATCGCCGCGTGCACGAGTTGCTCTCGAAGAAGCCCATCGTCGGGATGATCCATATGCCGGCGCTTCCGGACGCGCCGCAGAACGACAAGACGATGGACGAGCTCGTGGCCTGCGCGCTCTCCGAGGCAGAGAAGCTCGAGTCCGCGGGTCTCGACGCGTGCATCGTCGAGAACGTCGGCGATGTCCCACTCTTCCGCGAGCACGTCCCGCCCGCCACGGTTGCCGCGATGGCGGTGCTCGTCACGGAAGTCCGCCGCGCGACGTCGATGCACGTCGGCGTCAACATCCTCCGCAACGCATGTGCGGAGGCGCTCTCGATCGCGGAGATCTGCGGCGCCGACTTCATCCGCTGCAACGTCGTGATCGGGGCCTACGTGACCGACCAGGGGATCATCCAGGGCTGCGCCGCCGAGCTCGCCCGCCTGCGGCGCGCGCTCGGCTCGGAGGTGCTGATCTTCGGCGACGTCCACGTCAAGCACGCACACCCGCTCTTCGACGTCCCGATCGAGTACGCAGCGCAGGACCTCGCCGAGCGCGGCGGCGTCGACGCGGTGATCGTCTCCGGCCCGCGCAGCCCGATTCCGCCGACCTGGGAGCGACTCGACAGTGTCAAGCGGGCGGTGGAGCTGCCGGTTCTGATCGGCAGCGGAATCGGTCTCGAGAACGTGAAGGAGTTCTACGAGCGCGCCGACGGCATCCTGATCGGCGAGCCCGACTTCAAGGTCGGCGGAGTCTGGGGCGGCGAGAGCGATCAGACCGCCTACGCAGAGGCCGTCCGGCTCTGTCGCGGCTGAACCGCGGCCCGCCGGCACCTCACCAGGTAGCTCCTCGAGCCACCGTGGATCGAAGTAAATTCGTTACCATAGGTAACGAAATGCCTGTCATCGTAGTCGATTCAGTCGAGCTTGCGAATCGACTCCGGCCCGTTCTCCTTCACCTCAACCGGCATCTGCGCCGCGAGGCGCACGCCGAGGGAATCACCGGCGGCCAGGCGTCGCTGCTCGCCCAGATCCGGTTGCATCCCGAGCTCGGGGCACGGGAGCTCGCCGCACGCGAGGGCGTGTCTGCCCCGGCAATGACGCGCTACCTCGACCGGATGGAGGCAGCCGGACTCGTCGTCCGTACGCGGTCGACCGAGGACGCGCGTCGGATCCGGCTCGCGCTGACGCCGAAGGGCGTCCGGGCGCTGCGCTCGGTCAGGCGGCGCCGGACCGCGTGGCTCGCCGAGCGGCTCGAGGGGCTCGCGCCGGCGGAGCTCGCCGCGGTCGATCGCGCGATGGAGGCGCTTTCGCGGCTCGTCGAGGACGAGGCGTGACCGCCGCTCTCCTCGCGCTCAACTCGCGGACGTTCTCGAGCATCCGCAAGCACCGGAACTACCGCCTGTACTTCTTCGGCCAGATCGTCTCGGTCAGCGGGACCTGGATGCA